>MFTQ01000010.1 GCA_001785355.1 Candidatus Nomurabacteria bacterium RIFCSPHIGHO2_01_FULL_41_71 | reverse complement strand
GCCGATTCAATAATTTTGAGGCGAGTAGGCAAAAAGTGGAGGGGGTTGGGGGGAGGAAACTTTTTGCCTGCGAGCCGTCCGAGACCCCGCCGCCTGCCCGAATCATTGAGGGCAGAGACCCGCAGAAAAATGTTCTCATCCTTTTAGAAGAAAAAATCCGGCGCGCGCAAATCAGAAATAGCGGAGAACCTTTTTCTGCGGGGCACGCGAGCGGAGCGAGCGGCGGCGGGGCGGTTCAGTCCTCGTCCGGATGTTCGTCAAAGTAGGTTCGGATTTTAACCAAAAAGTACCGCCAATTGGGAAAATGCAAATACGGGCCGTCCGTTTCTCCGCCATTTATCGGATCGGCGGCTAGTTTGTGTTAGTGATATAATTTTAAGTGAACTTCAGAATGAACAATAAAACTTTTGAAACAGAATACAAGAAATTAAATTCTAGGCAGAAGGAGGCGGTGGATTGGATAGAGGGTCCGGTAATGGTGGTGGCCGGTCCGGGCACGGGCAAAACCCAGGTGCTTGCTCTTCGCATAGGGAATATTCTGAAAAAAACGGATACCAAATCTGACAGCATTCTGTGCCTGACTTTTACCAATTCCGCGGTGGCATCCATGCGCGAACGCTTGCGCCGATATATCGGCTCGGAAGCCTCCAAAGTAAAGGTGGCGACTTTTCATAGTTTCGGTATGGATATGCTTGGTAAATATTTTCAAGCGCTGGGTCTGCGGGAGGAACCTAAACTTTTGGATGAGAAGGATGCTGTTTCGCTTTTTGACGATATATTATATGAGAATGATTGGGAGCATATACGGCCCCGATCCGATTCCTCCCGATATTTCCGCGATCTCAGAAGTCTGATATCTATTTTAAAGAGAGAGGGTATTTCTCCGGAAGATTTCAAAAAAGAAATAAAAAGCGAGATTGAATTTGTCTCGAAAGATCCTTCGAGTTTATCTTCGCGCGGAGAGAGAAAGGGAGAGTTAAAAAAAGACGCGGAAAGGAAAATAGAGAGCCTGCGTAGATCGCTTGAAGCCGCCAAATTTTATTACGTATACGAAGAAAAGAAAAAAGAAAAAAATTTGTTCGATTACGACGATATCTTGAAGTCCCTGGTGTCCATAGTGCGCGAATCAGAAGAGGCGGCGGAAGAAATGAGATTGAATTTTCTGTATGTTTTGGTGGACGAACATCAGGATTCGAGCGGAGCGCAGAATGAATTTTTGAAAGCTGTATGGGGGATAGTAGAGAAGCCGAATATTTTCGTGGTTGGGGACGATCGTCAGCTGATTTACGGCTTTGGCGGAGCCTCGCTTGAATATTTTGAGAATTTCAAGCATACTTTCGGCAAGGCCAAACTTATTACTCTGGTGGAAAATTATCGTTCTACCCAGAAAATTCTGGACTCCTCCCATGCTCTTCTTGAAAGCGTTATCACTAAAGAAAAATTAAAAAGTAAAAGCAAAGTTAGCCATGCTATGCGTTTGGTGGAAGCGTATTATCCGAGAGATGAGATTATATGCGCGGGAATGGAAATAAGAGAAAAGATCAAGAACGGAATAGATCCAAATGAAATAGCCGTGCTCTTGCCGAAGAATCGCCAGGTGCGGAGCGCTATTGCTATCCTTAAAGATATGGGGATTCCGGTGGCGGGAGGGTGGATGATTGATTTTTTCGATCTACCGGAAACTACTGCCCTGATTCGGGTGCTTAAGATCTTGGCTCATCCGGACGACGGGCAAGTTTTGGCAGAAAGTATTTTTGACAAGCATTCCATGATTCCCCCTATCCGTTCTCATGAGTTTATAAAAGCGAACAATATGCGGGAATTCTCTCTACTGAACTTAAAAGATACCTCCACATTGTTTCCTTCCGAAGTAAATGCTTGGTTGGGGAAGCTGAAAACATGGCTTGCGTTTTCCAGTCAGCCGATTTATTCGCTTATTCAGAAAATAGGCGCTGAATTTCTGCTCGATACGGCCACTAATCATGGAGATTTGATATCTAGGATCGAAGTTATCCGAACCATGCTTCATCTGGCGCTGTCTCGGATCGAAAAAAATCCAAAATTAACCCTGGGTGATTTTTTGGATTTTCTGGGTAGAATGGAAATTTACGGAGAAGACATACCGCTTGCCGTTTTTTCTCCGGACGATGGAGTGAAAGTTCTCACTCTTCATGGATCCAAAGGGCTAGAATTTGATTATGTTTGGATAGGGCACATGGACCAAAAATCTTTTTTTAGCAGACATTATGGAGGCTTTGCTCTCCCGGAATCGTTTGATGAAAGAATAGAAAAAAGAAATATGGAAGTTCTGAAACGGGAATTATATGTGGCCATAACGAGAGCCAAGAGATTTTGCGTTATTTCTTTCTCGCTTTTTTCATATACCGGAAGCGACCAAGAGCTTGCGCATATAGTCTCGGATATATCGTCTGATTTTGAAAAGCAATCCGCCAAAGAAACGGAAAAAAATATTTTAAAGAATGATCCGAGAGCTTATGTCGCAGGTCCTGGTAAGAATGAAAAAAATAAAGAAAAACACACCAGTCTGGATGATTTGAAAAAAATTGTGGCTCAGGATTACGAAAGCAGGAAGGTGTCGGTGTCTCTCCTGAATAATTTCTTTGAGTGTCCATGGAAATGGTATTTCAGAAGTTTGCTTCAGCTCCCGGGGTTGAAGACCGAAAGCCTCGAATTCGGAGATAAAGTACACAAGGCCATTGATAAAATTTTAAAACTAAAAAAGGTAATTCTTCCTGAAGAAAAAGAGGTAGCGAAGGTAGTGTCTTTCTGGGTTAAAAATAGATTAAAGGAAATTACGGAAGACAGGGAAAATGAACAGCCTGTCTCTTTTACCGACAAGCGATTTCCGCATCTCTCTATCTACGGGCGGATTGACCTTATCGAAAAGTTAGGAGGCAAAAATGTGCGGGTGACGGATTTCAAGACAGGCAGTCCGAAGAAAAAAATTGATATAGAAAAACGCGACGATGAAGGAAGACTTTCAAATCTGGCTCGCCAGCTCGCTATGTATACTTATCTTTTATCCGGTACACCGAAATGGGGGAAAGTGAAAGTTGCTGAAAGCAGATTGGAATACCTAGAAGCGAAAGATCCAAAAGAAATGATTTATACTCACGCGGTTACATCGGAAGAAATTGAGCTTTTGATAAAAGACATATATGATTATGACGAATTAGTCAAGAAGGGCGAATGGGTAAACCGGTCTTGTCGGTATAACTCTTATGGTAAGGTAACGGAATGCGAATATTGCAAAATGGCCGAGATTTATAAAAAATAGTTTTTTACTATTTTTGTATTTTTGGAGGCTAAGCCTCCAAAAACCAATGGTTGTGTTTTGAGTCGTAATGGACGGAAGATTAGCCTTGTCGAGGCTGATTTGGTATAATGGTAGTGTTATTGGTTTAATTTAAATAAATTGTATGTCCGATGCAGATGAATTAAGAAGAGATGTAAAATGGTAGGTAGAAGAGCTTTGCCTTCATCTTAGGAAATTTTTAGCGAATTACCGCTCCAAAAATTTTAGCAGTTTCTGTTTCTAGTTTCTTGTGAATCTCATCTATCTCTTCGGATGTGAGAGTTCTCTCTAAAGAGCGGTAGGTGATGCGGTAAGCATAACTTATTTTTCCAACGCCCCATTTTTCCGCGTTTTCGTATTTATCCAAAAGTTTTATTTCTTCTACAATTTCCGGGGCTATTTCCCTCACGAAATCAAAATAATCATTCGGCACAAAATCATTTTCCACTACGAAAGAAATATCTCGCGTAATCGGCGGGTATTTGCTGACCTCGACAAATTTATGTCCAAGCTTGAGTTGCCTTTTTACTCTCTCATCGTCGGACCAAAGCAAACGAATGTCCGGTAAATTCATACTAGCTATTGCTAGACGTTCTAGTCCAAAGCCGAAAGCCCAGCCCGTGTAATTCTTTGAATTGACACCAAGTTTTTCTAAAACTGATCCTTTAACTACTCCGCAACCAACAACTTCTATCCATTTGTTATCAATTTTCACTTCCATTTCCAAAGATGGATCTGTGTAAGGAAAAGTATCTGTATTGAGCCGATACTTAGTTTCCGGACCAAATACTGCCTTGGCAATGTTTCCAAGAGCATCCTCCAGATCTTTTTGAGTGACAGTTTTCATTGTTTTTGGCACGAGATACCAGCCATCAATTTGATGAAAAACATTCATGTGTTTGTTGTCAATCTCGTCTTTGCGATATACCTTACCAAAAGAAAAACACCCGATTGTTTCCTGTTTCTTAATTTTCTCTTTAATTTTTTCGTCCTCTAGATAGTAATACCACATAACTGTCGTGTGAGTGCGCAAAATGTGATCTTCATCTACATAATAAGTGTCAGATTTGCTACGCGCGGGATGATTGGTGGGAAAATCGAACAAATCAAAACTTATTCTTGCTGGCACGATTTCTGGAATTTTGATTATATCCAAATCCTTAAAATATGGACAGTCTAAAATGCGCTTGACGATTTCAGCAATTGGGCTACCCGAAGCGCGAGAGAGGTCGGGCATTGCAAGGTAACGTCTTATACGCAAGCTTTGAGCATCATTTTTTGATTCTAAATCTTTCTTTATATTTATTTCTTCAAGAGAAGTTATTTCATAATTTGCCATTTCTTTAATATAATCAAAAATTACTGTGAAGTAAAGGTTTTTCAATTGACATATATGTTTTTATAACTAATATAAAAAGCGGATTAGTACATTCGTGGTGTGTGCTAATCCATGGCCCCCAAGGAGGGGGCATTTGTATGCTAACATGGAAACCGTGGAGCAACGCGGAGCTCGCCGCCGCCTATGCACGGGCGGCGGCGGAGGTCGAAAGGAGGCGCTTCCTCGCCGCGCCTCCGCGGTGGTGGGCGGCGGCGAAAGCCGCCGCCCTGGCTCCCTTTGTAAGGGAGCCGGAGGATTCGTGAGGGAGGGGGCGCCGCGCGGCATAGCGCGGCGCCCCCATCAATTTTCTGGCATATTTTTATTCAAAAAATTACAAAATTTTCACTGGCAAAAACTTTATCTTTTTGTTATAATGAAAGTATATATGGCTAAAGAAAGTAAGCAAAAAAGTCCCCCAAAAACAGGCGGGAATGGGCATCACTACGATGCTTCTGATATCTCTGTTTTAGAGGGTTTGGAGCCGGTACGGCGCCGGCCGGGGATGTATATCGGTACCACGGGCCCGGAAGGACTTCATCATTTGGTTTGGGAGATTTTTGACAACTCGCGAGACGAAGCGATGGGGGGCTTTTGCGATGATATTGAAATTGTAATGCTTCCGGGCAATCGCATCCGTGTGGCGGACAATGGCCGAGGCATACCTGTGGATACTCACAAGAAAACAAAAGTTTCCGCGCTGGAGACAGTGATGACTACTCTCCACGCCGGAGGAAAATTCGGCGGAGAAGACAGCGGGTATAAAGTTTCCGGCGGTTTGCACGGAGTGGGCGCTTCGGTGGTAAACGCGCTCTCTATTTATTGTAAAGCGGAAGTGCATCGCGATGGCGGAAAATATCTGCAAGAATATTCGCAAGGCAAGAAAAAATCCGCGGTGAAAAAAGTTTCTTCTTCAAAACTTCACGGTACTATTATCACTTTCGAGCCGGACGAAGAGGTGTTTGGCAAAATTTTATTTGATTTGAATACAATAGTGAACCATGTTCGTCAGCAAGCGTATCTGGTAAAAGGCTTAAAAATTTCCATAATAGATGCTCGTGAGTTTGATGGCAAGAAAGGCTTGAACGAAGAAGATGTTTTTTATTTCCGGGAACTAGACAAGGAGTTTCCTTCCACTACTTTTTATTTTGAAGGCGGGCTCATTTCACTGGTTAAATATTACAATAAGTTCCAGAAGCCCGTGCAGGACCACATTTTTTACATTGAAAAAGAGCTGGACGGAGTCAACGTGGAAATAGCTCTCCAATATGTGGACGATATTGTAGATAGAATTTTTCCTTTCGCGAACAATATTTACACGGAAGGGGGTGGAACGCATGTGACCGGATTCAAAACCGCGCTCACCCGCACTCTCAACACTTACTGCAAGAAAAACGAAATGATGAAAGAGTCCGAAGGCGGATTTACCGGCGAGGATGTGCTCGAAGGACTGACGGCGGTGATTTCTGTCAAACTCCGCGAAATACAATTTGAGGGTCAGACCAAAGGGAAGCTCGGCAGTATGGAGGCGCAGGGGGCGGTAGCGACTGTATTCGGCGAGGCTTTTGCAAGCTTTTTGGAAGAAAATCCTGATGACGCTAAAGCCATTATAAACAAGTCAATTCTGGCCTTGAAAGCCCGCAAAGCGGCCAAAGCGGCCAAGGATTCGGTACTCCGAAAGGGCGCGCTTGAGGGTATGACTTTACCGGGCAAGTTGGCAGATTGCCAATCGAAAAGCGCGGAAGAATCCGAACTTTTCTTGGTGGAGGGAGATTCGGCTGGAGGGTCAGCCAAGCAAGGACGTGATCGTCGCACACAGGCAATCCTCCCGCTTCGCGGTAAAATTCTAAACGTTGAGCGCGCGCGCATAGACAAAATGCTTGCTTCCAAAGAAGTGAAATCTCTGGTGATCGCCCTTGGAACCTCTATCGGAGACACTTTTGATCTGGAGAAAATCCGTTATCATAAAATAATCATTGCGACTGATGCCGATGTGGACGGTTCGCATATCCGCACCTTACTCCTGACACTTTTTTACAGATATTTTAGAGCGATTATTGACACCGGTTATATTTACATTGCCCAGCCGCCCTTATATAAAATAAAGCGAGGCAAGGAAATTTCTTATGCTTATACTGATGATGAAAAAATTAAAATAATCGGCAAAGGTGTGGATGTGAGCGATATACAAGAAATAGAAACCACCGACGTTGAAAGCTCTGGCGAGGCGAAGGAAGAGGAAGAAGGAACTGAAACAAAATCAAGATCAACTAAAGTCCACATTCAGCGCTTCAAGGGTTTGGGAGAGATGAATCCCGAAGAGCTTTGGGAGACCACTATGGATCCCGCCAATCGCGTGCTCAAAAAAGTAAACATAAATGACGCCGAAGAAGCGAATAAAATTTTCGACATTTTGATGGGCTCCGAAGTTCCGCCCCGCAAATCCTTCATCCAATCCAACGCCAAACTCGCGGAGATTGATATTTAATTTAAGAAGTTGGTTAATTTTGTCCACTACACTCACGATCGTGAATATGGTAGACTTCATAACATGAGAGGCAAAATTCTGTTAAGTATTTTGGAATCACTTTACGACCAAGCTTTGAGTCAGGTTGATTTTTTTGAGGCTGTTTTGGCAAGCGGTTATGGAGCAAGCATGGGAAAAATAGATTATGAACACAACAAACGCCAAAGTGCTCGCGAGCATGAGATATTTCGAAAACTTAAACTAAAAGAAAGAAAAAGACGTCTAGAAAAGTTTATTTATAAAATGAAACGGGACGGTCTTATTGAAAAAGTGGGCAAAAATGGCAATAAATTTAAAATTTCAAAAGAAGGCAAACTAAAGCTAAAACACCTAAAAGATGCATTACCTGAAAGATATTATGAGTTAGAGAATAAAGTTAACTTGGCTATAATCAGCTTTGATATTCCGGAGAAATTTCGCAGAAAACGCGACTGGCTCAGAGAAGTTATCAGAAACCTTGGTTTTGAAATGGTTCACAAGAGTGTGTGGATAGGGAAGCGAAAAATTCCAAAAAAAATGGTACTGGACTTGGAACGATTAGGTATTCTAGAATTTGTAGAGATTTTTGAAATAAGCAAAACGGGAACAATTGAAAAAATTAAGAAAAATATATAAATATAAATTTTAATGTTGTCTACTATATTTACGATCGTGAATATAGTAGACAATCAATACAGAAAGATAATGTTATTTCTTTTTCTTTGTTTCTTCCAAAAGTTTTTTCAAAAGTTTTTCTTTTGACATCTGGCCGAGCGTTCCGGCGTCTCGGGATTCTAGTGTCACTTTTGCGCTTGCGATTTCTTTGTCGCCTATCACTATCCAGTAGGGGAGTTTGTTTGTTTTCGCGTCGCGAACCTTGGAGCCTAGGTTTTCATCTTTATCATCCAGTTCCGCGCGGATGTTGTTTTCTCGCAACATTTCAAAAATTTCTTTGGTATATCCATTATGGTTCGTTCGTACCGGGATGACTTTTATCTGCACCGGAGCGAGCCAGAGGGGGAAATTACCAGCCGTGTGTTCTATATACACTGACAGAAATCTTTCAATCGAGCCCATGAGCGCGAAATGAATCATGACTGGTGTTTGTTCCTTGCCGCCCTGATCAATATAAGTAAGGCCAAAACGTTTAGGCTGAACGAAATCAAGCTGGGGAGTGGCGAGTTGCCACTCCCGGCCCAGGGCATCGATCGCCATAAAGTCTATCTTGGGTCCGTAAAAAGCGGCTTCGCCGGGGGCTTCAAAATAATCGAGTTTATTTTCCTTGGCGATGTCGAGCAATATGGTTTGGGCTTTTTCCCATAAATCATTTTCACCCAGGTATTTCTCTGGTGTTTTTGGATCACGGAAAGAAAGCCTGGCACGGATTTTCATCCCGATCGCCGAGTAAAAAGTCTTCGTCACATCTATCAAATCCTGGAATATCTGCTTGATCTGGTCCGGAGTGCAAAAGGTATGGCTGTCGTCTTGAGTGATGCAGCGCACCCGCGAGAGCCCGAGCAGTTCTCCCGCTTTCTCGTCCCGATAAACCGTGGTTGTTTCCATGTATTTGATCGGCAGTTCCCGATAGCTGTGCGGACAGCTGGCATAGATTTGCTGGTGATGCGGGCAGTTCATGGGCTTCATTACAAGCTCGTCGGAGGTTTCCTGGCTCTTGACCAAGAACAATTCTCCGCCAAATTTATCCCAGTGTCCTGAAGTTTTATACAAATCATTTTTAGTAATGTGTGGACTCCAGACCTTTTGCCAGCCTTTTTCTGCCCGTAGCAATTGTGAGTAATCGTTCAAGAGTTCTCGCAATAAGGCGCCTTTTGGTGTAAACAAAGGTAGGCCTTTGCCCACTTTTTCAGCAATCGTAAACAAACCAAGTTGTTGGCCGATTTTTCTATGGTCTCTTTTTTCCGCCTCTTCACGCATTTCTGTATATTTTTCTAGCTCTTCTTTTTTTTCAAAAGCCAGACCATAAATACGCGTGAGCATTTTATTTTTCTCATTTCCGCGCCAGTAAGCTCCGGCCACGCGGTCGAGTTTGAAGCAATCCGGATAAAGCTCTTTGTTTGGATTCTCCAAATGTCCTCCCTTGCATAAATCCACCAGTGTGCCGGATGTGTAGAAAGTTATTTTTTTACCGTCTTTGGCGAATTCTTCAATCAATTCAGTCTTATATTCATTCCAAGAAAATTCTTTTTTTGCCTCTTCCAAAGTTACTTCTCGGCCGTCAAATGTATTCCAAGTTTTTAGAATTTCCCGCATTTTCTTTTCTATCTTAGGGAAATCTTCTTCCGAGACTGATTTTGGCAAATCAAAATCTTGATAAAAACCGTCATCAATAGCCGGTCCAATGGCATTCTTGGCGCCCGGATAAAGTTCCCTCATCGCCGCTACCAGCAAATGCGCCAAAGTGTGTCTCAAACTCTGCAGTTTTTCATTTTTTTCCATATTTTTTGTATAATATCACATTTATAATTTTTTCCACAACAATACGCAAGTCGGACTTCCATACTACTTCCATACTATTTAATTTTTTAATTTAGGCGGGGTACTTTTCGGATCGTCCGAATTTCCCCCACCTTTTTCCCTACCCGCCGGGGTAGGGAGACCCCGCGGTTTCCACCGGGCGGGGTTCATCCATTTTGGAAGTGGCCACTCCCGGCCACTCCCACTTTTTTCCCTCCAGCTTGGCCGGAGGTTTGGGGTTCGGGTCCAGAGGGGGACAGTTGTCCCCCTCTGGACCCTTTTTCGTCTGGTCCATCTTTCCTCCTTGCTCCCTGACCAAGGGAGCATATAGTGGACGAGCCGGAATTGGCTCGCCACAGTTTTGAGAAAACAAAAAATATTGTAAATAATTACGCTATAGCGTGAGGATTTACAACATAAAAATTACTTTCTCAAAGCTGTGGCGAGCAAAGAACTAAGTTGTAAAGAACAAAAACGACCTCTTTTTCTTGAGGTCGTTTTTGAAAGTTCGCAGTGTTTTGGTTTAGTGGAGATTTATAAACGCTCTGAAACAACCTCAAGTTTTGGGGTTGTGGTGGTAATTGTACCAGAAATAAGAACGTTTATAAATATATTTTTCATACTCCAAAAACATATCATTGCAAATTTTTAAAGCAATGGACCTCTGTTGATAAATAACTATTTCGTTTTCTTGGCAAAAATAGCTAAGAGGATAAAAATAATCAAAATTATTCCTCCGGCAATGTAAAAACTAATCATGGCATTATAAACATTATTCATAATAATCTATCCCTTGTTAATAATAAACTAAATAACCATGCGGATAAAGAAAGAATTAATCCCACTCCTACCAATTTCAAATCAATCACGCCATTAATCACAGGACCAACAAGGATAGAGGCGAAAAATACTTGTCCGATATCCGAAGAAATGGTCGCAAGCTTATCGACCCGGGATTCTGATAATGATAAAGAGAACATACTATTAATGATACTACCCAGTAGGAAATTTGCAATAGGGGTAAATTATGCTAATATAACCCCATTATGGTAGTCCGAATGAGGAGCACCAAATCGCATACGGGGAACCGCCGATCGCACCACGCTCTTTCAAGCGTGAACTTTTTTGCGTGCGAAAATTGTAAGGCCAAGAAAATGTCGCATGCTGTCTGCGTTACTTGCGGTTTTTATCGCGGCAGAAAAGTTTTAGATTTGGTCAAAAAGGCGGAGAAGAAACAGAAAAAAGCGAAAGCGAAGGAAACTCAATCCCGTTAGAGGCCGCGGTCGGCGGATTGAATTATTTTTAGTTATTTTTCAATAATATTTTTTAATTAGGCATAGGTCAGAATTTTCAAAACAAGATCGCGATCTGCCTCTAACGAGATGGCAAACAGGCACCTTTCCAGATCAATAGTTCTTCAGTCTCTTTTTGAATGGGATTTAGGCAATCCGAAAGAGACGGATATCAAAGAAACCATCAAACGCAATGTCAAAGAATTTGCCTTGGGGATTGAAGATGACGCCTTCGTCTATGCTCTTGCCGAAGAAGTTATGAAAAGGCGAAAGGCGGTGGATGAGATTATAATCAAAGCCGCTCCCGACTGGCCGATAGAAAAAATCTCCGTAGTGGATAGGAATATTCTGCGCATCGGTCTGACTGAGCTTTTATTCGGCGACCGAAAGGAGGTGCCTCCAAAAGTGGCTATCAATGAAGCCATCGAACTTGGGAAAACTTTCGGCGGAGAAAATTCCGGAAAATTTATAAATGGAGTGCTCGGAGCGGTCTACAAAGAAATGGGAGAGCCGGATAAAGAACAAACCGGCAAAAAGAAAGGAACTAAAAATGAAAATGGGACGGCAGATCCGGCTAATTTGCCGGAAGAGAGGCTTGGGGGCGCCCTAGTGTATTCCAGACACGAAGGCGAGATTTATCTGGGCTTGGTGCATGATGTATTCGGGTATTGGACTTTTTCCAAGGGCAAGCTAAAAACTGATGGGAATGTGGAAAAAGAAACCGTGCAAAAGATCAAACAAGAGATCGGACTCGATGTGGTTATTAAAGAGAAGCTTGGGGAGAACGAATATGTGGCTTCGCATCCGGAACACGGCAAGACTTTAAAAAAAGTGGCATACTTTCTGGCGGAGAGCGAGTATAAGGATTTAGTGCTTGAAAAGTCGGGCGGACTGGATGCCGCCAGATGGTTTCCGCTTTCTGCCATCCCAGAGCTTCGCGTTTACAACGACATTATTCCTCTTATCACCAAGGCGGTCGAGATACTAAGCGGAAAAAAATTATAATTTTTTTAATTTTTAAATTAAATACATGAAAGACTTTTCCGATTTTGAGAAAAAGACAAAAATTATTTTCAAAGACAAAAGCCTTCTTGCCCAAGCCTTCGTTCATCGATCTTATATCAACGAGAATCCATCAGCGGGTCTGGCTCACAATGAACGCTTGGAATTTCTTGGCGACGCAGTGCTTGAACTTATTGTTACCGACTATTTATATAAAAAATATTCTTCTTATGCCGAAGGTGAGCTTACGGCCGTGCGTTCTGCTTTGGTGAATGCCGTCATTATTTCCGAGTCGGCTTCCGCTTTGGGTATGAATGAATTTTTGTTTCTTTCCAAGGGCGAAGCCAGAGACACAGGCAAGGCCCGTTCTTATATTTTAGCCAATACTTATGAGGCGTATGTGGGCGCGGTGTATTTGGATCAAGGATATCGGCTGGCGGAACGTTTTGTGCGGGATTCGCTTCTTCACAAGACGGATGAAATAGTGAACAAAAAACTCTGGCGCGATGCCAAATCTCTGGTCCAGGAGAAAGCGCAAGAATTTATTTCCATTACGCCGGCCTATAAAGTTATCTCGGAATTCGGACCTGACCACGATAAGCATTTTACTGTTGGTATTTACTTTGGCAAAAATTTGATAGCCGAAGGTAAAGGCAAATCAAAGCAAGAAGCGGAAGTGAGGGCCGCCGAAGCGGCCCTGAAGGCAAAAAATTGGTTGGATTAAGACAACAGTAAAAATATGAAAAAAATTTTGATAGTTAGTTAGGTAAGTAAAAACTTATGCGGCTTAAAACTCTTGAATTGAATGGTTTTAAATCTTTCGCCAAGAAAACTGTTTTGGAGTTTGAGAGTCCGATCGTTTGCGTGGTGGGTCCGAATGGTTCCGGCAAATCCAATGTAGTGGAGGCAGTGCGGTTCGTGCTCGGAGAACAATCCATGAAGTCCATGCGAGGCAAGGCGGGAGCAGACCTTATTTGGAAGGGTTCAAAAAATCTCCAGAAGGGTTCGCGCGCGAGCGTCGCCATACATCTGGACAATAGAGACAAAATTTTTAAAATTATAAATGATTCGGGGGAAAGTCAGAATCTGAATTACGATATTGTGTCCATTGGACGGGAAGTATATCCGGATGGCCTAAATAAATATCTTCTCAACGGATCGGAAGTCAGGCTTCGGGATATAAATAATCTTCTCTCTTCGGTCAACATTGGCTCCTCCGGGCATCATATTATTTCTCAAGGGGAAGCGGACAGAATATTGAATGCTAATTCGAAAGACAGACGGGAGATGATTGAAGACGCGCTGGGGCTTAAGGTTTACCAATACAAAATAAAAGACAGCGAACGAAAATTGGAACGTACGGAAGCGAATATGAAGGAAGTGTCCCTGCTTCGCAGGGAGAATGCTCCGCATCTTAATTTTCTGCGCAAGCAGGTGGAAAAATTGGAAAAAATGAAAGAGTTGGAGAGCGAGCTTCTGGTTCTTTACCGGGAATATCTGAAAAAGGAAAGTATTTATATCTCCGCGGAAAGAAACAATTTATCTTCGGAAAAAAACAAAGTTTCTTCCGAGCTGAAAATAATAGAAGAAAAAATTTCCGGCGCTGACCTGGAAGATAGCTCCCCGGGCGGGAAGAAGATAGAAGAGTTGAAAGCGATAGAAAATGATTTAAACCAAATCAGAAACTTGAAAGGAGAAATGGAGAGGAAGCTCGGGCGCGTCGAGGGGATGCTTGAGTCTAAGGAAGAAAGGATGAAGCTCTTCGGCAAGTGTCCTCTATGCGGAAGCGATATGCGGGAACTTGGTGTCGATCAAGATGAAAAAAGAAAGCATGATCAACGAGAACTGACTGAACTTATGGAAGGTAAATCTACCGCTCTTGCCGAAATTGCGGAATTGGATAAAAAAGAAAAAGATCTAGGGCTTCGGGTGGAAGAACTCAAATCCGAAATTAGCACCAGGATGGAAAAATTGCGGGACAAGGAAAGGGAAAAATTTTCTCTTAAAGTGCGACATCAAGAGCTTGCTTCCGCCTTGGATCTTATAAAAGTGAAAGAAGAAAATCTCTCCAGAGAGGAGGAGGCGTTTGAAAATGAAATTAAAGAAGGAGGCGCGCTGTGCGGGCCAGAGATCTTGTCTTACAAAAGTTTTCAACTGGAAGAACGGACGTCCAACGTTCGAAATACAGACGTTGGACGTCCGTTAGGGGCGGGACAGGAAGAGCTTAGGCGCAAGATCGAACGACTCAAAATAAAACTTGAAGATTCCGGCTTGGGTAGCGGAGCGGACGTGAAAAAAGAATTCGAAGAAGTTCAAAAGAGAGACGATTTCCTGATTAAAGAAATGGAAGACCTTACCAAGAGCATTGCCTCGATTGAGAAATTGATGGTGGAGCTGAAAGAAAAAATCGACCGTGAATTCAAAGAGGGGATTAAGAAAATCAATGTGGAATTCGAGGAATTCTTCCGGTTGATGTTTGGCGGCGGCACAGCGTCGCTCTCCGTAGTGGTGGAAAATAAAAAAAGACGAATCAGTGAAGAAGAATCAGAAGAATTTGCCGATACCGGGAACTTAAATGAGGCAAAAGAAATTGTTTTCGAACAAGGGATAGAAATAAATGTTTCGCTTCCGCACAAAAAAGTCAAAGAGCTTCATGCGCTTTCCGGAGGGGAGCGTTCGCTCGCCTCCATCGCGCTTCTCTTCGCCATGTCACAGGTCAATCCTCCGCCATTTTTGGTGCTTGACGAAACGGACGCCGCGTTGGACGAAGCCAATTCCAGAAAATACGGAGATATGGTGGAAAAACTGTCCAAGCATTCGCAGTTAGTAGTAGTTACTCACAATCGCGAGACTATGTCTCGCGCGGGTATTCTCTATGGAGTCACTATCGGTGCCGATGGCGCTTCCAAGCTTCTGTCCGTTCGTTTCGACGAAGCGGTTTCTATCGCCAAATAAAACTAAAACTAAAACTAAAAATAAAAAACTTATTGTAAATAATAACGCTATAGCGTAATTATTTACAATTTTTTAAAATCTATACCAAAACATAGTCTATGGTTTTATATTCTAAATCTGCGCTTTTGACTTTTATTTTTACCCGGTCGCCCAAGCGGTATCTTTTTTTTGTTTTCTGCCCGACAAGTTCTAATTTTTTTTCGTTAAAAATATAAAAATCGTCATTTATGTCTCGGATCCGCACCAGGCCTTCGCATTTTGTTTCCATTTCTTCCACATACAGCCCCCATTCGGTAATTCCGCTTATTATTCCTTCGAATTTTTGTCCGGCTCGGGGAGCCATATATTCTACTTGCTTGTATTTTATGGAAGCCCGTTCGGCATCGGCGGCACGCTTTTCTTGGTCTGATGCTCGGATGGACATTTTTTCATACAAGCTAATTTTGTCCGCGCCTATTTTTCTGCCTTTCAAATGTTCGGAGAGTATTCTGTGAACCATAATGTCCGGATATCGACGAATGGGTGAAGTGAAGTGGGTGTAATGCCGAAAGGCAAGTCCCCAATGTCCGATGTTTCGAGTGGAATAAACAGCCTTGGCCATGGAGCGGACAACGGCTCTATTCACCGCATCCTCTTCGCCCTTACCCTTCAGCTTTTTCAGGAGCGCGTTTATTTCTCGCGGAGAGACGATACCGTTTTTTAAAGAAATTTTATGTCCTAAGCTTCGAAGGAAAAACTGAAGGTCCGCCATTTTCTCTTTTCCGGGCAAGCCGTGCACTCTGTATATGAATACTTCTCCTGATTTTGAAACCGGAAATTTCCTTTCCTTGGAAGATCCGGAAATTTTCTCCGCTACTTTTCTGTTAGCCAGCAACATGAATTCTTCTATGAGCTTGTTGGAATCTCCGCGCTCTTTTTTGATTACTTTTATCGGCGCGCCGTCTTTATCTAAAACGAATTTCACTTCCTCCTGATCGAGAGATATGGCCCCCTTGGCGAATCTATCTTTGGCGAGTTTCTTGGCCAGATTATTCAAAATATAAAGCTCTTTATGAAAAGGAGCGGAAGAGTCTTTGATAGATTTTTCAGCTTCTTCATAAGTGAATCTTTTCTTTGAATAAATAACTGTTCGTCCGAACCATTCGCTTTGGATCGCGCCGTTTTTGTCTATGACAAAAACGGCGCTCAGAGTAAGCCTGTCTTTGCGCGGCAGGAGAGAACAGAGATCATCCGAAAGAGCAATCGGAAGCATCGGGATGGTTCTGTCCACCAGATATACCGAAGTGCCTCTCTCCCGAGCTTCTTCGTCGAGCGCGCTATCTGGCTTGACATAGTGCGAGACATCCGCGATATGTATGCCTATCTCGTATTCTCCATTTTGTATTTCTTTGAAAGATATCGCGTCATCGAAATCTTTGGCATCCGCGGGGTCTATGGTGAAAGTGAGAATTTTCCGGAAATCCATACGCCCGGCATAATCCTCCTTTTTGATTCCCCGCGATTTTATTTTTTCTCCTTCTCTTTCGACTTTTTCCGGCAAGCTTGCCACGAACCCGCGTTCCATGGCTATTGCTTCCATTTCCGCGTTATTTTCTCCCGGTTTCCCCAGGACTCTCGTTATTTTACCTTCCGGCGCTTTCATGGGATCGCGCCAGGAAACTATCTCCGCGAAAACTTTTTGCCCGATCTTCGCTCCATAGAGATGCGCTTTTGGGATTAAAATATCAGTATACATTTTCGGATCATCGGGCTTCAGGAAGTAAATACCATTTTCAATTTCCAGCGCTCCGGAGAAACCCCGCTTGGCTCGGGAAATTATTTTGATTACTTCGGCGCTTTGGCGACGATTTGGATTTCTTGGATGAAGGGCTATCTCCACCATGTCGCCGTGAAGAGCGGTGCGTAGATGCCGGAAATTTATTTCCGGGTCTTTGCCGACGCCTTCTCCGGTCGCGACATATCCGGTGCCTTTGGAGGAAATGGAAATAATACCCTGGAGAGTATTTTTTAATTTTTTTCCATACGTTTTTCTTGACAACATAGTATAAAAATGATATAATGAAAAGGTATTGTCCGGGGGTGTGGTGTGTTTTACTACGCCCCCTTTTCAAAAGGAGTATAGCATGAGCGATCAAAAAAACGGCCAGCCATGGCTGGCCGTCGCCATCATTACCGCCATTGTGGCGGTAATGATGGCGGTTTTGTGGGCGGAACCTGCCTCCGCCCAGACGCTTGAGGGGGCGGCCCACCCCTCGAGCGTTCTGTTCGGGGACGCCTCCGCCTGCCTCACGGCGGCGGTGGCGTCCCTGCCGCCCAAGGAGGCGGCAAAATTTTGCCTCGAGGCTCGCCGTCTCGAGGCCCGCAGGGCTGAGGCCGCCGCGAAAGCGGCGGCCAAGGCGGCCGAGGCGAGAGCCAAGGCCGCCAACCCCTGCGGGGGTTGGTTCCCGTCGTCGTGGTGCTACGGCACCTACGGCGGCGGATATTTTTTTAGCGGGGAACGTTTCCCCGCGAGTCGTGGCCACGGCGGCCACGGCGACGGCGGTACAAATTACGTGTACCGCCGGTAAGGCCGTTGGGGCGTTCGCGAGATCTCTTCGCGGGCGCCCCACTTTTATTTATATTGCTTTTTTAAATTTTTTATATTAAACTCCAGAAATGCTAAAAATCAGATTGCAAAGAATAGGCAGAAAAAATGACCCGTCTTTTCGGGTGGTTTTGACGGATTCGAAGAACAGCGCCAAGAGCGGAAAATTTTTGGAGATCGTCGGCACTTACAATCCCAAGTCCGGCCAGGCGGAACTCGAGGTGGATCGGATCAAGAATCTTATTTCTCTCGGAGCCAAGCTCTCGGATACCATGCATAATTTCCTGGTGGCGAGGGGAGTAATACAGGGCAAGAAGATAAATGTTCTTCCCAAGAAAAAGCCGACCAAAAAGAGAAAAGAGTTGAAAGCGGCCAAATAATCCTATATACTGAATTAAAGTTTTCTAGTCGGGAAACTGATTACATTAAAAAATAAATAATTCTGCAAAAAAAAGACATGCAAGACGCTGACAAGGTATTTCTGGAGTATGTAGTGAAAGCTTTGGTCGACAACCCGGATGACGTGAAGATAAACCGCGTGGTGGACGAGATGGGAGTGCTTATCACCCTTACCGTGAATCCCGCCGATATGGGTAAGATTATCGGTCGTATGGGCAATACCGCCAAGGCCATCCGCACTCTGCTTCGCATTATCGGTATGAAGAATAATGCCCGGGTAAATTTGAAAATCAACGAGCCCGAAGGTGGCACGGGTGGCATGAGGACAGAGCCGAGACATGACAGTTACCCTACCTCTTCTCCTACGATGAAGACCGTGGACGAGGCGATGGAGGAATTGAAGGGAATTTAGTGCGTTTTCATATAATCACAATTTTTCCGGAAATGTTCGATTCTTATCTCAAAGAGTCTGTTATTGGGCGAGCTGTTAAAGATAAAAAAATAAAAATTAGATTTTATAATCCGATGGATTTGTGCGAGCCGAAGCGTCGGGTGGATGACCGGCCCTACGGCGGCGGACCGGGAATGGTGCTCCGGCCGGAACTCTTCCTTAAAGCATTTTCAAAAATCAAAATATCGAGGACTCCCCTCGATATTAAAAGGAGAACCAAAGTAATAATTTTTTCTCCATCCGGAAAAAAATTCGATACTGCTTATGCCAAAAAATTGGTAAAGCAAAAATACACCGATATGATTTTAATATCCGGCCGCTACGAGGGCATAGATGCGAGGGTGCAAAAAATTCTACGCGCTGAACCGATTTCAATAGGAGATTATGTTTTGACCGGTGGAGAATTGCCAGCTATGGTATTGATCGATTCTATTTCCCGCCAGATTCCAGGAGTCTTAGGCAAGTATGAATCGCTTGAAGAAGAACGAATCTCCTCGAGCGAGGTTTATACTCGTCCGGAGATTCTAAAATGGAAAGGGAAAAATTATAGAGTTCCCAAAATTCTTCTTTCTGGAGATCACAAGAAGATAAAAGAGTGGAAGAAGTCTAAATAAAATAACCGCCTTCTTCCAATAATACCAGTATCTCTTTTTCTATCGGCAATCTGTTCTTGTGGCGTTCCGGATTATCCGAATGCGTTAATTCAAAATCAAGAATTGCCTTGAGGTATGATTTAAGTTTTTTTATATCATTACCGCATTTTTTTTTAAGAACTTCATAAGCTCTGGAATCAATTATTGCTTCATTTTCTCCTGCCCACATCGCAATATTATTTTTTGTTATATCTCCATTTTCCATCATTTCTCCTATCTCTCGTTTATATAATCTATTTTTTCCATCAACAAAAACAAGTATGGGACTTTCATCCCTTTCTATGCCATTTTCAACCACACGTATAACCGGTTTTGGCGGACCCTGATCCATGAATAATATATTAACATATATTTAATATTTTTTTGATTTATCACAATATGAACACAATGTTGATGGATAATCCACTATGTATAAAAATTCCGCATATGCTATAATCTTGTACATATGGCGGACAAAGATAATTATACGGAAAAGTTGAGAGACTTCTTAAATTCTGAGACAACTGAAGCCAAAATCGCCACAGTTGCCCTGTGTGTGTTGGCTATCGCTTCAATTCCGATTCTTGTCTTAGGGGCTTCAGCTATGGGTAATGCGGTTCAATGTTTTAAAATGTTTAAGGGTTCTAAAAAATATTCTAAAATACAAATCAAAAGCGCTGTTAATAATATCAAAAATCAGAAGTTGATCGAATATATCTGCGACAAAAATGGAAAAACAGTTGTTAAAATTACTAAAAAGGGAAAAATGAGATTAAGAGCCTTCGCTATTGATCTAATGGAAATCAAAAAACAAAAAAAATGGGATGGCAAATGGAGATTGGTCATTTTTGATATTCCAATGCGATTTACCAAAGGCAGGGAAGCCCTGCGTTATCATTTAAAGGAATTAAATTTCTTCAAATTCCAGAAATCTGCCTGGATTTTTCCTTATCCCTGTAAAGATGAAATTATTTTCATTGCCGATTTCTTCGGAGTAAGTAAGTTCGTAGAGATTTTAACCGTAGAAAATTTATTGAGAGAAGAAAAACTCAGAAATTATTTCCACCTTTAAATTTTTGAATTGTATAAGATTCTAGCATATGCGAAGAAGTTGTACTATTGGGAAGAAGGGGAGAAAGTGATCAAATTGGGGATCTCTATATATGGTTGACAAAGAATTCAAAAAGAGTATACTCTCGGTAATAAAGATTCATTGATTGAGTTTTGGATGCAATCTCCGTTTTATTATCATTTTAAAGCCTTAGTAGGGCCTTTTTGATTTTAATAATATGCATACCAAAATAAGCCGTCCCAAGAAGTATTTCTCCAGGTACAAGAAGCCCCTGGTTAAATTTCCGAATTTAATTGAGGCCCAAGTGAAATCCTTCAAGTGGCTCATAGAGCATGGGATAGGGGAAGTTTTCAAAGAATTTTCTCCGATATCGGATTATTCCGGAAAAAAGTTTCAAATTGAGTTCTCTTCTTTTTCCATTTCCGAGCCGAAGTCCGGGGAGAAGGATTCTAAAATCAACAAGTTATCATACCAAGGTCAGCTCAAAATCAGAGTAAAGCTCACCAACAAAGTTCTCGGCACCATCAAGGAGCAGGAGATTTTCATGTCCGAATTGCCGCTTATGACTTCTCACGGCACATTCATCATAAACGGAGTGGAAAGAGTAATCGTGCCCCAGCTTGCGAGATCGTTCGGAGTTTTCTTTACCGAAAGCGAAAATAAAGGCAAGAGATATTTCGGAGCTAAAATTATTCCAGCCAGAGGCGTGTGGATAGAAATAGAATCCGAATCCGACGGAGGCATCTACATTCGCATAGATAAAAAAAGAAAATTCCCCGCCACAGCTCTTCTTCGCGTTATGGGCTATGAGAACAATGAAGCAATTCTTAAGGATTCAGTCAATATCCCCGGAGTGGAACAAGCGATGAAGGTTTCTTTATCCAAGGATGGCATAAAAAATCTGGAAGATTCTTTCATAGAAATATATAAGCGTCTTCGGGACGGAGACATGGCTACCGCCGAGAACGCCAAAGAATTTATCAATTCTCTGTTTACCGTCGAGAGGTATGATCTCTCTCCGGTCGGCCGATTCAGGTTTAATCAGCGTTTCGGGAAATCCATGGAAGAAAAAGAGCTTGCCCGTAGGACTATTTCCAAAGAAGATCTGTTTCTCGTGATAGCTCATATTATAAATTTAAACAATACTCCGGGAGCGAAAGCGGATGATATAGACCATCTGGGCCAGAGACGGGTCCGCTTTGTCGGAGAAATTTTACAGCAGAAGATCCGCACTGGCATGATGCAGATCAAGCGAAACATCCAGGATCGCATGTCCATTATTGATGTGGATACCGCGCTTCCGATACATATCATAAATCAGCGTCCGCTCCAGGCTCGCATAAAGGAATTTTTCACCACCAATCAGCTTTCTCAATTTATGGCGCAGGAAAATGTGCTCTATGAGATAGAGCATCTACGCACTCTTTCCGCCTTGGGCCCCGGAGGCCTTACCAGAGAGCGAGCCGGACTCGAAGTCCGTGATGTGCATCCTTCGCACTATGGGCGCGTGTGTCCCATCCATACTCCGGAAGGTCCGAACATCGGACTTATTTTACATCTTTCCACTTATGCCAAAATAAACGAATTCGGGATTATTGAAACTCCTTATATAAAAGTAAAGAACGGCAAATTAACCGGAGAAATTGTTTACTTGAACGCGCTTGAAGAAGAGAAATATAATATCGCGCATGCCGGTATTCCCTATGACGAAAACGGCAAGATTACCGAGGAAAAAGTAGAAGCCCGTATCAAGACCGAGCCGGGTACCGTGCATAGAAACGACGTAGACTTTATCGATGTGGCCACCAATCAAGCTTTCTCCATTGCCACTTCCATGATTCCTTTTCTGGAACATAACAATGCCAACCGCGCGCTCATGGGATCAAACATGCAGAAGCAGGCGGTTCCGTGCGTTTTGCCGGAAGCGCCATTGGTGGCTACCGGAGTGGAAGAATCGGCATCCCGGGATTCAGGCAGGCTGGTGGTGGCTGAAGAAGAAGGGGTAGTGTCTTATCTTGATTCCAGGAAAATAGTGGTTGAAGACAAGACTTACAATTTGATAAATTTTTTGCGAAATAACAACTTTTCTGTTTTTCATCAACGTCCGCTGGTTTCCGTGGGAGATAAAGTAAAAAAAGGAGATCTTCTGGCTGATACCTCAAGCACCGTTTCCGGACAAATATCCTTGGGGCAAAATATTTTCGTCGCTTTTCTTTCTTGGTCCGGATCCACGTACGAGGATGCCATTATCATTTCCGAGCGCTTGGTGAAAAAAAGTAAATTTACCTCCGTGTATGTGGAAGAATTTATCTGCACTGTGCGAGATACTAAGCTTGGAGTTGAGATTACCACGCGAGATATTCCGAATGTGGGCGAGTTGAAGCTAAAAGATCTGGATGAAGACGGGATTGTGCGCATCGGCGCGGAAGTGAGAGAAAATGATATTTTGGTGGGTAAAATCACTCCCAAAGGCGAGACCGAGCTTACTCCCGAGGAAAGACTTCTTCGTTCTATTTTTGCCGAGAAGGCGCGAGATGTAAAAGATACATCGCTTCGCGTGGAACACGGCAAACGAGGACGAGTAATCGGAGTGAAAATATTTTCTCGCGATCTGGGACATACGCTTGAAGCCGGCATCATCAAAAAAATAGTGATTGAAGTGGCTCAAATTCGGAATATTTCCGTGGGAGACAAACTCTCCGGCAGACACGGGAATAAGGGAGTTATTTCGACTATTTTACCGGAAGAAGATATGCCATATATGGCCGATGGAACGCCAGTCGATATTATTCTTTCTCCTTTGGGCGTGCCTTCCCGTATGAACCTGGGGCAGATTTTAGAAATGCATCTCGGGATGGCGGCCAATACTCTGGGCTATCAGGCCATAGTGCCTCCTTTTCTGGGAGCGCGACATGAGGAGATAAAAGAAGAACTAAAAAAAGCCGGGTTGCCGGAGAATGGAAAAGTGAAGCTCTTTGACGGCAGAAACGGCGAGCCGTTCGAACAGGATGTGGCGGTGGGATACATGTATATGCTCAAGCTTCACCACATGGTGGAAGACAAGATTCATATGCGGTCTATCGGTCCTTACTCTCTGATTACTCAGCAGCCGCTCGGAGGAAAGGCCCAGGGCGGAGGGCAGAGATTCGGAGAAATGGAAGTCTGGGCGCTTGAAGGATATGGCGCGGCTTATACTCTGCGCGAAATGCTTACTATTAAATCTGACGATATTTCCGGTCGTTCAGCCACCTTTGATTCCATTATTAAAAACGAGCTTATTCGTCCGCCGAATGCCCCCGCGTCGTTCAATGTGCTTCTCAATTATTTAAGAGGGCTGGCGCTTCAAGTAGAACTGAAAAAAAATGGTCCAAAAGAAAAATAAAAAATAATTTTAATTTCCATGAAAACCTTAAATACAACCGATTTTGATTACATTACGCTCAAACTTGCTTCTCCGGAAGAAATAAGGGAATGGTCTTACGGAGAAGTTACCAAGCCGGAGACGATAAATTATCGCACCGGGCGAAGCGAACGAGGCGGCCTTTTTGATGAGAAGATCTTCGGTCCGGAAAAGGATTATGAATGTTATTGCGGAAAGTACAGACGTATTCGTTACAAGGATATCATCTGCGAGAAATGCGGAGTGGAAGTTACTCGTTCGATAGTGCGTCGCGAACGCATGGGCCACATTGAGCTCTCCACTCCGGTTTCCCATATTTGGTTTCTGCGCGGGGTTCCAAGCCGAATGAGCATTCTTCTCAATATTCCTGTTTCTGATCTGGAAAAGGTAATTTATTTTGCCGGTTATATCATTACCAAAGTTCATGAAGAAGAAAAAGAGGCGCTTATCCAGGGGTTGGACAAGGAATACAAGATGAAGCTCAAAAATTCGGTTGATGAAGAAACAAAAGAAAAGTTGAAAAATCTGCTAACCGTGACTAAAAAAGAAATAGGCGAGATTTATGAAGGAAAAGTACTGAACGAGATTTCTTTCCATCACTTCTCTTTGAAATACGGAACCTGTTTTGAAGCCAATATCGGCGCGGAAGCCATTTATTCTATTTTCAAAAATCTTGATTTGAGCAAGCTCAAGAAGGCAACGGAAGCCATGCTCGAGAAATCAAGCGCGATCGAAAAAGAAAAACTGGAAAAGAGACTCTCTCTGATTCGGGCCATGACTTATGCGAATATCCGACCGGAATGGATGTTTCTCACCGTTATCCCGGTTATTCCTCCGGTATTGCGTCCGATGGTGGCGCTTGACGGTGGCCGGCATGCCACTTCGGATTTGAATGATTTATATCGTCGAGTTATCAATCGTAATAATCGCCTAAAGAAGCTCAAGGAAATAAACGCTCCGGATGTGATTCTGCGAAACGAAAAAAGAATTATCCAAGAAGCGGTGGATGCGCTTATTGACAATTCGATTGCCAAACAAAATGATTCTACCGCCATGAGTCAATCGCAGAAACGTCCGCTCAAGTCTCTGTCCGACAACCTAAAATCCAAACAAGGACTTTTCCGCCAAAATCTTCTCGGTAAAAGAGTGGATTATTCGGGTCGTAGTGTTATTGTGGTGGGACCCCAACTCAAATTAAATCAGTGCGGATTGCCCAAGCATATGGCCCTTGAGCTTTTTAGGCCCTTTGTTATCTCAAAAATTCTTCAAGCCGAACTAGCTTTCAATATTCGCGGCGCCAATAAACTTATCGAGGAGCGAGAAAGCGCAGTCTGGGCCATGCTTGAAGAAGTAATTCAAGGAAAATTTGTGCTTCTTAACCGTGCCCCCACCCTTCATCGTCTCGGTATTCAGGCTTTTAATCCGATCTTGATCGAAGGAAATGCTATTCAAGTGCATCCGCTCGTTTGCCAGGCTTTTAATGCGGATTTCGATGGGGACCAGATGGCGGTGTATGTGCCTCTGCTGGCTGAAGCCCAGGGTGAAGCTGCGCGTCTTATGGCCGCGGATAAAAATCTTTTAAAACCCCAAAACGGAGACCCAATAGTGCATCCGAGTATGGATGTGGTGCTTGGCGCTTACTGGATGACTAAATCCATGGACGGAGAAAAAGGCGAGGGAAAATATTTCTCCAATCCCAACACGGCCATTACCGCTTACGAATACGGCATAGTATCTTTGCGCGCAAAAGTAAAAGTGCTGGCCACCGATACTTCCAAATATAAAAAGTTTGACGGAGGAATTTTTGAGACCTCCGTGGGCCGATTGCTTTTCAATAGTATTTTGCCGAACGACTTCGCTTATGTGAATAATGAGATGAATCAAAAAAGACTCTCCGCCTTAGTCGACGAGCTTATCGTGCATTACGGCATTGATTCCACTCCTTCCGTATTGGACAAGATCAAAGAATTCGGATTCAAATATTCCACTGTTTCCGGAACTACTTGGGGACTGGACAATGTTAAAGTGTCTTCAGAGAAGCCCAAGATCATCGCTCAAGGAAAAAAAATGGAAGAAGAAATTATTTCTCAATGGAGTGAAGGTCTTCTTTCAGAGGAAGAAAAATATCAAAAGACCATTGAAATTTGGATGAGCGTGAAGAAAGATATCGAAAGGGTTTTGCCGGGTACTCTCGATAAGAACGGTTCCACCTTTGATTTATTTACTTCCGGAGCGAGGGGCACGATGAGCTCGTTAACTCAAATGACCGGCATGATTGGCTTGATCCAGAACAACCAAGGAAAAACTCTCGAGTTTCCGATTATTCCTTGCTATCTGGAAGGACTTTCTCCGATTGAGTATTTCGTGATTACCCATGGAGCCAGAAAAGGCGCTTCGGATACCGCGCTTAATACCGCCAAAGCCGGATATCTGACCCGCAGGCTGGTGGATGTGGCCCAAGACGTGGTTATTACGGAAGAAGATTGCGGAACGAAAGAAGGCAAGATCGTGCGTAAAGAAAATATTTCCGGCATAGAAATTTCACTGTCAAAAAATATACGCGGACGCGTGCTTCAAGAAGATCTAAAAGATAAAAACGGCAAAACACTTTACAAGAAAGGTTTCTTGGTTACCAAAGAAGAGGCTTATAAAATAGAGGAGTATGGATTTGAGGAAATTTTTGTCCGTTCTCCTCTTACTTGCAATACTATTCACGGCTTATGTCAAATGTGCTATGGGCTCGATTTGGGCAGAAACCATCTGGTGGCCAAGGGAGAAGCGGTAGGTATTATCGCCGCTCAAGCGATCGGCGAGCCGGGAACCCAACTTACCCTGCGGACATTTCATGCCGGAGGAGTGGCTGGGACGGACATTACCACCGGACTTCCCAGAGTGGAAGAAATTTTCGAACGCAGGGTGCCAAAAAATCCGGCCGTAGTGTCGCAGACGGACGGCGAAGTTGTCGAGATAAAGGATAAGGACGGCAAGGAAAAAATTATTAAGGTTCTTTCTGATTTAAAGGAAGATAGTTCGCTCCGTCAAAGTGCTGGTGCGGCGAGCAAGTCGGCCGAGATAGAATATACAGTTTCTTTTAGGAGAATACCAATCGTTAAAGTTGGCGATCGGATAGAGAAGGGCGAACTTTTGACCGATGGATCGGCCGACATTGCGGAAATATTCAGATATGGTGGCAAAAATGTGGTGGAAGAATATATTATTCGCGAGATCAACAAGGTTTACGAATTGCAAAGCGCCTCGATCTCGAGGAAACACACGGAAATAATCATTCGCCAGATGTTTTCCAGACGCAAGATAAAAGACGCCGGAGAAACCAATTTCTCGAGCGGCGATATTGTGGAAAATACCGCTTTCATCGAAGAAAATCAGAGAGTGGCAAAAGAAAACGGCAAGGAAGCTAAAGCGGAAACGGTGGTTTTGGGCATTACCGAGGTTTCTCTTCGCACCAAAAGCTGGCTTTCCGCCGCGTCTTTCCAGAATACCAACCGTGTGCTGATTGAAAATGCCATTAAAGGAGGAGTGGATAATCTTCGAGGCCTGAAGGAAAATGTTATTATCGGCAGGTTGATTCCGGCCGGAACGGGGTTTTAGAAAAATTAATGAGCGGTACGAATATAATTTTTTATGAGCTCACCCGTACAGAAAATCAAAGAAAAGCTTTCCATCGAAGACGTGGTTTCATCTTATATAAAGTTGGATAAAGCGGGTGTGAATTTGAAAGCCAAATGCCCGTTTCACAATGAGAAGACCCCGTCTTTTTTTGTTTCGCCGGATCGCGGCACGTATTACTGCTTTGGTTGCGGAGCTTCCGGAGATATTTTTTCTTTTGTGGAGAATTTTGAAGGACTTGATTTCAAAGGAGCGTTAAAAATGCTTGCGGATAGGGCGGGAGTGAAGCTTGGCGATTATTCAGTCGAGAAAAAAGACGAAAAAGAAAAATTGCTCTTGGTTATGGAGGCCGCTACTTTGCGCTTTATCGACAATTTGTCTCATCAACGGGAAGCAATGGAATATTTGAAATCGCGCGGACTTGCGGAGCAGAGCGTCAAGGAATTCAGAATCGGTTTTGCAAAAGAAGAATGGAGGGATTTATACGATTATCTGAAAAAAAAAGGATTTTCCGACAGCGAAATAGAAAAAGCCGGATTGACAAAAAAAAGCGAGAAAGGTTCATCCTCCGGGGGATTCTATGATCGTTTTCGCAACAGAATCATATTCCCGATTTCCGATTCGGGCGGAAGAGTGATTGCTTTTTCGGGAAGAATCTTTAAAGACGATGGAAAAAGCGCAAAATATTTAAACTCTCCGGAAACCCTTATTTTTAAAAAATCTTCCGTGCTTTATGGTCTAGACAAGGCCAAGGAATCGATCAGAAAAAATAATTTTTCCATTCTGGTGGAAGGACAGATGGACTTGGTATTGTCGCATCAGGCCATGTTCAGAAATACCGTAGCTACAAGCGGAACCGCTCTCTCTGATACGGAAGTATCCAAAGAAAATGTAGTATCGAATTTGGGGCTTATTCGTCGCCTGTCCGACAATCTAGTGCTGGCTTTTGACTCGGATAAGGCGGGAATGACCGCGACCGCGCGAGCGGGTAAGATCGCTCTTTCTCTTGGCATGGACGTGAAAGTGGCAAATCTTCCGGAAGGGTCCGATCCAGCCGATCTGATATCCAGGGATGGCGCGCCGTCTTGGAAAGAAGCGATAAAAAACTCAAAACACTTGATTGAATTCTTGCTGAATGGAGCTTTGAAAGATGCCGGCGGAGATATGCGTAAAGCCGGTCGAATCATCAAAGAAAAAATCTTGCCTTATGTGGATTCTCTTTCGAGTGCTATCGAAAAATCCTATTTCCTTAAAAAAATAAGCGATCTCGCTTCCGTGCCTCTTTCCGCCCTGGAGGAAGATTTAAAAAAAATAGAAAAGGATCGGATGATGGGGGAGAAACACGGAGAATCTGAATCGGGAATTGCTTCTCCGGATTCCGGCATAATGCGACGCCAAGATTATATAATACGCAGATTACTGGGGGTTGTTTTCTGGCAGAAAAGTCTACCCGAAGAAAAGACAGATACGGATCGAATACTTCTGGAAATTTCCGAAGTTTTAGGCAGGAAACCGGAAGAGCTTTTGGAAACTTACGGGAAGGAAAAGGAAAACCTGATTTTTGAAGCCGAAGTTTTTTACGGAAGCGCTCCCTTTGACAAAGATTTGGAAGAAATGCTGCTTCACCTGCAAGTGGAATGTTTAAAGGAAAAACTGGAAACAAAAATGCGGGAACTTGGTCTGGTTGAGAGCGCGGGGGAAGCGGATAAATCAAGCGAAATTTTAAAAGAGATAGCCGAAATAAATCAGAAAATACAAAATATTAAAAGCGGTCGTTTAAAAAAATAAAATAAAATTATGAAAAAGAAGAAAAAAAATAAAAAGCCTAAATTATCAAAAAAGTTAAAACGTCGGACGAAACAAAAAAAAGCCGTCAAGGCGAAAAAGTTTGCGAAAAGGCTGACCGTCTCGGAGAAAAAACAGGAATCCCTAGAACGCTTTGCGGCCACCCTTGTCGAAAAAGGAAGAAAAAGGGGGTTTATTACCTATGATGAAATTTTAAAAACTATCCCGGATATCGAAAATAATATTTTGTTTCTGGACGAGCTGTATGAGAAATTCGCCACTTCCGGCATTGATGTGTTGGAGGGAGGAAATCTGCTCAATCTAGATGTGGATATCTCGGATAAGGATTTGAACAAGTCCGGCATGTATGATTCGATCCAGATGTATCTCAAAGAGATAGGGCAGTATCCGCTGATCCATGCGAGCGAAGAAAGAGAACTGGCCAAAAGAATAGAAAAAGGGGATATAGAAGCGACCAATCTGCTTGCTCGAGCCAACTTGCGTCTTGTAGTCTCTATTGCCAAAAAATATGTCGGTCGCTCCGCGAATCTGACTTTGCTTGATCTTATCCAAGAAGGAAATCTAGGTCTTTTTAAGGCGGTGGAAAAATTTGATTGGACTAAGGGATATAAATTTTCCACTTACGCCACTTGGTGGATTCGTCAGTCTATTACCCGCGCCTTGGCGGACCAGTCGAGAACCATTCGTATTCCGGTGCATATGGTGGAGACTATTTCCAAATACAAGCAAGTGCATCGCAGGCTCTCTCAAGATTTGGGACGCGAACCTCTGGCGGAAGAGATTGCCACCGAAATGGGTATTCCGGTGGAGAAAATTCATGTGATTGAAAATATTTCCCAGGAAACGGTTTCGCTCGAGTCTCCGGTCGGAGACGATGACGATAAATCAACTTTGGAGAATTTCATTCCCGACGACAAGATTCTGCGTCCGGATCAAGAATCCTCGAGGCGTATTCTTTCCGATCAAATCAAAGAAGTTTTGGATGAGCTTAATTCCAAAGAGCGTAAAATTTTGGAGATGCGCTATGGACTTATCGATGGCATTCAGCATACCCTGGAGCGGGTGGGCGAAGAGTTCGGAGTTACTCGGGAACGAATCCGTCAAATCGAGGCAAAAGTGCATGAAAAGCTTCGTCAGCACGATAAAATTTCAAGACTGAAAAACTACTTTGACTAAAGGAAACAAATAGTCAAAGTAGTTTTTTAGTCACAAAAAAGCAAGTACTATACTAATTAAATTGAAATTACCATAATAATCACGGCCGTGGTTATTATGGTAATAAAAAAATAATGATAAAGACATAAAATGGTTTATAAATTGAAATATTTTTCTAAATAATCTTTATTTGTGATGTCTCTGACCAAAGCGAAATGTACATACTTTCCTATCTTCCAATAATTGGCGACAAAATCAATTTCTTTTTGGCAGGGATACGGGTATACCCAAACACTATCGTTGAACTTTACCAAACCCAACTCTTTCATTTTTTCTCGCAGTGAGTCCCTAGCATTTCTTTTAGTCTCTGGAATATCAAAAATAACCATACGAAAATTTCTATCCCATATTTTTCTTTCTTTTATTTCTAAATTTTCGTAATTAAATCTTAACAAAATTTCCTCACCCCTCTCTGTAAGAGATACAATATGATCACCCCCAATCTTTTTAATGTATAAAAGTTTTTGTTTTCTTAATTTAGAAAAATATCTAGAATAATTTTCGGGTTTTTTATTTAAACCAAAAATTTCTTTAACTAACATTTTTGTCATTTTATAACTTGTCCCCCTATTAGATAAAGCTACAGATATACCCATTCCATATCCGAGAGCGCGGATTATTTTTCCGGAATTTGATTCTTGGTCAATTAAACGCATATTGTTATATTACCATAATAACAACGGCCGTGTCTATTGTGGTAATTATTTACTAATTTTGATTTTAATAAGATGTGTAAGAGTGAATATTATTTTTTTTATTTTATTGCGTTCAACTTCTCTATCACCGTTTCATATGGTTGTGCTCCGGGGATGAGATCCACCACTTTGCCGTTTACCAATATATAAGACGAAGGAGTGCCGTTCACTTTGGCTTGTTTTCCGTCGGCGATGTCGCTTTCCACTTTATTTTTATATTTTCCGCTTTCAAGGCAAGTATAAAAAGAAGAAGTGTTAAATCCCAAATATTCCGCTATATTGGTTAATTCTTCATCCGGGAGACCGTTGTTGGAAGGAGTAATGACAAAAATTCTGTCTATATATTTCCAAAAAGCGTCATTTCCGCCTTGCTCATAGGCGCATTCGGTCGCTTCGGCTTGTCGAGGTGCTTTAGAATGGAGTTCGGGGATAGGATAATGCCTATAGACCCAAGCCACTTTGCCTTTGTTTTCTTCCACTATTCGGTGCATAGTCGCATGGAAAATTTTACAAAAAGGACATTCCGTATCTGAATATTCTACCACCACCACTTTTGCGTTTTTATCTCCCCAAATATGATCTTTTTCCGATACCGCCCGTATATTTATTTCCGGTGGATTGCCTGAATTTCCGAAATTTTCTGCTTGCCCCCCGGGGGGACGGATAGTATTGCCTTTCAACAAAATTGCTCCGGCGATGATTACTCCCGCCAGGATAATCGCGCCTGCCATTTGTTTATTGTTTTGCATGGTGGACATTATACAGGTATTTTCCACGACTTGCAATTTTCTTGATTGTAAATATATAATTGATGTATTAACATTAAACTTTAAAAATTATGTGTCATTCAAATTGTGGTTGTGGTCATGGAAGCAGAGGTATGGGCGGAATTTTTTGGGTCGGCAAAGTTTTACTTATTGTGGGAGGCTTGAACTGGGGTCTGGTGGGCCTTGGCGCGCTTTTGGGAAGCATGGAATCTTGGAATGTGATCAATATGCTTCTTGGCTCCGTGCCGGTTCTTGAGTCTATCGTATATATATTGGTCGGAGTTGCCGCTGTTAAAAAAATATTTATGTCTCATTGGGGCAGATGCAGAGGGTGCAAAGACGGAGTGTGTACCGTCTGTATGGACGAGAAGGCGCAGGGAAGCGTTCAGTAAAGCTTGGTTTTTTGATTCGAGAATGATATGATTCGGATGTCTTATGGAAAACATCCCCGTCTTTGTGTTTCAGATATTTGTCTTTTTGTCCGTGTATGTGCAGGTTTTTTTATTTGTGACTTTTCTGGAAAATAGAGGGGGGTTAACGGTTCGCAGAGGCGGAACCGTTCTTTCCAAATATCCGTTTGTGACCGTGATTGTGCCCGCTTATAATGAAGAAAGAACTATTTATAAAACAGTGAGATCTCTGCTTGGTATCAATTATCCGAAAGAAAAACTCAAAATATTTCTTGTGGATGACGGATCGACGGACGGCACTTGGCGGGCCTTGTGTCGGTTTTCGCATTATTCCAATATAAAGCTTTTCAGAAAAGAAAATGGAGGTAAACATACCGCGCTTAACTTGGGACTGGAGCATACCGAGACGGAATTTTTCGGATGCCTGGATGCCGATTCTATCGCCCACCCGGAGTCTCTGGTTCGGATTATGAGTTATTTTGAAGAAGATGCTTCGCTTATGGCGGTAGCGCCTTCAGTTACTATTTATAATCCGAAGAATTTCATTCAAAATATCCAAACCGTAGAGTATTACATGGGTGTATATATGAAGAAGATGTTTGGATTCATGGGAGCCATCAATGTCACTCCCGGACCGCTTACCATATTTCGCAAGAAGGTATTTGATGATTTGGGTCCTTATCGCCACGCGCACAATACCGAGGACATGGAGATTGCTTATAGAATGCAAAAAAATTATTATAAAATCGGGCATTGCCACGACGCATATGTTTATACGTCTTCCCCTTCCACTTTGGAGAAACTTTTTCGCCAGAGATTGCGCTGGATATATGGATTTATAAATAACACCATTGATTATCGAGATGTTATTTTTAAGAAACGATACGGGAATTTTGCTTTTTTCACTTTGCCCACCGGCATCATTTCCGTGATTGCCGTGGGGTTTTTGTTCGGGAAAATAATATACAATGTCGGCGCCTTTCTGCATTCCAAATTTATTTATTTTCAGACGGCGGGATTGAATTTATCAGCAATGACTGGCGCTTTTGATCCGTATTTTTTTAGCGCCAAGACCCCGTTTTTTTTGATGGCAATAATATATTTTATTGTGCTTTTTTCCATACTTTTCGGCAGAAAGATATCTGAAGACAGATGGAAATTTTCTCCGGAAATGCTTTATTATTTCCCCATTTTTGCTTTGATTGCCCCTTTTTGGATATTGAAAGCCGTTTGGAACACTATTTTTTCAGTGGTGCCGGTTTGGAAATAGAAGATAAATTAGAAACCATGAATTACGAATCATGAATTCCGGATTACTTGATTGGAAAAAATATATAATTGTTTTTTTTATCACTGTTTTTCTTTTTATGACAGCTGTATATTTGAGCAATTATTTCGGAAGCAGAAAAATAGCGGAACTAAAATCCATCCAAGATCAGATTGCCATCAATATTCTTTCTTCGGAAACGGAATTTTCCCTGCTTTCGGAACTTTCTTGCAAGAATACCTCTGGTCTGGCCCTGTCCGACGAATTAGACGAACTTGGCCGAAAGTTGGAATGGGGCGAGAGCAATCTGGGCAACGACGACGAAGTCGCCTATCTGAAAAAGTATTATTCTCTTTTGGAAATCAAAGATTACCTGCTTCAGAAGAAAATTTCCGCCCGTTGCGGAACCAAAGCCGCTTTTATACTTTATTTTTACACGAACCGTGAATATTGCGGTGAGTGTGAACGACAAGCCTTGACGCTTTCTCTTTTACGGGATAAATATAGAGAGTTGCGTGTATATTCATTTGATTTTTCGATTGGTCTCTCCGCCGTGGACGCAATGATAAATATATATAAGATAAAAGATACCAAACTGCCGGCTATGGTGGTGGATGATGATGTCATGACTGGATTTCACGGGATTGAAGAACTGGAAGCAAAAGTGACTAAGTCTTTTGAATTGTAGGTATGTGCTAGGTCTTGCCTAGCACATATTTATGTGATCGTAGAAACCCGCAGGGCAATTTGAGTACATATTCTATCCTAGTTGTTATATGTAGATGTTAATCCAAAACACAGTTCTATGGAATTTACTATATAAACTCGTAAAGCACTATTAAGTTGAAAGATGAGGATTCACAAAATCGCTCGCTGGAAAATAAACTGAACTGCTGTAGTCCGAGTACCATAACGAAAAGCATGAGCAACATTAGTGACAAGTGGAACCGTCTCACACAGACTCCAGCCCTGTCTTCCTAGTTCATTAAAAATTTCTTCCATTCTTTGAGTACTCAAAGGCACAGCTATTTTTTTATTTCTTTTAACGTCATTAACTTTGTTAACATCCTAGAGAGTGAGGTGTAAGAGGGGGTTCTATTGGGATTGGTAATTCTATTGTGGATAGAGTATTCTTTCATTAGAGAGGACTCTTGTATCCCTCAACCATTACCACAATTCAACGACTCTTAATCCAGAACACACATTGGGTATTAACAAAGAGGTTCTAACGTCATACAATAAACGGCGCAAACCAACCAACCAACCAACCAACCAACCGTCTTTTTGCTATTGCGCGATTTGTAGAATTTGATATATTAAAAGTACAAAGGCCTATTAACAATAATTATTAAATAACAAAGGTTAATTCTATGAAAAAAATTCTATCGTATTCGTTTATTTTAGGTGTTGTATTTAGCATGGCGGCTGTCGGAGTAATTGGACCGACAAACTCACAAGTTCAAGCGGCAAGCAACAATAAAATTGATGTTTTTGTCAGTTTTGATAAAACCCCCGGCGTTGCCGAACGCGCAATTGTTGAGCGCGCCGGAGGAACAGTGAGATTTAGTTATACGATTGTTCCTGCCGTAGCCGCGAGCGTTCCAGAGGCAGCGATACAGGGATTATTGAACAATCCAAATATAACCGCCGTTGAATTAGACGGAACGGTCTACGCGGTGGATGCCGAGCTTGAGAACGCTTGGGGCGTTGAGAGAATCGGCTCCGGT
>MFTQ01000009.1 GCA_001785355.1 Candidatus Nomurabacteria bacterium RIFCSPHIGHO2_01_FULL_41_71 | reverse complement strand
ACTAATCAATTCACAATCTTTCACATCTCTGAAAAGCACCGCACTTGATGGATATGGAATACCTAATCCTTTGTGAGGATCAATACTTATTGAATCCGCCTGTTCTATTCCTTGCATACTCTGTCTATGTTTTTTAGAAAATAACAAAACCCCGCCATGGCAAGCATCAACGTGAAGCCACACACCATGTTTTCTAGTGATTGCAACAACTTTTTTGAAATCCTCAATGGTTGTTGTTCTTGAATCACCCGCCTGACCCACAACAGCAATAACCTTGGAGGTTTTACCGTTGTTGTACTGAGATAATTTTTTATCTAAATCGTCGCAATCTAATCTGAAATCTCTAAGGGCTTTAACAAAAACAATATTCTCCTCGCCCAAACCAAGCCACCAAAACGAAGCGACGTGTGAATAGTGGTAAAGTGTGTCAGCCGCAATGATTAATATTGGCTGTATTTGTGAAGTATAAAGCCCCTTTTTTCTTGATTGGGGAAACGCCTTACATCGGGCGACCAAAAAAGCTGTGGCATTTGCTAAAGTACCACCAGAAGTCATTACTCCTCCAGCTTTGAGCGCATTTTCAGGAAAAGTTTCTGCTTCTGGGAAGCCGATCAGTTGACGTAACCATTGAATTACCTGCATTTCAGCAAAGGTTGCTGTTGGAGCACTTTTTGTGGTCGCGATAAGATTTTGATTTGTAAAACTTATAAGAATATCGGCAGCTAAAGCAGAAAGAGCGTTTCCGGAGTCCGGGAATGCGAGATAATTCGGCGATGATTGTCGTATAGACCCATCAAGTATCTTACTTTGAAATTCCTTTATAATTTCATCCATTCCTTTTCCTACAGATGGGATTTGATCTATAAAGCGATTGCGTATCTGATCTTCTGGATAGTAATTTAACACTTTTTGCTTATCGTCTAAGGCAAAGTCCATGCCAATTTCAAGGCATTGCCTTAATATTTGCTTATCATTTTGGGTCGTTGCAGACCCTAAAAACTTTTTCTGAAGTTGCACATCGTTCCCATCTGACAATCTCTTTAGTTTTTCTAAAGCATTATTCCGGTTTATGGTAAATTCTCCATCAGTATTTAATGATTCGATGAACTTTTCATCCAGCAACGAATCCAAAATTATTGGGAGATTCGCGATTAGATACTCATGTGTATATGGAGTATTGCAAAAACCTAGATATTTCTTATCACCATCTAATAATTGATTGATCACATCATCTAACGTAAAAATATCGCTGTCACGAGCTAAGAGCGCAACAAGAACAAGAGTAATGAGGGATTCTTTTTTGAAATCTTCAAATTTTTGTTTATCACCGACAAGGAAAATATTTGGTCCCGCCAATGCACTTAGCCACTGCCTGTATTCATTAAATTGAGTCCATTCATTTGAAGCGATAGTAGGAATTTCAACTTCATTTTCCTTTCTTATGAACCCATAACCATCAATAGCTTTTCTAATATTGAGAATTGAAGTATATTCCCCAGGATAATTCTTATCTGGAATAAGATTACTATGTAATTGAAACTCAATAAATTTTTCTTTAAATCCATCAACTTTCCCCGAATGAGTCTTCTGATTTTTGAACACAACCATTAAATCTATATCACTATCAGACCGATTTTCAAATCTAGCCCAAGAACCAAAGATAAAAGCAAATTCCAACTCATCAGAAAAGTGAGCATTTATTTCTTTTGATAGGTATTCAAATATTTTTTCTTTAGTTTTTTTCATGAGAACGTAAAAATTTCTGACTCTTTAAGAGATAATCTATCGAGTACTGAAAAATCTGTCTCCGTAAGGCCTCGAATAGAATGTGCATCAGATCCAAGCACAAATTTTCCACCCCGCATCTTATATAGATGTAAAAAAATTACATCGTGAGTTTCTAATTCTCCTTTTTCGTACTTGTTATATGACCACTGCTCATACATGGGATACCTTTTCCCATTTATTTCTATAAATATTTTATGCCCAGATAATTGTTCTTTAATAATTGTGTCAATAATTAAATCTGTTTCCTCCTGAGTAAAGTTACTTGAGAATTGGCCATGTACAGCTTGAAATGGGTGAGCAAATACATCAATTTCTTTATTTTTAATTAAATTTAAAGTATTTTCAATTAAAAAATTACGTTTTCTTGAATGATCTATATTTCTCTCATGACAGTCCTCTTCAAAGCTTTCAGAGTGTATAGACCCTAATAAAACATCGAGACCATATTTTTTAACTCCATGCTTGTTTGTATAGTCTAGGACACCTTGATCTAGTTTTGGTTTGCCTTCTATATTTATTTCAACTTCAAGACCAGAAAGAATATTGATAAATCTACCATATTTCTTTTTTGCAAAATTAATTTGATTTATATAATCCTCAAACCGCTCTATATTGGGGAAGAATTCAAATGTTTTATCTTCTTTAGTTTTCCAGCCTTTAGCATGATCAGTAATGACCACAGATTTAATGCCAGCACCAATAAATGCTTCCACAACTTCTTGAATACTGTTTAGACCATCTGAGAATGATGTATGAACTTGAACATCCTGATTTATCATTTGATGTTTGGGATAAGTTTGCCCTCGGTCAGATTCGAACTGACAATATCTCGTCAGAACCAAGACGGTTTATCCATTAGCCTACGAGAGCGTGTTTGAGCGACCAGCAGGAGCTCCTGATTAGTCTACCAGGTATTTTAATAATGGCCAGATTCAATAATATTCCTTATATTTTGATTAGTTAGCACATTACCCATACGTCCCTCATCTCACAAATCCAGACTTATCAAGAATTTCATTAATTAGATCTGTTTTCCCTCCAATGTATGTATCTTTGCCTGTGGGATCTTTCTTAATAAGTTCAAGTTTAAGTGCTGCATATTTATCTCTGTCTTCTGGGTGATTTCTCAGATAATCTCTGAAAGCAAGTTGACGCTTCCAGAAACCCCCTCTGCTTTCATAAGCAATTGAGAGATGATATTGGGTAGGATTTCCTTTTCGAAACAAGTGACGCTCGGTTGATTTATCCGTATGAGAAGCTGGATCGAAAGGATAGCCGATCTTTTCGAGTTCGGGTATGAATTTAGTTGCATTCTCATGACTATCAATCAGAACCATAATATCGATAATCGGTTTCGCTGGCAAACTAGGCACTGAAGTACTGCCGATATGTTCGATCCCGAGCAAATCATCTCCAAAAACTTCTTTCAGTTTGGCCGCCTCAGCTTCATACATATCAATCCATTCTGGATTGTACGGAGCAATCAGTTCGTGAGAAGAGTCTGTTTGAGGATTTTTCATGATTTTAGAAATCGGATTTTATTTCCATTTAAGTAATGGAGGATTCGAAGAATGTTTCTTTGTCATTTAACCATTTACTAACTATCTTTGATAGTTTTGAGGGCAGGAGATTAATGGTTGATAGTTCTCCAAACTTAATCCAATGGAAAGCAATGTGGTCTTCGAGAGATACGATATCTGTTGTCGGAATGGAGGCGGAGAATATTAGGTTTATTTCGTGATGCATCACATCTCCAAGTTTGTAAGTATTTTCAAGAATTCCAGCCATTTCTCCCACATTTCCTTGGACTCCAAACTCTTCCTTAATCTCTCTAACCAAAGCTTCTTTTGCCGCCTCACGGAACTCTACATGACCCCCAGGTAGGAAATAGTGTTCTCCTTTCTTGTTCTCGCAGACGAGCATTCGCTCGTTGTGCGTTATAATCGCTCTAGCGATAAGTTCGGTTTCCAGCTTTTTCATAATCTTATTTTAACATCTGAATGATAGTATTTAGGCACTTTATTAAAAAGATTTCAGAAATTCATCTATTTCTTTGAATGAAGAAAGGATTTTTACTTTACTTTTGTGCGGTGCAACAAACTCAGAATGAGTCATTTTGCCCTTCTTATACCCAAGACTATATCTTTTGAAGAATACATGTTTCATCAGCATGATAGTGCCTTTTAGTGTGTCTTCGCTTCGATTCAAATATCGTTTAAGGAGTGCAAACCATTGAGAGAAGATATTTTTATACCTTAGATAAATAACGATATCAGAGCTTTCCATACCAGGATCCAAGAGCCATGCCGTCGTTCCCTCAACAATCCACTTATCCTTATGGTAAAGTTTGGATATCTGTATCAAAGCTTCTTGTCTATCTCTTGGTTTAGAAAACTTTATTTCGTAAAAATAATCATCAGTAGAATGATGCGGGATTCCAAGTCTGGTTGAAAGCTTTTCAGCTAGAGTCGATTTTCCTCGACCAGCATCTCCGGTAATAATTATTTTATTAAAAGTTGGTTTCATTTTTACTAAAAGTATATCGAGTTAAATCATGAGATGCTCTCTATTTAGTAAGATAGCTCACGACTTCCTCAACCTTTTTATCAAAATTCCCATCAATATTGAATACAGACACATGATATCTCTCTGCATCTAATCTCGTTCTTTCTCCAAATATTTTCATCATCTGAGCCACTTTACTGTAAGTACCTTCATCCTCAGTATTCTTGATAAGCCAATCAGCGGGATCAGTATTTTTCTTAATTCCAGCCTCGATGTCTGCAATATCAGATTTATACAAGAATGCTGGCCTAATATTATTTATCACATCATCATCTAGTTGCGATAACAACTCTGGAGTAATTTGATAGCCTTCAAGAATAAAGTCTTGCCCGTCATGAACGGCGTATTTAATAAAAGCTTCAAGGCCTAGCCAGGTGGATTCAGCCTGAACATAATAGAACTCTACAATTTCTTGAGCTGTGTATGTTGTATATCTATAGTCATTAGAAGGGTTTTCGTCCCGAATAGCACTTAGTGGGAATTTAATTTTCCGCTCCTCATCAGACATATATTGATAAATGACTGCTCCGAGATAATCGGCAGGAAACCATGGCCTATGTGTCTTTCTAGCTAAAGCCTTTGCCACCTTGGTTTTTCCACATCTAGGTGAGCCTCCAATTAGGTAAATCATGCAGGCAGTATAACAAAAAAACTCCCAACTTGGGTGTTTTTTCTCTCTGAATACTACTCTCAGCTGGCATGCCGTTTTTGGAACTTGTCGCAATTCTACCAACGGCTCAACTTGTTGAGCCGTTGGTAGCCCCTTTCCGCTCATTCCATTAAAAAAAGTCTTATCACCGCCAACACTGAAAGTATGATAGCGGAAAGGGGCGAGGTTGAGGAA
>MFTQ01000008.1:25907-60265 GCA_001785355.1 Candidatus Nomurabacteria bacterium RIFCSPHIGHO2_01_FULL_41_71 | reverse complement strand
TAAAAATGTCGCCGAGAGAATTTGCTAAAAAAATCGCTTCAAGTTAAGATGAAATTAATTGGTTTACTTTTTGTCTTAAAAATGGGGGACCTTACATAGTGAAGTGCATTTTCTTCGGCTTGTATGTCAGTCCAAATGGTCACTTCGTCAACTTCAATAGGAAGAGTTATTTCCGCTTTCGTATCTCTAATTGTTTGGTCCAGAAGTTCTGCATTTGATATTCCTGGCTTATTTACATCAATATAAAACGTCATAAACAAAAGCAATGTGACTATACCAGCAAACGTCTTCCATCCATCCTTAGTAAGTTTATAAGAAGGGCTAGTAAGTGTCGAAGTAAACTCTTCCATCTTCATGGCTTTATTAATTGAGATCAAAGAAGAAATAAGATACAGAATCACTAGAAAGAATAGTATACCCACCCTTCCGCCAGAATAAAATACCCAGACCAACAAAACCAAAGACAAGCCTATTAGTACTTGCAAATAGAGTTTTATATTCCTATCTATTCCTTTACTTATTCTTTTTCCTAAAACTATAAAAACGATCATAGCCACAACAATTAGGAGGGTCCCAGTTAAATCGCTTACTGGAAGACCTAATTGAGACATATTTTCATCCAAAATACTCCAGATATATAACCCTATGTTACCCGCGATGGTTATCCACCCAATTGCTTGGACAGAATCCCCGGTCGTTTTCAAGTTCTTCTTTATTTTTTCTAGCTTATGTGGTTTGTCCATAGTTATTTAGCTTAACCAACCAAGTTCTTTTAGGGCGTCTGTTAGTTCTTTGAAGCGGAAACTCCAATACCAAAAGTAAATCTTCTTGCTGTAACTGGTTTTGGTGTGATGTATACGTATCCCATATCCAATGATAGGAAAAACTTTTTTAATCTCTATTTTTATTATGTCGCTTTTTGAGAATGCAAGCTCTTGTTTTGTCATTTCGCTCCGCAAAGTCAAAAGATTTTCATTAACCTCTAAGATACCACTCGGCCAAGTTGTAGATAAGAATCCTATTCTAACCCCCCCGCGAAATACATATTTTTTTTCTATCATGTTTTTGTTATTTAATTAATTTATTAATTACTTTTCCAACACCTTCTTTTACAGAGCCAACCGCGTTACTTATCCCTTTACCTATATTCTGGACGTCCTGTTTGATACTTCTACTCATAAGAATTGTGGTTTCTCCCATACCTCCTTTCATATATAGTGGCGAAGATAAACCTATACCTCCACTAATATCTGCACCATTGAGTTTGCCATCTTTAGAAAAGTTTAATCCTGCATCAGCTCCCAATATTAGCTTTCCGCCCGCTCCTACATAGTTATTTTTTCCTTGAGTATTATTCCATGTTTTAGCATTTGAGTAACCAATACCTGCCCCAACCGAAACATCTCCTCCAGCAAAACCGCCAGCTTGCCAAGAAGTTGAAGCACCATATGAACCGTCTGACGCAAACCCAAGTGACCAAATACTTCCACCAGAACCACCTAGCCCAATGTTGGTAGTGAAGTTAATATGAATCTCAAATTCTCCTGTAGGGTCTGAATATTTTAATGGATTACCACTAACATAGCTATAAGAATTTAGGCTCTGTGGTTTTGTAAGATATTCAGTAATTCCTAATTGGTTACCTTGTTTTATATCTCTCCAGTTTGAGTTCCATTTCTTTTCGAAGTTTTGGTCTCCCACCAACAAGAATATTGGATCTTCCGAAATAAACCTACCTTGCTTGTCTTTGTTGTACCTAGCTTCCAGCAAGCCAACGACTATACCTGCTCCCTCACCTTGCTCATCGACCATCTGCCCTTCGTTCAGGGACCAAACAACACACGGAACATTCTGAGAAGTAGTCTGGGTACTTTCTATCTGATTTAAACTCGCTGAAGAGAAACTGCAGCCCAAAGCCATGCCGTCAGTTATTTGAGTTATTGCGATAATTTGGTCATTTTCGCCTCTTATATAGAAAACTTCGCGAACGTCTTTTGAGGAAGAATTCTCTTCTGAAATAGCTTGAAGAATAGTTTCATCAGCAAAAACTGCTACTGGTGAAATCAGAAAGGATAAGATAAAAATTAAAGGTAATAAATGCTTCATATTTATTTGATAAATCAGCTAAATTCTATCATTTTTATCCCACACTGAATAGACAAGATAGACACCATAAAAAAGGGAACATTTTTGTCTAGGCAGATATTATGGCTCTGAACGGAATTTCGAGAGTTTCTAAAAGATAGCTTTCAGTGACAGCAAGTAATTTTCGCTGTTCAGCAGTAATTTGAACTTGGGACGCACCCGGCTGGACTATAAAGATATTCAGTCTAAGATCATATACATCACTCATTCTCATAATTTTATCCATGTCTTCCTTGGTTCCTTTTTCTAAACGGCTATATTCTTTACCTCCGCTCTTTATTGGTTCTCTTCTCATGAAATGAGACAAAAATTTATAAGAATCTTCCTTCCAGTGAGCACTTCGTTGCGCCTGTCCGCATACTTCATACAAATCTTTTATACGGCTACCAGGTGTATCCATACTGGAAAATTTACAGTGATAGAGATTAGCTTCAATATACTTTTCATTCTCTTTTTCAATAACTCGAATAGCCACGACGTCGGCTGCTTCACCTTTACCGTCATCATTAATAATTACATCAAAATTCTCAGCTTTAAGTTTTTCAATGACTCTGAATTGAATAGAGTCTATATCTTTTGTAACGCCTTGTGATTCCTTGCGTATGTTAATACCAGCCCAGTCCCATATATCAATTTTACTATCGGGGAATGCTATTGGATTTGAGTTAAGTTCTGTATAAGTATTACCTTCAAGAGCAGATCCATCCGCGAACCATATTGTTGGAGGATTGTTATAAAAAAATGTATCTGCTGAAATAACTTTACTACCAAGATGTATATTGGAACTATCACGACCTACTTTTTTTATTTCATATGTATCTACACCGTTTGCGTTCTTTATCGATAAAGAAAAATCAACACTTTGATTTTCAGAGGCAACAGAAAACATGATGTCTCCTGACATAGAGAGATCTTTGAGTTCAATATCAAGCATGTACATAGGAATTTTTTTCCCATCCCCAAAATCAAAAGAATGATCTGCTTCAGAGCCTGAATAAATTTCTGTTGGCCAATCAATTCTTATTGGCATTTTGGCTGGCCTCTTGGGTACAACCTTAAGCTTAAGTGTTCCCTTTAGGACCTCGTCTGGATCTATATTTATATCTAAAACTTTCTTGCCGATGAAATTAAACCATCGTGTTAACTCTTCTACATTCACAACTCTGCGAGACCAGATTCTTCCTTTTCTAGTACATCCTATTGAGACTTTTTCTCCTTTCTCATATCCTACTCCAAAAAGATTGGATTTTATAGAATTCTTTTTTAGTGCTTCCGATATGCCAGTTTCAACGTCACTTCCTGCGTGACTGGTAAATGTAATAAGTCGCCCCAGCTGTTTTTTAAGACCTACATTATAAAGCTTTAATCGTTTTACTCCGTGCAAAGCACGAAATACATTCATTCCAGAAATTAGTTCAGGGTTTTCTGTGACCGCTTCAGCAAGAGATTCATAATATCCGGCGTTGCTTGAGCTGTGCACAAAAAGCAGTTTCTGTGCCATATCATAATACAAAATATATAGTTCCCAATCCCAAGTAAAAATCTCACTCTGCCTAATCCAATCAATTGAAACTTTTTTAGCGGTTACTATAATTAACGTATTTTGTACAGGGTTATGGCTATGGTATACCTTGTCGAGATTTTTAATTCCTGAAATACCTTTTTTGAAGTCCTCCGGTTTCCAAGCTTTTCCTGTTGTTTTATATATGGCAGTGCTCGTAGCTGGGTAAAGATTTCTAAGCGGCACATCGTCGGGAAAATCCACGAAGTCTTTTGCAAAGTCATGAAATGCCTGTTCCTCGCCGATTGCTTCCTCGCTACTTTCGTCCAATAGAGCATTCCAGTCAGCATCTTGTTCATATAATTTTTTCAATTCATCGCGTACATCTATGTCAGCAATGTTCGCAATGAAAGTTGCTTCTCCTAAATCAGATCTTGATCTAGTAAATCTTCCTGCCAGTTGCAGAGTGATAGCTAAACTTTTTCTTATATCATGAAAAGCAGCTATTTTTAATTCCGGAAGATCAAATCCTTCGCCTAGCATATCAACGCATACTACTATTCTCGAGTTCCCAGTAAGTAAGGACTGCTTGGATTTTGCAAGTTCAACTTTTGATGTTACCCCCGAGTGGATTTGTACTGGATTAAATTCAGTATATTGTTTGTAGATCTCAAAAATTTCCTGTGCACGAGAAGTAGTATCAGCACGAGCCATAAGTATATGTTTTGGATTATCAGCTCTGAGTTGGCTTATTGCGGTTTCCGCAATAAGCTTATCAACTTTTGTCTCGTCGAATTCATTTACTGGCTTAAAATGTATTTTTTTGAAGTAACCATTTTCAAATGCCTTTCGTAATGGGTATTTAAATATAATTTTTCCATCAACAGCAAGATTATCGTTACGAAAAGGAGTAGCCGTAAACTGAAGCACTTTGTTTTTCTCGAATTTTTTCTTCAGATTACGCCATGTCTCAGCCGCAATATGATGAGCTTCGTCCAAAAACAAATACTTGCATTGTTCAGCCATATATTCTTGCAGTTGCGTATCTAATTGTCCGGCGATATGTATTGTTGTTATTATTACGTTTGAGGCTTTAAAAATCTGCTCTAGTTCAGCACGATTTTTTGGTTTTGTCTTCAACACACCCACAACGGGATGGCTAAATGATGTAGGAATTACTCCCAATTCCTTGAGAATACCGAGTGATCGAAACTTTTTCGCGATTTGATTTCTAAGCGCATCGGTTGGGACAATTACTAATACTTTTGGACAAGATTTTGATACCAAAGCAGAAAGCATAGTTTCAGTCTTTCCTGTTCCGGTTGGCATAACAATGGTTGCCGGATCTTCGCTGACAACCCAATGAGAATGTATGGCATGGAGCGCACCAATTTGTGGAGATCGTAACCCCTTTATTCCTTTCGCTTCATTCTCTTCTTGATAACTAAATGGCTTGTCCCAAGAATCAGTAACCTGTGCAGGTGTGAGAGGATTTCTTTTAGAAACTTCAATTTGTGGATGACTAATCCATTCAGCCCTAGAAAGATCTGCTAAGGTTTCCTTAGTTGGGTCAGCTTCGACTCTGATAATTCTTTTAAAATCTGGTAATTTTTTTCGGGTAGGACCAACTATCAAAATTGAAGCTTCTTCCTCTGTAAGTCCTTCCGTCTGCTCTTTTACAATAAATCCATTAACACCATCATTATTATATACAGCGTGAGTTGCTTCTATCTCTGAAACTGAAAAAGCACGTTGGGTAACGATATTTTTTTCAAGCTCTAAGTAAATTACATCAAGTGGAGGAAGTTTGATTTTCATTTATAATTTTAAGTTCCTTAAGAGCTTCTTCTACGCCCTGAGCATCTATGAATGAATAGTATGCGCGTCGACCACCGCGAGACGTATCCTCTTTTTTTAAAATACCGAAACTAGTCAACAATCTAAGATTAGAAAACTTCATTCCTTTTTTGCTAACACGACCATAAACCCAAGCTCCAGCAAAATCGCCTTTAATTTCTTTTGAAAGCTTCAAACACTCGCTAACTATCGGAAGCCAGTCTGGTCTTTCAACAGCTAAACGTTTAACGGCTTTATACCCTGAAATTTGTTCATTCATACCCTACCATCATATTACATCAAGTGGATGAAGTCAATCATGTATCCCACTCAATGAAAGCAAAATTGTTAAAATGAAGACCGTGCGCTAGAGAGTACTCAAGCCATTCTCTTTGAGAATCTTGAATTACATCTTTCTTCTGTCGTTTGAGTTCAATAAATAAAAGGGTGTTGTCTTTCCAAACAAATACGTCCCAGCAACCGCCAGAGCGACCTATCTTTTTTTGGATGGAGTCAATTAATTCTTTTTGTTTGATCGGAATTTCTACCGGATCAACGACACCAGGTAAACCAGTTCTGTATTTTCTGCCATAAGAATCTACCCAAACTCCATCCCAGCCGTTGGATTGAAATAGGCGCAAAACGGCAAGCTCTGCAAAAAGAGGTTCGCCTTCATAATCTATAACCGCCTTATTCCCGTAACTATTTGGTACTGGAGAACCTCCCCATTTATTAAAATTAAGAAAGTATTTCTGTATTGAAATTTGCTCGCCGGAAGAAAGCGAAAAGATTTCGTCTTCAACTTTATATAGTTTTAGAAACTCAAGATTATTTTCTTGAGGAAAATTTTTGTTTAACATCGTTCGTCGCGATTTTTCCCCGGTAGAGAAACAAAAAACCCGCTACCAGGAAGGTACCTTACGGTATCCTCTACCAGAGTTTCCCCTGGTAACGCGACGAACGCCCTGATAACGGGATCTTTATGTTCGTCGCGAATTTCATGACCATGCCTCAATAAAATCAAGGTTTAGGTCGTCCGATTATTGAATTGTAAAGGTATTATACCTCTTTTCCAGAGGTTCTGCATCCTAGCTTAACCCCGATGGGTTTGTGTAGCGAAACCAAAACATAGCTGTGGATAACTTTATTTACATGCTAACTTAAAAATAAACAGATATTTCAGGGCTGGTTTGAGATATTTTTTGACGCTATTTGCACTACTGACAGTGTTGACACAAAAAAGTGAAAAATAAATTTGCGCTAGACTTTTTTGCTTGATACACTGCAAGCAGTTCTTATCATAAAAAAAGTTTTAAACCTTACTCTTTCTTGAAGAGCAGATAGTCCCAACAAAAAGCCTTAGGCAAAAAAAATTATTGGAAGGGCTATCGAATAGGTTGCGAAATCGAACATGTAAGCTGAAGAGAGTCATCGTACTTGTAAGCATTTACATCAGATCGCAATCGAAGGCGTACTAAAGCATTTAATGTAATTTAGTACCTCTTTGATTGCGATTTTCGTTTTTCAGACGAAAATCAAATCTAGTGAAAGAACTAATTTATTAGTTAATCTAAGAATTAGTTTATGAGTAACAATTTAAAAATTGTGTATGTTCCCATTGCTTCCTTAAAGCCATCAGCTTACAATCCACGCAAATGGAACGAGGTACAAACTAACGCTCTTCGTGAAAGTATTTCTCGTTTTGGTTTGGTAGACCCAATTATCGCCAACTCTGCCCCGGGTCGTGAAAACGTGGTAATTGGTGGTCACTTCAGACTGAAAGTCGCTATTGAATTAGGTAACACAGAAATGCCTGTCGTGTATGTAAATATTACTGATATTGAAAAGGAAAAAGAATTGAACATCCGTTTGAACAAAAATTTAGGCGAATTTGATCTGAATCTCCTTAAAGATTTCAGTGAAGAATTCCTAGTCGATGTCGGATTCACCACCGAAGAACTGGATTCAATTTATGATATTGATCCAACGCCAGAACAATTCGATCTACAAAAAGAATTGGATAAGATGGACATCAAAGAAATCACTGTTCAGAAAGGCGATCGTTATGAAATTGATGGTTCAATACTTATGTGTGGCGACAGCACGGTCGAGGCGGATATGCTCAAGTTAATGGAAGGAGTAAAAGCGGATATGTGCTTTACGGATCCTCCATATATTTTAGACTACTTGCGTGGTAAGACCAAGCAGAAAGATGGGGTTACGGTCGGATTCGGCGCAAAGAAAAATCGTCGATACCTTGAGACAGAATCTTTGCCGGATAATTTTACCGATCTATGGATGGAAAATGTATCGAAAGTCCAAAAGCCGGACTTCTCTATTATTATTTTTGAGAACCCGAAGAATTTAAGAATTATTTGGAACGTCCTAGAAAAATATTGGAAGTATCGTAACACCATTACATGGCATGTGCCGAATCGAATGCAGGGTTTTTCTGCCAAATATAAATTCTTCAATAAAACGGACATAGCTCTCGTTGGCACTGGCGGTGAGACTGTACTCAATCTTGATCCTGAAACCGAGCCGTTATTCCAAAATGAGTACGAAAACGCCCTATTCGCCACCACCGGCACTCCAACTTGGGAGAGTTACGGTAAAGGTAAAAAGTATTGCCCAACAGACTTCATTACCCATATCGCCGCTGACAAGAAATCTTCAGGTCAAGATATTATCTTCGGTACGAAACCATTGGAATTATTAATTCCATATATTAAAGTTCTCACAAAACGAGGTGACTTAGTTTTGGAACCGTTTGGTGGCTCGGGGTCAACATTAGTAGCCTCACTCAAACTGGGTCGAAAATGCCGAATTATGGAAAAGTCTAATGTGTATACATCCATCATTATTAAAAGATGGGAGAAACACACCGGTAAAAAAGTTACCAAGCTTAACTGATAAATCCCATGAATAATTATAATCACAAACTATCTCGTGCCGAAATGAAAAGACGGAGAGAATTCGAAATTCGAGAAGAAAATATAAAAAAAGCAGTTTCATCGCAACTCGATAAGACAATAGACGTACAACCAGTTGAAGACTACTTTACTCTTGAACTTAAATCCATTATGTTGAATGAAAAACTATCCGCCAAAGAAAAACAAAGACTAAAGACACTGACAATTGAGACGGAAAGACAAAAGAAAGCTCTGGTAATTCAGCTTCGTAAAACCCCAATAGTACAGATAGCCTGCGAGCGTAGCGGTGTTGGTCGTTCAACTTACTATAAATGGCGCGTGAAAGATCGCACCTTCGCCAGAGCTGCTGATCGGGCACTGGAAGCAGGAAGATTCTTCATTAACGATTTAGCTAAATCGAAGCTTCTTCAGATGATTAAAGATGGTAACACAACCGCTATTATTTTCTGGTTGAAACATAACGATCCTCAATTCGCTCCAGTTAATAGGATCATCCATGAATATGAAATTGCTACTACCAGACCAAGCGTTGAGGAAAATAATATTGCCGCACAGGAAATATCCAAAGTGCTAGGCGAGAAATTAACACCAAAATTCACAACGGAAGAAATAAAAAATCAGATTGAGGAAGAAATAGAAGAATCAGAGCGCAATGCTCCGTCGGATAAGAGGTTGAAATCTTTTGAAGACGATTCAGGGGAGAAATAGTTACCAACAGTCGGGTCTAGACTATTAGAAGAGATCGCGTCATTCCTTAGGTATATGAAAAGAGCAGTATTATACGCCAGAGTAAGTTCAGACATGCAGAAGAAGGAAGGAACTGTCGAAAGCCAGGTCGTTGAACTACGCAAGCAAATATTAAAAGATGGAAACATCTTAGTGAAGGAATACGTGGACGAGGGTTATGAAGGTCCTCGACTCGATAGACCGGGATTGGAGATGATGCGACAGGATTTAAAGAAGGATGTCTTTGAGACTATCTACTTCCTTGCGGCTGATCGTATTGCCCGAGAGGTGACATTACAAACAATCATTATTGAAGAGATAATCAAGAACAACAAACAGCTCATCATTAATGGAAAAGATTATATAAAAAATCCTGAAAATACATTCTCTCTGCAAGTGCTCGGCGCGGTAGCCCAACTCGAGCGAGCAAAGATTGCCGAACGTGTGGGACGAGGTAAGGCATTAAAATTATCAAAAGGATATCACCCAGGCAGAGGATGGAACATATTCGGATATAACTATGTGCATAAAAAACCCGAGACAGAATCGGCTACACTGGAAATAAATGAACGAGAAGCAAAGATAGTTAGACTGATATTTGAAATATATGCGAACAGCAAGGAGGGTATGCATATGATAACCAGAATGCTTGAAGACCAAGGACATCTCACTAAAACTGGGAAGAAACTTTGGCGGGTAGGGATAATCAAAAACATGCTTCGAAATCACGCATATATTGGTATGATGTATTTCAATAAACTTGAAACGATTACAGAGTATGCAAATCCTTTCTATGGTATAAAGGTGACTTCAAAAAAGATTAGACGAAGAGATAAATCGCAATGGGTTGGCGTAAAAGTACCGGCGATTGTATCAAAGGAGATATTTAATAAGGTACAAGATAAAATTGACTACTATCGAAAGAAGTACAGAAATCCTAGAATACCGCAACTGCTATCGAACCTAATGCGTTGCGGATGCTGCGGAGGAAGCTGCTATGCATATCGAAGATACTATGTAGATAAAAGATCTAAGCCTCACAAGGTATATCACCGGGCATCGTATAAATGTAATTGGACAGTACGCATACTACAGCATTCGATTAAATCCAAATTAAGGAAATGCGACAATAACGAAATAAAAACATCAATCATTGAGGAAAAAGTTTTCAAATTATTTGAAAATATCGTGGTGAAGCCAGAACTACTTAAAGAAAATATGGATATTTTTAAAACCGGAGGTAAGACAGAACAGAATAAATTGCAAAGACAATTAAAGAAACTTGATTCAGCGATCAAGAATATGAGTGCCTCGAAAAAACGAGTACTTGAACTCTACGCGGAAGGAAATATTGGTAGAGCTGACTACTCCAAGAAAAATATGGAATACGATTCCGAACTCGCCAGATTGGCTACTGAAAAGGTTGAGCTGGTAAAGCAAATTCCTTTACTGCATAAGCCAGTAGTGATTGACATGAGCATCGCTCATTACTGTGATGAAGTGAGATCTCGAATAAGGCAATGCAAGGACTTCGAAACATACAGACAATTCTTCTTAGATTACATTGACCATGTTGTGTACTACAAAAATCTGGTTGAGCTACACGCCTATGTACCAATAAAGTCTGCAACACAAAACGAAGACGAAGTTGAAACTAAAATTGAGTACAAAATCATCACCGAAATTGAATGGGCAGAGAGATTTGCTAACTACCACAAAAAGACTAACGGTTCAAGAATTAGTGTAATGGATTTCAATAGTTTAGTTGGGGAAAGTAAGCGAAGAATGCGAGATGTACCTCTCTTTTCAAAAGAGAAACTTACTCAGTGACTGGATGGTCATTCATCAGCTCTTTGTTCAATCTAATTTTTTAAATCTGAATCAATAACTATGTTCGGATTTAAATTACTAATATCATCAATAAACTTTTTGATCTCTTTCGGACCTCGACTGAAGAGAGTAATAGTTATATTTTTCTCTGATTGTTCTTCTCTGTAGTAAAGTTCAATAGATTCAGTATGTGCTAAACCAAATCGCCCTTTAACTATTCTTTCAATATTTTCTACAGGTATTTTTACATCTTTCCGAAGAAATATTTTTCGGATTAAAACATTGTCTTTTATTAAGAAATAAACTCCAAAATATTCCTGAATGAAAAGCAAGACACAGATAATAAAATACCAAATTGAGAATTGAACGATAGATCTTCCAGAAATAATTAGTAAGATAATCCACGGCACATAAAGTGCTCCGTAACGCCAGTATAATTCTTTAGCTCTTATTGGAAGATAGTGGTAATCTTTTTTCATATACTATTGTGGTTTTTGTTGCTTGGTAAATGATGTCAGATATGCTCCAGCGCCTTGAACTACCTGACCAATTTGAGAACGGAATTGCTCTGTGATAGCTCTAAGCCCAGCAACAGAAGTACCAACAGTGGTAGGTGGTCTGCCTACAGGATTAGGTATCTGTTGTCCTATTACTGTTCCAGTAAAACCAGTTACAAAATCAGTCCCCACGGCAGTTAAATTAACTCCATTTGTAGTAGGATCCATAGAACTTCCAGTAATAATTCCTGCCCCGACATTTGCTGTTCCGGCAGTGGTAGCACCAATAATTTGAGAAACTATTTTTGTTGCTCCCCTTGCTAGGGCAGCAGCTTCGGCGGCGACCGCACTTTCAGCCACAGCAATAGTTGCTACAGCATTTTTTATATATCTTCCTGCTGGGTTTTCTCCTCTTGCTTGCCCTATACGATACCAAGGTAAATTGCCTGACCTATAATCTTGTATATTTTGGTATATATCACTACCAGCACTCCATGCTAAAGAAGTAACAAATGCAGCGCTACCAACAGTAAGGTATGAGTTGTTGCCTGTGGGGTCACTTCTATTGATTGGGTTACCTCTGGCGTAAGAATAGCTGTTTAATTGCTGAGGGTCGGAAAGATATCCTTGTAGGCTCTGATTAGCTAGTTGTCTAATTTTATTTTCTTCTCCCAACCATAAGTGGGTCGCATCTTGACTAATGAACCTCCCAACAGCCCCCTCGTAGTAACGAGCATTCATGTAAGATAGTCCTGTCGTTGAGTCAAAGTCCTTGCCTATGTAGCCCTTTCGATCATCCAGGCCATTGGTTTCGTGAACCCTTTGCTCTCCATATGGGAAGTAATCGGTAAGCTCTTTAAGAGCTCCGTTTGTGGCTGTAATGGCCCCAGAACCCCCCAAATGGTCTGTATGCATGTAGTAAACCGCTGCGCTTGCCCCTGTACCTCTTACAGTTGCTACAAGTTGGTTGCCAGCATAGATATACTTCACATCTGTGCTGCCTTCCTTGCTGTAGTATTGGGTTGGGATAACGGTGGTAGAAGTTCCTACAACTTTGGCCCGGCTGCCGTTTTGGTCGTAAGTGTAAGTGGTAGTTGAACCATTGCCCGCGGTAGCCAGTCTGTTTTTGTGATCCCAAGTGTAAGTCCATGTGCCGTCTCCAGTGAGATTGCCGTTGTTGTCGTAGCTATGAGTTACAGAGTTAATAGAGGTTGCCGCATGAGGGTTAGCATTATTGGTGCCAGCGTAAGAATAGTTGCCCACATCGCTCTTATTAGTGAAGTTGCCGATGGCATCATAGGTGAAGGTGTGGGTGTAAGTTGATTGACCGGAAGCCACACTTGTTGCTGTAGCGGAAGTCAAACGATTTAGATCATCGTACACGTAGGCCACCGTTTTGGAAGTAGAAGTTTCAGAAGCATCTATGATTTGGGTGATATTGCCGTTGTTGTCGTAGGTGAAGTTAAGGTCTTGAAGCACGTCAATAGCAGAATCATACATTGTGAAGGAGGCGGTAGAACTCCAAGAACCCTCTGCATCGTCGTCATCCCAGAACTTTATGCGCCAGTAATAGGTGGCACCGTCCAGGGCTAGTGCGGTACCCCCGTAGGCCAATTCAGCACTTTCATTACCTGCAGTAATTTGCGAGCCAAGAGTAGTTTTAGTTGAGTTCCAGAGAGGAGTGGTGAAGTCGGTGGAGGTGGAAACCTGGATTTGGTAGGAAGCGGCTAAATCTCCAGGATTAGGGTCATTGTAGACGGCCGTAAAATCAGGAGTAGTGTCTTGAACAGCTGTTGGCGTAGTTAGGCCTTCTACTTCTAGATTGGTTGGTGCGCTAGGAGCTTGGTTGGGAATGGTGTATGTGACTTCGAGGTAGGGTGGGTACGAACCATTAGCAGTGTAAAACCTTATACCATCCGCGTATAAATTCGGCATTTCATCAACGACATCGTGTCCCTCGCGAAGCCCAAGCTTAGTGTAACCGGTTTTATTAATCCACCCCAGTCCAGTGCTGTTTAGAGTAAATTCCTCCCAGCCTCCGCTACTTGATATGCCAGTGATATCTTTATCGGTTGCACCGGCGGTGGGGTTATCTACTGCACCGATTTGGTCAAAATCCTCCCCAGTCAAAGATGTGCTAGAAGCAGTCGTAGTTTGAACCACCCTAATGAAATCGTTACCGTCATCATCATTATCATTTCTAGAATGAATATTTATTTTTAGTTTTGCCGAGCTGATTTCCGCATCATCAGGGAGCTCCGAAGTATCAATCGGAAGCGCAGCTCTGGATATTTCGCTTTCATTAGACCAAGCGTAATGCTTATCCGATTGAACGAAAGCCGTGGTCCAAGTAGTATTGGAATTACCGGAAGTGGCATCGTGGGCCGTATCCCAAGGATTGGCCGTATACCAGAGATATCCATCTCCTGATCCTGCGTAGTAACTGGTAACTGTGTCAGTCGTGACTGGATAACTTGCCTTCTCTAGCCATTCAACTGGCAGCAGTTTAGTTAGATATATCCCGTCATTTTTCAACTCGTATCGTATATCAATCGAAACAGGTCTGCCGTTGTTATCAACTGCCATAGGAGCCCAGAAGTATGTCTTTACGCCTTTTTTGTTAGTTAGGGTAACTTGTCCGTTAGTGGTTAGAGGTTCGTTTTCGGTGAGAGTAGTACCATTCTCGTCAGTAATAGTTAGATCAGAATCAAGGGTAACTTTGAATGGAATCTCGTAAAACTCTTTACCGCTTAGGCTTCCTAGAGCTTCTTTGCTTTTTATCACTGCTTCCTTTCTTACTGAAGTCGGCAGCGTAGTTATTTCGAGATCTATACTGTTTCCAAGTGCATTAGGATAGGTAACCTTAAATTCGTCTGGGTTGGCTTGACCTTCAAAATTTGAAGTTTCAATAAGCGAGAAGTTAATAGTATTTGTTTCATTTTTGAAAGAGAGGAAAGATTTACCACTTTCAAGTGATTTCTTTACTTTCGCTTCATATGGAGCTTCAGTAACAGTAAATTCTTCTCCTTTGTCAACTGGCTTGGTATCTATTTTCTTCCATTTGCCTACCTTGCTATCGAAGAAATTAACGGGTCCATTATATATTTGAGCAGTAATTACATCCTGACCTTTGTCGTCTTTACCGATACGCTTATATATGCCGTTAGCGGTTAGAAATTCTTTTTTATTTCCGTCTTCTATCACTTTAAGAACTTTCTCTTCAGGAGTTTGTGGTTGTGCTTCTACATTTTGAGTAGTTTTTTGTGCGGGCTCTTCTGGAACTTCAGGAGTTACAACTTCCGGTGCGGGAGTTTGAGCTACTTCTTCTACAGGAAGACCCAGGGCTTCTAAAATTTCTGGATCAAGTTCTCCTAAATCTTCAGGGCCGCCTATGCCCCCGAGCCAGTTGCTAAGAATTCTGGTCAGGCGATAAAGCTTGGCAGAATCGTAAGTGTATTCTGTTGCCGTCTCATTCAAGTTTTCCTGCTTTGTGACTTTTCGGTGAGGGCCGTAAGTGAAGTTAGTAACAACATCAATGTAGCTGCCATCAGTGCTTTCTTTTCTCTGGATCTTTTCCAGAAGGCCAGCGGTGTTATAAATGTATTTGACTTTAGAGCTATCAGGGTTAGTAATTTCCAAAACATTTCCTTGGCGATCATAAGTGTATGAAGTGGTATATCCGGTGCTGCTTATAGTTTTTACCTCACTTGCTACGCCACTATTTGAGTTATATGTGTAGTCCGTATCTACTGCCTGAACCGTATCAATATTACAGAGTTTGCCTGTACCATTTGTACAACCTCCGTAAGTGTAAGTGACTTCTGTCCCTGTACCGCCAGTATAGTTTTCAGTGAGAACTTGGTTTATGTCATTGTAGGTATAATCTATGGTCTGGCTCTTTGGATCAACGGTCTGGGTTAAATTGCCAGCGTCATCGTAAGTGTATGTCCAAGTGCCGAATGAAGCATCACTGGTGGCATGCAGGTCTTCGGCTGAAGTTCTTTTGCCTAGGCCGTTGTAAACGAAGTTTCGGACATTACTTGAAGCATCGGTAATCTTCGTTAGAAGTTTGTTGCCGTTCCATTCGTAGTAGGTGCTGTATGTATTGCCTCCGCTTACTTCATCCACTCTGGTTAGGTTGCCGTAGGCATCGTTGTAGAGATGTTTAGTTTTGCTTCTAGGGTCGGTGATAGTTGTCTTCCAATCATCATACGCATTAGAAGTGGTACCGACTGCATTAACGACAGAAGTTATGCGCTTCATTGGGTCGTAAGAGTAAGTGGTCAGAAGAGCGGTGGTAGTTGTGGCTGTGGTTTTAGATGACCCACTTGAAGTGTATGGCAAGGATTCTTTGTCTACTAGTCCGATAGTGTTGTAGACAATATCCCTCGCGTTGTAGTATCCGGTTTCTTCAGCTTCAACTCTCTCTTGAATCAATCTATTTAAACCATCAAAATACTGATAGGTTAAGGCAGAAGTTGAGCCGTCTAAGTTTTCAGTTTTTAGGATGCTGACTGATCCTGAAGTGTCGGTGTAGGTATATGCAGTTTTGGTAACTGGATCGTAAGGGGAAGACAGGTCAGGAACTTTTTCTGCGGTTACCCGATCCAGACCGTCAAAGATAGTCTGATAGACAAAACTGTTAGGATCGGTAACCTGTTTCGCTTTTCCTGCAGAGTAGTCATAGGTGTAACTTGTAGCTTGGGAAAGGGCGTTCGTGACGGTAGCTGGGTAGAGATAGTGTGTATCAAGAGTATATGTGGTTGTTTTACCTCGTTCGTCTGTTGAGGAAGTCACAACGCCGTAGGTAGTGTTATATGCTTTCTGGGTGTTTACATATGTCGTACCAGTTTTCCATCGCTCGACTTTTGTCTCATTTCCTGCTCCAACTGAACCAAGCGAGAGAGTATCGTAGTAAATTTTTGATTCACGAACTTTGTTGGAGCTCTGATCTGCTACAGTATCTTGGTACGGCAGGCCGACCACATAATTTGAAGTGTTGGCTACATAAGAAATGTCTTCCGTGAATTTATCGGTTCCGGTGTCAGTATATGACCCATCATCAGAACCAGTAACTTCACCCCACATAACTTTTTGGGTTAGGTTGCCGTAGGTATTGTCATAAGTATATTCCTCTGTTTTGTCTTTATGGTCTGAGTCACCGTCGTAAGTGAGAGTAGTAGTGCGAACTAATTTCACAAAATCTCTGCCAGTACCTAGATTGTACTTGTCCCATTTATGAACGGTCTTTTCATAGATGTTCCCAGAGCTATCAGTCGTTTCCGTCCTGTAGATCTTCCCAATTTTGGAAACGTGATCATCATATTCGCCTTGGGAGGAATTGGTGGTATTACCTTGATGATAGTAATTGATCGTTTTGTTGCCGGCGGTGTCCACTTTTGTTACTTTAGAGAATCCAGCTGGTCTGCGATTGTTCCAAGCAGTGAAGTTATATAGTCCGCCTTCGTAAGTAAAGGTCTCAGTTGAAGTAACTCCGTTGCCGTCTACGGTAGAGGTTTGATATACGGTATCAAGCGGAATTGGAAAACTAGGATTTAATACAGTTGATCCGCTTTTGTAGTTTGGAGTACGCTTGTAGGTGATTGTAGTCTCACCGCCTTGAGGGAAAGTAATTTTCTTAAGAGTGTCCGTTGGAGTCGTAGTCTTGTTCTTCCAGACTTTAGTAGTCATTGGATTGGATCCTGACGTGTAGAAGAAATCTAATGTCCCGTCTGTGTTCACATCCACTATATTGACTGGCCCAGTATCAAATTCAACGTTCACGTCGCTCGGAACATTCCAAGCCGAAGCCGAAGTCCAGCCGGAGCCAGTGTTAAGGTGGGTGTTACGGCCAGCGGTCATGTAGGAATAGTCAGGCACTAGATCTACTAGCCCGTCTCCGTTTACATCAAAGAAACGGACTCCTGCATCGGCATCTGACGGAGTAACGGTATCCACTGGAGGATTGTAAGCGCTGTCGGTAGTCCAGTTGCCATCTCCTTTGTTGATGTAGGTTGTTTTGTCAGTTGCCCCTGTACCAACATTCCAAACCATGTAAACAATATCTGGAAGTCCATCATTGTTCACATCCACGAACTGCGCCTTAGGCCCGACAATTTCGCTTGCTCCTGGATCCCAAGCTGTAGATGATTCAGTGCCAAAAGCTGTTCCGCTATTTATCTGAGATCCAAAGAAACTATTTTTCTTACGTATGATGTCAGTTAGTCCATCAGAGTTTAGGTCGATAGCGTGCGAACCCCAGCTGTCTATGTTGTTATCTCCATTAAATGTTACCGTCGGGTGCCAGGTACTATTTTGCGTCCATCCACTTCCTGTATTTATATACGCATCAAAGCCACCATTACCGTTTCCATTGTCTTCGGCTTTGATTATGTCAGGTAGAAGGTCTCCGTTTACATCTACTACCCGCACTCCTTGGTCCCAAGTATCATCATGGGAACCTCCTCGAATTTCGTTCTTTCTAAAAAGGATCGGCGGCTGTAGGCCAGTATTGTTTGTCCAAGTTCCATCCCCGTTATTGAGAAAAACTTTCTTTAAATCGCTAGGACTTGCGGTGTAGGACTCAATAATATCGGGCAAAGCATCACCATTTACGTCTAAAAAGCTCTGCAGTGCACCTCCTACAGACTGAGGAGCGGTCCATGTGGTAGTATCGGATTCCCAACCGGTAGTACTTGTGTAATAGGTAAAAGAAGTGGCTGGTAAAGTGGTTACGTTTGAGCTTTCATCCTGTCCTGATTCGGTAATGCTTGAAAGCAAGGATCTAAGGCCGTTATCTCCCGTAGTATATGATAAAGCATATTTCCTAGTCCAAGTACCGCTAACTTTGACTTGGACTTCATTGATGCGATAGCTGGTAGTTACCAAGAAAGCAGTCGCGTATGACTTGGCTACGTCGCTCCTTGTTTGCCTTAAAAACTCAACCTCAAAAATTCCGTCCGTTACATTGTTGCCAGTGTATTTAATTTTGTATGGATATATCTGACCGCCATCCTTGTAGTATTCATATTTGATGTAGTTATTGTTCGTGTCTCGTACATCCTGAAGCATCCATTTGAATACTTTGGTGCTGTCAGATGGATTATCCTGTCTCTCAGCTGCATTAGTACCAAACTTGTATACCGTGCCTTTTTTGTCTTTAACCGTCCAGTAGGTGCCGTCATAGGTGTAAGTCAGAAATGAGCCATTTTCTACTTTAGGCCCATAGGTAGAACCAGAAACTAAAACAAGCTCGCCTGATAGTGAAGAATAAAAGTAATTATCAGTGTAGAGCTTGTTGGTTCCTGAACGATTTACTCGGTCAATATATGGGATATTAGTTGCCCAGCCGTAACCCATTATGTTTGGGTAGTTGTCTCTCTGTTGGTTGTTATAGGTGAGTTTGAGATCGGGCTGTAACCCGTTTCGTCCTGGAGGCACGACTATCGGATATGAGTAGTTGAAAGCACCAGTAATCTCGTCTGTTTCCAGAATGTTTCTCTCAGCCGGGACTACCCCCGCGGTCAGCTGTTCAGGATTGAAAAGCTGAGTGGCAGCGCCTGCATTAGAAGGAAAAACGACTAGAGCTAATAAAAAGAGCGCAATGACTCTTGACAAAACAGCCCGGAGATTGAATGGCTTCATATTATATTAGTTAGCTAATAATAAATAATAACTTGGGTAAAGTATATCCCTATGAATTAAAAAAGACAATTGAAAACTTCCATATCTCATTTGTTAATTTTTTATTGTAATTTCAGCTGAATCAGAAGCCACATTTCCTGCGTTATCATAAACTTTAATTGATAATATGTGTATTCCGTTAGAATATTTTGTTGTGTCTAATGGGATTTTTCCATCAAAGTTTGTGTCTGCTCCAATTAAAACACCATCTAAATAATATTCTAGATTCTTTTTTCCTGAGCTGGGTTGTGGATCTTCTGCTATACTTGATTTCCATAATCCTATTGTTCCATATAACGCATTATCATTTTTGATGAAGAATGGGCTTTCTCTTTGTCTTTGTATCATTTTATCGAAGTAAAGATATGGGGGTGTCCTGTCTAAATTATTCATGTAATGGTTTGCTTTTTCCTGAGCCTCTTTTTTAGAAAATCCTTGCCAGATCGTGCCATCAGCTGCTTGAACAGCAAATACAGGTGTCTCAGGTGGAGTTATAGCACCTATGGGCGGAACAAATGGTTGTAATGGAACATATGGGGTAGTTTCTACCTTAGGCTTTTCAACTTCTTGTTTTTTAGTTGGTTCAACAGATTTTTTCTTTTCTTTTGGCTTGTCGGGTTTTATATTTGCTTCAGTCTTATTGGTTGCCCTAGTTGTAGGCGTTGCCGGTGCCACAATTTCAACTTTTGGTTCCCTAGAAGACTTAAGGACCCTCCAGCTCAATGGGTTCCACCAAGAAGCCAGGGTAACTGACGGATAAACTAGAATTCCAATAATAGCCACCACAATTTCGTATTTAATATTTTTCATATTTAATATTCCCTCATTTCCTGCCATCTTGGTTCTCCATATCTTTCGTTGAATTCTTTGTCAGTCATCCGATCAATTTCTGAAGATTCATACCCTGAATTCCATATCCATCTACCTATGGCAATTATTACTATGGCTAAAATAAAGAAATACAAGATTTTTTTCATAATATTTTTCACTAATAAACGCAAAAAGCCTGCTACCAAGGAGAGCCGAAGCTCCTATGGAGGTTTCCCTCCATAACGCAGTGAACGCCCCTGATAACAGGTTTTTTATTGTTCACTGCGATTTCTTCACCATGCCAGTATTGCTACCGGTTTAGGCTAATTACATATTAAGTTATACCTTTGATTTTACCTCTATTTTAAAAGTCTCGCAAACTTGACTTCGACCGTCGAAGTCAAGTGGCCCCACCATAAAGCACACTTCCATTAAAAAACCTTATTTCATTCACTAAACTTGACCCCGACGGTCGGGGTCAAGTCGTTCCAGAAAGCATGCCCCGCCAAAAAAACCCTTATTTTATCGACTTTCTTTGACCCTGACCGTCAGGGTCAAAGACCATTTTCTAAAAATTTTCTGCGAAATTTTTTAAGTTCCTAAATTCTAAATTGCCAAATTTCCCCAAAACCGCAAACGGGTACGTTTCTCCATATAGCCACAACTTACAGGGAGTCAAACCGACAGCCCCCCGTCCCGGTATTTCTAAACTCTTAATGAAAATATTTCAAAACTAATTTGGTGAAGGTTTATAAGGTCGATATAGATCTTCAAAATACGAGCTGGTCTCTCGTGTAAGATTAATCTAAGAAATAAAATGAATAATAAAACATTAAACAAAAGAACCCTGTCACCACTTCAAACAAAGATTAAACCGGTGATGGATGTCAGGAGTGAAAACAATCCGGCTAGAGAGGCGGTTAGGGCGCTTTGCGGCAGTCCATTCAGCATACAAATCAGTTTTCGGGAAGACACAGATACGCTGGCTCGTTTTTCCCATGTTCCTGGGCTAATTGGAATACTGTGTGAGATAACAAAAGACGGAAAATTGCTGGCATTAGGGCGTTCGGTCTCCGTATTCTCAAAATTGAACAAATTTGTAGACCGAACGATCTCTTGTGCAGTCAACGGGGCTTTTCTTTCTGCAACAAATAATGCTGTGAAAATTCTGGAATCAGTGCGAGTTAACGGCGAAGAGGAAACGGAAGGGTTAGGGGGTTCACTACAATATCAGGAATTTCAGCCTGCTTCAGAAAAACAAAAGTCTTATCTACTCCAACTCGTGAATGCAAATGTTGAGGACGATGACGAACGTGAGCAACTGAAGTCAAAAATTGAAAATATCAGCAAAGAGGAAGCAAGCGAGATGATCGGTGGCTTTCTCAATAAAACGATCAATTATTAGTCTAACTAAAAATTATGACGACAAAAACAGCGCTAGCTAGTTTTGAGAGTCCGAGGCACGGTTATTTCTTTACGGAAGATACCGATGAGGCAGAAATGGCAACGAGCCATCAAAAACGCGCTTTAACAGACTTAATCTTCCAAAATATTGAGGAAGACAAAAGAGATGGATATCTCAGTCAAATCCAGGAAATAACAAAATCAGAGGCAGCTGATTGGATTCTGGAATTCACTATGGGAAAGTGGAGGTAATAGAGAATAAAAAGCAGTTTACGTGCAGTCAGGCGGTAAACTGCTTTTCTTGTTCTAAATTATTTATCTATAATTTCCTGTTCAACTTCAACGGAAATAGGTATTTCATTCTCCACCCTGATCATTTCATATACATTTACATTTAAATTAGAATCTAACGCCTCAAAACTGACAGCTACAGAGTAAGGCACTTCTTCGCTTAAATCAGTCTCCCACCCTGTATGCCCGATAACTGCGAGACTCAACTCTTTAGGTAATTCATGAGACTTAATTACACACCAAGATTTTTGTAGAGAGCTATCTTGTCTTTTTATGCCGTTGATTTTGCTCCAGTCTTTATTTTCCCTAATTACCCACTTAATAGTATCTGGATCTTCGGGCTGATCCTCAAGATTGTCCATATCTTTAAGGATACGTTGAACAAATTGGTTATAATTTTCATTTAATTTTGATGACTCCCAGTCAAGCCAGGTTGAAAGATAAGAATGAGTTCCCCTCCTAGTACGTCTCGGTCGTGCCGTGAAGGAAAGGGTAATTTCTAAAAGAATATCGTAGTCTTCTCCTGGTCTTCTCATTTCCGTTGGGACTTTAACTGAGTAAACATTTGCTTGTTTTGCTGATAAATTTCCCGACGCTATTAATGTTATCCTTTTCTCTGAATTCTCTGTGGCTCTTTGTAAATTAGGTATTCCATAACCATAATGGCGTATATCACTAATTCCCGGTTTCGCGAAAATGGCACTAGGCAACCTCGCAGACTGTGCAATTAAAGTCCTGTATAGGTTAGTCGATTCGTCTGGATAAAGTTTTTGCAAACTTGCTCCAATATAAGCAACTCTCGGGGCAGCAAAGGAGGTCCCAACCGTATCGTTTCCCACTTCACTGCCCCCTCCGTATGTTGACTTAACCAACTCAGGAGAAATCGATACTTCGCGAGAAATATTTGGATTAGTGTTCTTCTCTCTAACGAAATCTCCAGCGTATTCAACTACATCGGGTTTTATCATTCCCCACATACCTAATCCTGTACGAGAAAAAGAAGAAGGTTGTTCTTTTTCACCAAAAGATTCTTTTAAGCCGTCATCAAATTTATCTAAACATATTGAACCTACCGTAAGTGCAAAAGAACTCTGTGCCGGATCTCCAATACGACTTGAATTTTCAAGTAAAAAATTAGGATAGTTTCTACCGCTATGTATGTGTTCTTTTATCCCGGGACTTTGAACGCTATAACCGTTAACTGGTATGTTTCCAGCTGAAATAATAAAAAGTAGATTATTTTCATGTATCAACCTATCAATGGCAGAAGCCCACTGAGACATATGTACAGTTCGGCACGCATTAGAGGAATTGATAGACATATTAAAAATACGAGCATCATCGAAATGTCTTACTATATTTTCCATTAACTTAGGAGGATATAAATTTAAAGGCAATATAGTTTTATCTCCATCTTTTTCTAAAACTCTGGCATTTTGAACAAAACATGGAAATCTATATATTCCATTCCTGGGAATTTGGTAAGGATACAATACAGCACCGGCAACCCTAGTACCGTGCCCACCATTACCTGCGACATCCGCGGTACTTGTGTCCCCAGGAATAAAGGATATTGACTTAGAGCTATCAATCGCGGGTGCAAGCAAGCGATGTTCTTCCTGTATACCGCTATCTATCACACAAACTTTTGGAGCATCCTTCTCTGGAGGAACCAATTCTGGAGATACTGACTCAGCCTCATTCATAGAAGAATCTTGAAGTGTTAATGGTTCATATTCTACAACTTCAAATAAGTACTGATAATTCAATACTATATCTTTTAACCCTCTACCTGAGATTTTTATACGACATGAGAAACTATCGTCAAAGTCAACGTAACCACCCAGTGCTTCTCCGCCACAAGCCGACATAAATTTTTCAAATTCTGTCTGCCTTGCTATGGCTATTTCGTCTCTTTTAATTTCACTCCTTTCTTTTCGACTCTTCCAGCGTTCTGTTCTGATTTTAAGCTGGCTATCAGTTTCGTTTTTCTTTCTAGAGGGCTGATCAGGCATTTTCACATAACATGCAATCCCCACGTCAACAACTAACTCGTCGGATTCTTTGATTGAATCCCACTTTAACTTTAAATCATTGGATAATATCTGTTCAACTCGCCACTGGATTCCATCGTTAATTTCCCAAAACTGTGATGCCTTATTTTTATATTTACCTTCTTGGGCAATAAATTTTTTTATTTTTTCTCTGAGAGATCTGAAGTCATCTCCTGAAGCACCAATAATAAATCCATTTTCTTCTTCTGCAATTACCTCTATGCCAAAGCTTTTTAGAGACTCGATATCAAATTTATTAGCATCAATCTGTAAAAATACAGGCATTACGTTAGGGTTTGGTAGATCAGGAAGCCTGGCATCTTGGCGAGATTTAATATTATTTTTCCAATATTCGGAAATTCCATCAACCCTGCCCAAAAGGGTTTTTCCATAAATAACCCTATTATCTAAATTTGCTTTTGTTAAAGGGTCAAGCTCTCTGGGCCCACCCTGCTTTGGTCTGTGTAACCCATTGATTTTCTTTGAAAGTTCTAGGTGAGGAAACCTCGGCATAAAGATTATTTGTTGTAATTAAAATTTTCATTCAAAGCCTTTTCTATATGCCCTTTACTAATAACCTTACTAGATTGAATGACGGCTGTTTTTGCCGCATCGTTCGCAACTTTCACCACAAGCGCGGCAGAGAAACCGTCCATTGTTTCTGCGAATCTATCCCATTCAATATCATTTGAAGTGTCTATCGAAGAAAGAGTACCTCTAAGCAGTTTAACAATTTCTTCTTTCCCAGGTTTTGGAATTTCAATAATATCGTCGAATCTGCGGAATAATGCCTTATCAATTGTACCCTCTAGATTTGTCGTAGCTATAAGCAAGCCAGGCGCATCGTAATCTTCAAGTAGATTCAATAAAATATTCACCATGCGATGCATCTCACCAACATCTTGCCCCACAGATCTTGCCTTTGCTAAAAAGTCAAACTCGTCAAGCAATAAAACACAAGGGTAATTTTTTATCGATTCAAATAGCCTTTTCAGATTATTTGCTGACTCTCCAAGATAGGAAGACATGATTGCTTCGAATCTGACTTTGAGAAAAGGCAGTCCTATATTCCAAGCTATTCTTTCTGCACCCATACTCTTTCCGCAACCAGGCGCACCATAAAACAAAATCTTTTTGCGTGGCTTCAACCCAAAGTGGGCAAGTCTTTCTCGGGCAACATATTCTTTTTCAATGCGTTGGAAATTTGCCTCTACTGACTTAGGTAAAATCATCTCGTGGCGAAGGTGTTCAGTATTAATTAAAGTTGCTAAAGGTATGTTATGCCTTCTATCTGTAGGAATAATTGTTCCTTCAGGCAAGAGAGTCTTGAGCTCTTTTTTAAAACTCATATGGCCGGCAATATTTTCATCTAATATCCCCTTCAGTTTTCCTGCTAGTTTTTTATGTCCTATTGTTTTCTCACTCTCAATGATTTTCTTTGCAACTTTTATAAGATCATCGTCCATATCACCTTCAATAGATCTGAAAAGTCTAATTATTAAATCCTGGTTCATAACTATAAAAATAAAACCAAAAAATTCCGAAATCGACCGATAACTAATAAAACTTGCCAATTTCTATTTTATAACAATTAAAGTATATCATATAACTTTGCAATTTAGATCAAGGTGACGCATTTCTCATTTCAGCAGGGTTCTGGCGCTATGGACCGGATTATCCTCCCCTGTTGATTACGGCTTACGATTATCCGTTCGTGGCGGGGTGGCGGAAGCTCTATTGTAAACTCGAACGGAATTCGTTTTGTACCTATATTATTATTGAGATGTTGGGTAGCACTCAGACTATGCCCACAGACAACTTTGACATTACCACATACTACAAGAAAAAATATTGTATTACAATTTTATACAAACTTATACTGTTTTTAATGATTGGTATTTTTTCACTTGTTAATTTGCTTATAAAGCCAAATGCCGAGCAAAATGAGATCAACCAAAACTACAAGGGCGACGAGCGAACCCAACCCTCCTCCCATCATTCCTCCGTAACCATATCCGTATCCCATCATAAATTTTTTCTTGATTAATTTTAATAATTTCGACCCAATTTTCACTTTTATTATATATTAATTTTCTATTCATCCAAGAGTTCAAAATCGTCTCCGGGGACGCGCGAATCTGTCATTCTGCGTAGAAAATACACCGCTCCGGCGGAAAACGAAAGAAAAGCAGAGAAAATTATAATCGGAAAAGGTAAACCTCCAGCCTGCCCTTCTTCATATCCGCTTAAAATCGGAGTGGCCGTCAAAACTTCTTTGGAAATTTCTTCTCCGTTTGCCCAACTAGCCTCCAGTATTTCACTCGCGTCTCCATTGGCAAGAGAAATAGTCGTGGCGGCCGCTTTAGTCTGAACACGAGCAATTGATGCGGAAGCAAGCGAAGCCGTATAGTCGAAAACAGATATCCCTTGCGAATCAAGGAGTTTTAAGCCAGGCTTGTCTGTGATTGAAAAATTTGTAATTTGGGGCGACAAGCGTATTTCTTTTTTCGCGCCGAGAATCGTATTTTTGGCAAAAATAAAATTCTTGTCTCCACTTTTAAGAATCCAACCGGAGAGATCCGTTTCATATGCCGTATTATTGGAAATCTCCACAAAAAAATCCCGTTCGTCGCCCACTTTGGAGATTACAAGATTCGCCGAAACCACTTTCAAGATGATTTTATCGGAGGCATCCGGAGCCTCCGAATAATAATTCAGACGATACTCCAGAGAAACCAAATATTCGCCCGGATAAAAATATGTGTGAGTAAATTTTTCGGGAGTAAAACTCAAATTCATTTCTCGAGAATCTCCGTCGCCAAAATTCCAGAAAAATTTTCCGGAATGAAGCGGTTCGCCAGAATAGCCGCGAACCGATCCCTCAAAAATTACAGGCACGCCGGCAAAGACAAGGGTTTTGGTTTTTATTTCCGTTTTTATTTTTTGTAAAATAGGGATCGCTTGAGACGCTCCGCTGGAACTCGAGCCTCCGCTTCCACTGCTTGAGCCGGTCTCCGGCGCAGGAGACGGCGACGCAGAAGCTTCGTTCACCGCCCCGGGAGTAGGCAGAGTCCCGACCCAAGAGCCGGAAATTTTTTGCAGAGTATTACCATCGCCGTTTGCGCCCATAGAAGATGTATAGTGTAAACCGCTTATGGATATAAAATTATTATCCCAAAGTTGGATATTGCCTTCTTCATTGTTAAAACCGGAAGCTGTTATATCGACGACGACTCCGGAGTACCCAGAATGCTTAGATAAAAAAACATCCTTATCGGCAGCTAAAATGACATATTCTTCCGGCGAGATATTAAAATCATCCCCGTTAAGATTAAATTTTGTAGGCGAATTGCTCGTACTGGTACTGATCCTCCAGGCATCACTGGAACCCATTGTCGTAATCAGGACACTTGAATTCCCTTCGTTGTAAATTTCAACCCAATCCGTGTCCTCAGAGTTGGAAGAATACATTATTTCATTGATAACTATTCCCGCTTGCGCAAAGCTGAATGAAAATAAAAAAATAATTCCGATAAGAAATAATATTAGTCTTTTGGGCATGTTGTGATATTATTGTATCATGAAAAATAATTATGATTTTGTGGCTGTCGGGGAAACCACTATGGATGCTTTCATAAGGCTCAAAGACGCGAGTGTTCATTGCGACATAAACAACATAAATTGCCAGATTTGCATGGCCTTCGGAGCTAAAATTCCTTATGAATCCGTGACCGAAGTGCCGGCAGTGGGAAACGCCGCCAATGCCTCGGTGGCAGCTAGCCGACTGGGACTAAAATCCGCGCTAGTCGCGAATGTAGGAAAGGATAGGAACGGCGAAACATGCCTGAAATCATTAAAAGAGGACGGGGTTTCTACGGAGTTTATAAATATTAGTCCGGACAAGCCAACGAATTACCATTACATAATTTGGTTCGAAAGCGAAAGGACAATATTGCAAAAACATTCAGATTTCGATTATAAATTGCCAAAATTGGGAAAAGTAAAATGGGTATATTTGACTTCTCTCGGCGAAAAATCACTGCCTCTTCACGCGAAACTTATAGATTACTTGCGTCAGAATCCGGAAACAAAACTGGCCTTTCAGCCTGGTATTTTTCAAATAAAGATGGGAGTGGAAAAACTTCGAGAAATTTACGCACGAAGCGAGGTTTTCTTTTCAAATGTAGAGGAAGCGCAAATGATTCTCGACACAAACGAAAGAGATATCCGCAAACTCTCTGAAGGCATTCACGCACTCGGACCCAGAATGGTTTCCTTGAGCGACGGCACCAAAGGAGCATACCTATATCTGGAAGGAGAATTGTGGCATATTCCAATGTATCCTGATATCGCGGCTCCGCTCGACCGCACCGGCGCGGGCGACGCTTTTTCTTCCACCTTTGCCGTTGGGCTCGTTCTAGGACTCTCCCCAACTGAAGCGTTAACTTGGGGGCCGATAAATTCTATGTCCGTAGTCCAAGAAATCGGAGCCCAGAAGGGCCTTCTCACCCGCGCAAAACTGGAAGAATATCTACAAAACTCTCCGGCGGAATACAAGACTAAAAAAATAAATTAAGAGAAATAAATTCGAATACCCACAATAGAGACAGCCGTTTCTATTATGGATATATCATACTTTCCTTTTTAAAACTTTCTTCACCGCTTTTTTGATGGAGTCTTTACCCAAACCATATTTTTCGATGAGCTCATCGGGTGTACCGGATTGGCCGAATTTGTCGCGAACTCCGATAAATTCGATCGGTACAGGGAAACTCTCGACAAGCACTTCCGCCACAGCCGAACCCATGCCTCCGGCAACTTGATGCTCCTCTATAGTGACCATGGCTTTGCATTCTTTGGCAAGTTCTAAGATCGCATCCGTATCGATGGGCTTGATTGTCGCCAAGTTCATCACTTTTGTTTTTATGCCCTCAGCTTCTAACTCCTTGGCGGCAAGCAAGGCGAGATGCATGAGTCCGCCAGAGACGATTATGCCCACCTGCGCCAGCCCCACATCCGGTAGCCAAAAAATCTGCGCTTTTCCCGGCTCAAACGAGGTTTCTTCTGTGGTGACAACCGGCGTTTTTTCCCGAAACAATCGCAAGTAAGCCGGCTTGGGAGTTTTCGCAAGAGCCAACGTCGCTTTTTTTGCTTCTATCGCATCGCATGGAGAAATCACATCCGTATTTGGTAGCACTCGCATAAGCGCCACATCCTCCAACGCCTGATGGGTGCCACCGTCAGCTCCGACAGAAATTCCAGAATGTGAACCGACAATTACAACTTTTCTGCCGTTGTATGCGATTGTCGTGCGAATTTGCTCCCAGTTCCTGCCCGGAGAAAACATGGCGTAAGAAGAACAAAAAGGAATTTTCCCCATAGCGCTCAAACCGGAAGCAACGGTAACTAAATTTTGTTCCGCTACTCCAACCTGCACAAAACGATCCGGAAACTTATCCGCAAACAAATTCATCATCGTGCTTTCGGTGAGATCCGCGCAAAGGGCGACTACATTTTTATCCAGCTCTCCGGCTTTAAGCAAGCCTTCGCCGAAACCCTTTCGGGTCGGAACTTGCTCGCAACCAAGGCTGAAAATTTTCGGATTTAATTTTAATTTGGGATTCAACATTATAAAATTGAAAATTTTATTGGTGTTCGCTTTTAATTTTTCCTCCCAAAGTTCGAAGTTCACGAAGCGCCAGCTTCCCCTGCTCTTCTTTGGAAGGTTCCCCTGTCATATCGCGAATCCCGGGTGGAATGCCATGCCACTTAAAATCATGTTCCATAAAGTCCACCCCTTGTCCCGGAACGGTATGAGCTATTATGACCGTCGGTTTCTCGAATATTGCCTGAGCTTCCTCAAAGGCTTCATTCAGAGATTTGAAATCATGCCCCACCGTCTCGATCACATGCCAGTTGAAAGCCCTCCATTTATCGGAAAGAGGTTCAAGCGGCATAATGTCTTCGGTAAAACCTTCTATTTGTATATTGTTTCTGTCCACAACCGCTATTAAATTTCGCAATTTGTGTTTTCCCGCGAGCATGGCCGCTTCCCAAGAATTTCCTTCATCAAGTTCTCCGTCGGACATCAGACAATAAATAAAGCGGTGCGTGTCGGCTCCACAATCCATTCTGTCGGCAAGCGCCATACCGACCGCTTGTGAGAGCCCGGAACCGAGCGGACCGGAAGAAGTCTCAAGCCAGGGCATATACTCACGATGGGGATGACCTTGAAGGCGGGTACCAAATTTTCGCAAAGTTTTTAATTCTTCGATTGGAAAATATCCGGCGTGCGCCATGGTCGCATAATACACCGGAGCAATATGGCCATTCGATAAGATTAATCTATCTCTGCCCTCCCAGAACGGATTCTTTGGATCATGTTTTAAAATATGAAAAAATAAAATAGTAAAGATATCCGCCATGCCGAGCGATCCAGCCGAATGACCGCTTCCCGCCTCAAGAAGCATTTCGATTACAGAAATGCGAATATCGTTTGCCTTCTGCTCCAGCTCTAAAATTTTTTTCTCGGTTAGCATTGTCCGAATTATACCAGACTTTGAAAAGTTTGGAGCGCTTCTATCGGATCCGGACTTTTCCAGATGCCGGAGCCGACCGCCAAGCGGTCGGCTCCGGCTGATAAAATATCCGGCGCATTATCCAAATTCACTCCGATATCCACCGATACTACTACTCCCGAAAGATCTCTTTTAAGAGTTTTCAGATTTTCCAGCGCTTGATTCGAAAAAATTTCTCCCTGTCTTCCCATATTGTCCGATCCCATACATTGCAAAAAATCAACCCTATGGGAGAGACAAGAAACGATAGCAAGGTCATCGCTTGGTCTGAAAGCAAGCCCCATCTCCGTATGATCTCTCACATACATATCCAAACTCTCCAGAAAATGTTCAAATTCTGAAATATTTTTCTGCGCCGAAAGATGAAAAATCATCCTCTTCGGTCCCAGCTTCATATAAACATCAAAATTTTCCATCGCGTCTGCCACCATTAGATCGAATTCAAAATCGAATTCCTGCCAAAATGGCAAACCTGCTTCTTCATTTATTATTTTTCGGAAATCCACATCGTTAAATCCACCGGAAGTAAAAGGCCAACTCCGGTTCGGCACAAAAATACCATCACAGAAATCAATCTGAACGCACTTTGTCCGAGAACGCAAGAAAGTAAGCTTGTTTTTTATTTCACTGAAATCCTTCTCTAAAATTGCCGGAGTAATAAAAGCCATATTATGATTATATTTCCTTAAAGCTGATTTTTTCTTTCTGCTTTTTTACTTCATCTACCAATAAATCATGAAATACTCCGTTGGAAGCAATAAAATAATTATCCGGGAATTTCCAGGGAGTTCCGTCGAATTTTATAATCTTTCCTTCAGCCTCCAACACCAAGAGCGCACCTGCGGCAAAATCATAATTTCTCAAACCTGTCACTATGTGGGCCTCCGTACTTCCGCGAGCCACATAAGAAAGTTCGATGACGCTAGAGCCAAAATTTCGGGGATAACGGACCTTTTCCGCCAAGTCAAAAACAAGATTTTTAACGAATTGCCGGTTCTCTTTTGTTCGACTGGTACCGGCAGTAAATATGCCTGTCCTTTCCGAGTCTTTTGATACATAAATTTTTTTATCATTCAAATACGCGCCTTTGCCGCGTTCGGCGTAGAAAAGTTCTCTAGCCGCCGGATTGTGAATAACTCCCGCTATTAGTTCGTTATTTTTTGCTAGCGCTATGGAAACTCCAAAAAGCGGTATTCTATTTGAAAAATTTGCCGTTCCGTCTATGGGATCAATATACCAAATATATTCGCTTCCTTTTTCCAACATGCCCGTTTCCTCTCCCAATATCGAATGATCCGGAAAGTTTTCGGATAATATTTTTTTAATTAATTCTTCTGCTTCATGATCCGCCACCGTGACTACATCCACCATCTCGGAGTTATCTTTATGCACTTTTTCCGTTCCCTCCTCAAAATACTTAAAAACAACTTTACCCGCCTCAAGCGCAGCTTTGATTGCAACTTCAAGTTCGCGAGATTTATTTTCCATATCAGCCGAGTTTATTTATTCTTCTAATATGCCTCTCTTCTCCTTTGAATTCCGTTTTCAAAAAAAGTTCTGTCGCGTACTTGGCTTCGTCTTCGGATAAAAATCTGACACCCAGAGATAAAATATTGGCATTGTTGTGAACACGAGCAATCTTTACAATTTCGAAAAGATCTGCGCTTTTCTCTCCTTGTACATCAATAGCTTCTTTGGGTAGCGCTTCTCCATAAAACAATGCGGCTCGGATACCCGGCACTCTGTTGGCGCACATTGCTTCACCTTGGCCGGAACCACCCAAAACTATACCCACATTACCTTCGTCTTTGGCAACGGCTTCCGCCACCGGCCGGACAAAATCCGGATAATCATCATCCTCGTCATAAGTAAACGCGCCCATATCCTCTACTTCATAACCTAAACCCAAATTTGTTAAATATTCTTTAAGTTTTTTTTTAAATTCATATCCGGCATGATCTGCGCCTATATAAATTTTCATATTGAATAGTATATCATATAAAATAATATCAGCATCCGATTACTTGGTACTCCACTTGGTACTCCGAGTATTAAGTAGAGTACTATTATAACTAAGTGGTTATTCTATCTTGCTTCCGGTTTTAATAACATGATCCACCAGAGTATATGTATACCCCATTTCGTTGTCATACCAGCCAAGCACTTTTACCAGATTGCCTCCGACAACGCGAGTCATTTTGAGATCGGCAATCGCCCCATAGCGTGTTCCCAAGATATCGCTTGAAACAAGTTCTTCTTCGGTAACCGCAAAAATATCTTTCCACCTCGGCTTGGTAGCCGCACTCTTTAGTATCCGGTTCACTTCTTCCACGGTAGTATTTTTTTTAGACACAAAAGTAATATCCACGATTGATCCGGAAACTATCGGTACCCTAACAGAAATACCGTCGAAAAGACCGGAGAGTTTGGGGAAAGCTTTGGTTACGGCGATGGCGGCGCCGGTGGAAGTGGGTACTATATTGTGTCCTCCCGCTCGTCCTTCCCGCACATTATGTTTATTAAAGCTGTCCACTGTGGGCTGACTGTTGGTAAGCGCATGAACCGTATTCAAAACCGCTTTTTCAATTCCAAGCTCTTCATCGAGAATCGCAATAAGAGGACTTCCGGCATTAGTGGTACAAGAAGCATTTGAGGTGATTACGCAAGTATCGAATTTTTCCTCGTTTATACCCATCAGGACCGTGGCTCCCTCCACACCGGACTTTGGCTCATCTTTCATCGGAGCGGTAACAACTACTCTCTTTGCTCCCGCATCGAGATGCACTTTAGAACTTGCATAAGTAATAAATATGCCGGTAGATTCCACCACCACATCAATACCCAAATCTTTCCACGGTAATTTACTCGGATCGCGCTCCGAGAGAACCTTTACTTTCCGATCATCAATTACCAAGTAATCTCCGTCATGTTTGATATCTTCATGTTTCCATTTTCCATAGACCGTATCGTATTTGAGAAGATACGCCATGTTTCCAATGTCGCCGAGATCATTCACCGCCACTATCTCGATCTCCGGCCTCTCCCAAGCAACCTTCAGGAATGCTCTGCCGATTCGTCCAAAACCATTAATACCAACGCGAATTTTTTTATCCATAATCTTTTATTTTATTTTTGTCTCCAGGCGCTCAACCCGAATTTTTAAATCTTCAATAGTTCTTTCCTGAGAGACATCTGTGCGTATCAAGCTAGACATTGTCTGTCGGTGCTCTCTTGCTTCTTCTGTAAATATCTGCATGTTTTTGAGTATCAACTCAAAGGCTTTGTCGTGCCGGCTTAAACCTTGGTCTATCTTATCAAATGAGCGCGCGATAGAACCCATATACTGTTCAAAGATCTTCTCAAACGCTTGAAACTTTTTCTCAGTCAAATATTTTGATTCTTTTTTTGCTGTCCCTACTTTCATGTCTTCATTCTATCACACCTCCTCAAAAAACCGCAAATTTATGCTATCATACATGAAATGGAAAAGCTGGGCGAATTAAAAACGCAAATACGGGCCAAAAGAAAAAAAGTGGAGATGCGGCAATCTCTTGCGTCTGTCAGGGGCCGTAAATCCAAGGAGTCAATCCAGGCAGCAGCCGTGCTCATTAAAGAATTTGAAAAAAAGCATCAATCTAAAATTCAGCCCCACATGGACAATTTGTCCCGAAAAAGCGGGATTTCAGAAATGGAGCTTCGTGACCTTTTCAGCGCTGTCTTAAAAAATTATGCGTCCACGCTGAAACAAGCGCGGAAACAAGAAGGAAGAGATATTTCAGATCAAGAATTACTGGTTGAAGTTCACCACGATCTTTTCGCGCTCTTGTTTGATTTTCAGGCAACCATTAAACAAGTCACAAAACGGAAACAAAAAACAAGCAAGATGGATAAAAAAATGGTTTTAAAAATAATGCAAAAATATAATCCGCACATACTAAGCAAATTGTGGGCTGACCCGGAGCTGCGGGCGGTGTATTCGGAATATGATATAAACACGGCGGTGTTAAGACGTGAGGACGGGGAAAAGTTTCTGCGAGGCAAGATAGCGGACATCAAAAGATTGTGGGCTG
>MFTQ01000008.1:0-25900 GCA_001785355.1 Candidatus Nomurabacteria bacterium RIFCSPHIGHO2_01_FULL_41_71 | reverse complement strand
TTAAGACGTGAGGACGGGGAAAAGTTTCTGCGAGGCAAGATAGCGGACATCAAAAGATTGTGGGCTGACCCGGAGCTGCGGGCGGTGTATTCGGAATATGATATAAACACGGCGGTGTTAAATCGGGAAAAGGGTGAGGAGTTTCTGCGGAAATTTATACCCGTTATTCGAGAAGGGATGCAAATTATTGAAAATTTGGGCATAGTCGGAGCTGCGCCAAAAATAAAGTTACGCCGTCTTTTTATAGAATTAACAAAACATCAAAATGCCGAAAAGCTGACAACCGCTTTTCTGCAAAAAATCAAGAGAGAGATGAGACAAGTTTTGTACCCTCGATTTGAACTGGCATTTTTAGCGGCGACCCAAAATATGGATTTTGGGAAAGAAAACTTATACGAACACCTGGCCCGGGAGCTCGGCATTGGAAGTCAGGCACTTAATGTTTACCTCGCCCAATTTTTTGAATCAATTTTTATTCAACGCAAACTTAAAGAGTATCAAAAATCCCTTGGTCCAGCTAAAAATTCAAAGTTACAGGACGCAGATTTTATCAGCAGAATCGGAAGAGTAGACAGGGGCTTTGATAAATTAACCTGGTCGTTGCTATTAGACGACAAATTTCCCCGGATACCATCGAATGAACGAGAAGAAGTGCTGGAACAATTACAGATTCTAGGCGTTCCCGAAGACAAAATTGTGCAAGTGGTAAATATTTTGGGCAAGTTCACCGATTTTGAAAACAAAGAAAAATCTTGGCGAATGTTCCGACATCTCATACTGATGGATTTTGGCAAACTGCCTCTGCATCTTTTAATAAAATTACAAGAAGAACTTAAATGATCTCAAGTTTCATCCATTTGCATACCCACAGCCATTATTCTCTTTTGGACGGGCTCTCTAAGCTTGAAGATTTGATAGAGTTAGCCAAAAAATTCAACATGCCGGCCATAGCTCTGACCGACCATGGCAATATGTATGGAGCGATTGAATTTTACAAGCTGGCAAAAAAAGCGGGTATCAAACCGATAATCGGAGTGGAGGCGTATATGACGGCCAGATCACGTCTGGAGAAAAGCACGGAAGCAAACGGCACCAAGCGTTATTATCACTTGACTCTGCTCGCTAAAAATCTGGAAGGTTATAAAAATCTGATCAAGCTCGTCACTATCGCCAACTTGGAAGGATATTATTACAAGCCTCGAATGGACAAGGAAATTTTACGCAAATATTCCGGGGGTCTGATATGCCTCTCCGGATGCCTGGGTGGAGAATTATCGCAAACGGTAATGAAAAACGACCTGGTAAAAGCAGATAAATTGGTAGAGGAATATCGGAACATTTTCGGCAGAGAGAATTATTTTATAGAAATCCAATGCCACCCATCGGTAGAAAACGATAAAGAGGTAAGAGAAAAACTGGTGGCCTTGGCCCAAAAACACAATATTCCAATCGTTGGTACACAGGATTCTCATTACCCGTGCAGTGATGATCACGACGCGCATCATACCTTGCTCCAAATAAATACCCAGGGCGAAGGTAAAGAAGGAGCAAAATTCGAATTTGCAAATGATGACTTCTCTTTGCTCAACACCGAAAAAGCCATGGAGGTTTTCAAAGACATACCGGAAGCTGTGACCAACACGAATAAAGTCGCTGACATGTGCGACTTGGAATTGGAGCTCGGTAAATGGGTCTTCCCCGATTTTAAAATAGAGAAAGGAAAAACTTATACCGAAAAATTGCGCGAACTCGCTTATGCCGGCTTCGATCGACTGGGATTAAAAGAAACGCCGGAAATAAAAGAACGTGTGGAGTATGAACTGAAAATTATTTCCGACAAAGGTTATGAACCGTACTTTCTGGTGGTGGGAGACCTCCTTCATTATGCAAAAGAAAATGGAATTCTAACGACCATCAGAGGGTCCGTCGCCGGCTCTATGGTTACATACCTTTTGGGTATTACAAATGTAAACCCGATAACATACAAACTTCCGTTCGAAAGATTTTTGCATTCTCGTCGGCCCTCGGCCCCGGATATCGATATGGATTTTGCCGATAATCGTCGCGATGAGATGATCGAATACACAAAAAGAAAATACGGAGAAGACAAAGTGGCTCAAATCGGAACCTTCGGCACAATGATGGCCAGAGGCGCCGTCCGCGATGTGGCGCGGGCGCTCGGATATGAATACTCTGTTGGCGACAGACTTTCGAAAATGATTCCCGTGGGTTCCCAGGGTATGCCAATGACCATAGACCACAGCATGGAAATAGTGCCGGAGCTTGCCGACGCATACAAGAAAGAAAGTGATGCAAAGAAAATTATAAATCTGGCAAAAAAATTAGAAGGATGCGTTCGACACATTTCCGTACACGCCGCCGGTGTGGTCATTTCCCCCAAACCGCTCTCCGAATACGTCCCCCTCCAATACGATCCAAAGGGAGGAGACAAGAGTGAAGGAAAAATAATTACCCAGTATGACATGTATAGTGTAGAAGAAGCAGGATTGCTTAAATTCGATTTCCTGGGCATTAGAAACTTGGCAATTCTAGCTGATGCGGTTAATTTGGTAAAAAAATTTTACAATATAGACATAGATATAGAGCGCATTCCCTTGAATGACAAAAAAACCTTTGAACTCCTCTCAAGCGGCCAGACTGAAGGACTTTTTCAATTAAACGGCTCCGGTATGACCAGATACCTAAAGGAATTAAAGCCGACTTCGATCCACGACATCAATGCCATGGTGGCGCTCTATCGTCCCGGCCCCATGGAGTCCATACCGGAATATATAAAACGCAAACATAATCCAAAGTTTGTGAAATATCTGGATCCGCGGATGAAAAAATTCTTGAGCGAATCATACGGGCTGATAGTTTACCAAGACGACTTGCTCTTTTGCGCGTTGGAACTGGCCGGATACAACTGGGAAGAAGTCGATAAATTTCGTTATGCCGTCGGCAAAAAGATACCGAAAGAGATGGCGGCGCAATACGAAAAATTTACAAAAGGGATAGTTTCAAACGGACAAACTCAAGAATTCGCCGACAAACTCTGGAAACTTTTCGAACCCTTTCAAGCTTACGGTTTCAACAAAGCGCACGCCGCGAGCTATGGCAAAGTCGCCTATCAGACAGCCTATATGAAAGCCCATTATCCCGTAGAATATATGGCGTCCATACTTACCGCCGAATCCGGGGACATAGAAAAAATTGCAACTATTATAGAAGAATGCAAAAATATGAAAATCCCGGTACTGCCACCGCATATCAATGAAAGTTACGGTGGATTTACTTGCTTGTCTGAAAAGCCAGAATCAGTAATTAACGAAAAAAACAAGAGCGCAAAAATAAGATTCGGCCTTTATACTATTAAAAACTTGGGAACCGATATCGCTGACGCCATCATTGCCGAAAGAAAAAAGAGTGGCAAGTTTAAATCAATCACCGACTTTCTGGATCGAATCAAACACAAAAATCTAAACAAAAAATCCATGGAGGCATTAATAAAGTCTGGCAGTATGGACGAATGGAGCGACCGCGGAATAATGCTCGGAAACATGGAAGCAATGCTTATATACAACCACGAAGTGAACAAGCAAAACGAAAATCAAATTTCGCTTTTTGGAAACTCTGTGAACATCGAAGTCCCGCAATTCAAATTGAAAGATATGCCTATGGCCACCCAAGCGGAAAAATTGCTCTGGGAAAAAGAACTTCTTGGACTTTATATTTCCGGACATCCGCTTGACCGCCTGCGGGAAAAACTGAAAAGCAGAGAAATTAATATCAAAAAGATAAAAGAAGACCTGGGAAACGGCATTCCGGTCACCATCGCCGGCATCATAGAATCTTCTAGACAAGTAATCACAAGATCAAATGAGCGTATGGCATTTCTCAAGATTTCAGATCTTTCCGGCTCTATTGAAGCGGTATGCTTCCCCTCTATGTACAAAGATGCCGTTGATATCTTAATAACCGAAAAATGCATAGCCCTCTCCGGCAAGGTTTCATTGCGAAGCGGAGAAAAGAGTATTATAATAGAAGCGGTAAAAGAAATATGAAATTCAACAAGCCTGAACAAATTAAAATACCATTGTCTGGAAACATACATCCGACAGAAATTCCAGAAAGGCCAAAATATAACTTCGATAAAGTAAAGCGCAGTGATTCGATGCCGGTTGCAACAGCAATAGAGAATCCTTTGACTGCCGAACAACTCGCTGAAAAGCTAAAAGAAATAGAAGAAAAAGCTCGCCAAAGACGCGAAAACCACGCGCCTTAAACACTAATATAAAGTTTTGAAAAATATGGATAAACTGTTTAAAATCGAATTATTAAAAATTAATTTACTATATGTCCGGCCGTTTATATGGTAAACAAAAAAATAAAAAATGAGAGGAGAAATTTTAACAAAAATTTTGGAATTCTTATATACTGAGGTAATAACTCAAGCAAATTTTATCACAGCAGTTTTGGCAAGCGGTTATGGAGCCAGTATGGGAAAAATTGATTTCGAATATAGAAAACGGCAAAGAATCTCCGAGAATAATAAATGGCATGTAAAAGAGCAAAATAAAAGAATAAAACGATTGAAAATATTTTTGGCTAAGATGAAACATGACGGTCTGATTGAAAAAACAAATAAGAACAATGAAATAAAGATAAAAATTTCAGAAAAGGGAAAAAAGAAACTAAAATACTTAAAAAATCGGCTTCCATATAGAAAATACTCTAAAGAAAAACAAAGGGCTGTTGTAATAATAAGTTTCGATATACCAGAGAGGTTGCGAAAGAAAAGGCGTTGGTTGAGAGAAGTTATAAAAAATCTTGGTTTTGAAATGATTCATCAGAGCTTATGGACTGGAAAAGTTAAGATTCCTAAAGAATTTATTTTAGATCTTGAAAATTTAAAAATATTGGAATATGTAGAAATTTTTCAAATTAGCAAAACCGGAACACTAAAAAAATTTTAAAAATGGTTTTTGTTTACTATATGTCCGACCGGAAAGTTAGTAAATGAAATCTTTATACGCTAAACATGAAGAAACTATAAAAAGTCTACTCAAAAAAAATTCTTCCCTAAATCCCTGTTTTACCTATCTTGAATTTCATATATAAATTTATCTTAATATAAAAACTAGTTATACAAACTCATTGCTTTTTCTCTACTCTCGGAAAATATTGTTTCAATCGCTTCGGCGACAATTTTTCCAAGTTTTTTCAATATTTCCAGTTCGGACTTTTTGAATTCGCCAAGCAAAAAATTAAGCACCGCTTTTTCCCCTTTTGGTTTTTTGACAATTCCTTTCGAGGTCGCCGGAGAAATCCCCACTCTGATGCGCGTGAATTCCCGACTTTTAAGCGCTTTAATAATGGAGTCCAACCCATTGTGTCCTCCGGAAGATTTGTTAAAAGAAATTTTAATTTTTCCAAGCGGTAGATCGATATCATCGTAAACCACTATCAAGTTTGCCAAATCTTTTTTTGTTTTCACAAAAAGCGTTATGGCTTTGCCGGAATTGTTCATAAAAGTATCCGGGGTTATAAATTTTATTTTTAATCTTTCGAGCTTTTTTTCCGCCAAACCAGCCACAATTCGCCCGGCATTGTGCCTGGTATGCTCATACTCTTCTCCGGGATTTCCTAGGCCCACCACTAGTTTCATAAATTCATGATAGCAAAATTTATGACTCTGAATTTTTAATTTCAAATTATGCAATAAGATACACCATCTTGTCAATAATTTTTTGTGTTATAGTACCCGCATGGAATTCGGAGAACTGGAAAATAAAAAAGAGTCCATCGGAGAACTTGTCCGATTCGGATTGATTGCGATACTTATAATGGTACCCATACGGCTCTTTGTCGCTCAACCCTTTATTGTATCTGGATCCTCCATGTTCCCCACTTTTTTTAACGGAGACTATCTGATAGTGGATGAAATATCTTATAGGATAAAAAGTCCGGAAAGATTCGACGTTATCATTTTCAGATATCCAAACGAGAAAAAAAAGTTTTATATTAAAAGAATAATAGGCTTGCCGGGAGAAAAAGTAGAGATACGGGGAAGCACCGTCAGTATTATAAACCAGGAATATCCAGACGGGCTGGTGCTTGAACAGCCTTATGTAAAAAATAAATCAGACAACAACGCAATCTATGAACTTAAAGAAAACGAATATTTCGTGATGGGAGACAACCGCTCCGCAAGTTCGGATTCCAGATACTGGGGCGCGGTAGCGGAAGACTTGATAATGGGAAGAGCATTCTTGAGACTTCTGCCGGTAAAAAATATAGATATCTTACCAGGCTATTATAAACAAGCGGAATAGAAACAATGAAAAAGAAAGAAAAGATTAAAAAGAAAGACGGCTCGGCAGAACTCTCGGCGCCCAAGGGCATGCGAGACATAATGAACGACGAATATTACAGCTTTCAGGGATTCTTCGAGAAAGCCCAAGAGGTGGCGGTTTATTACGGTTTCAAGCCGATAGATACCCCGATATTGGAACACAAAGAAATCTTTACTTCCGGAATCGGAGAAGGTACAGACATAGTGGATAAAGAAATGTATACTTTAAAGACAAAGGGCGGAGACCACCTGGCTCTCCGACCAGAACATACCGCTCCTCTGGTACGCGCCTATATGGAGCATGGAATGCAAAATATGCCTCAGCCGACAATGTTTTATCAATACGGTCCTGTTTTCAGACATGACAAACCTCAGCGCGGACGCTATAGACAATTTTGGCAATTTGACTTGGACGCTCTGGGAAATGAAAAAAGCATTCTGGATGCTCTAATGATCAAAGTAGGTATAAGTATTTTGGAAGAAGTGGGGGCGACAAAATTATCGGTGGATATTAACTCCATAGGCGACAAAGAATGTCGAAATGGCTACTTGAAAGAATTAATTAATTACTACAAGAAAAATCTCTCTCAACTCTCTGCCATTGATCGTGAACGCCTGAAGACCAATCCTCTGCGCATCTTGGATTCCAAAGAAGAAAAAACAAAAAAGATAAACGAAGGCGCTCCTGAATCAATAAGTTTTCTGTGCGCTTCCTGCAAAAAACATTTCAAAGAAGTATTGGAATATTTGGAAGCGCTCGACATAGAATATAATTTGAATAAAAATCTGGTGCGAGGACTTTCATACTATACCCGCACGGTCTTCGAAATCATTGAAGAAGGCGGAGATGAAAATAGCGCGCCGCTTGCTATCGCCGGAGGCGGACGTTATGACTACTTGGCTCGTCAGATCGGCGGTAAACGCGACATTTCAGCTGTGGGTATTTCTATCGGAGTTGACCGAATCATAGCATCTCCCTGGTACAAAAAAATTTCTCCGCGCATTATAAAAAAGCCTAAAATATATTTTATTCAGCTCGGAGCCGAAGCGAAATTAAAGAGCTTAAATGTTATCGATATCTTACGCAAAGCGCATATTCCTATAGCCCAGTCCTTATCCAAGGACAGTCTGGCTTCTCAGCTTGCAGTGGCGGAAAAACTAGACATTCCTTACGCGCTCATTTTCGGAGTAAAAGAAGCGCTTGAAAGCGCCGTTATCGTCCGCAATATGAGCAATCGCTCTCAAGAGACGGTAAAATTGGAAAAACTGCTTGAATATTTAAAAGATCTAAAGTAGCCGAGATGAAAAAAATTCTTCAGAGTAAAGAAAAAGTCTTGCGCAAATTGGCGAAGGAGGTAAATATTCAGGATATCAAGACTCCGAAGATACAGAAAATATTAAAAGAAATGTCCGCTTCGCTTAAAAGCCAAGATGACGGAGTAGCTATAGCGGCTCCGCAGATAGGATATAGCCTGCGTATATTCGTGGTTTCTGGAAGAATTTTTGGAAAAGATTTCATTAATGCGTCGCTTCCCTCTTCAGACAGCCCTCCTTCACGACAAGAAAAAATAAAAAATTCCGTATTTATCAATCCAAAAATTTCAAAACTCTCTAAAGAAAAAGCGTGGGTGCCGGAAGGATGCCTTTCTGTCCGACCCTTATACGGCAAAACTTGGAGATCGGTAAAAGCTTCAATCGTGGCATACAATGAAAACGGCAAAAAATTCGAAAGGGGCGCCTCCGGGCTTCTGGCTCAAATTTTCCAACATGAAACAGACCATTTAAACGGTATACTCTTCACCGACCACGCCAAAGATATAAAATCCGAATTACCAAAAACCCATGAATCAGAAACTTAATTTTGTATTCTTTGGCACGCCGGAAGTGGCAAGTGAAACGCTGGAGATTTTAAAACAGGCAGGATTTTTGCCGGCATTCATTATAACTTCGCCGGATAAACCTAAGGGCCGCAAAATGCTCATTATCCCTCCGCCAGTAAAAATCTGGGCGGAAAGAAATGATGTTCCTTATTTGCAACCTGAAAAATTAACTCGTTTAGAGACCAAGCTCCCAAGTTGTGATTTATTTGTGGTGGTGGCATATGGACAAATTATTCCCGAGAAAATTCTGAATATGCCCAAGCTTGGTTCTATAAACATCCACTATTCCCTGCTCCCGAAATATCGTGGAGCTTCCCCCGTCGAGTCGGCTATTCTCGGCGGTAAAACAGAAACAGGTGTCACTATTCAAAAAATGAAATACGAAATGGATGCCGGAGATATCATTGCGCAAGAAAAAGCAGTGATTCTACCGGATGAAACGGCACCGGAATTGCGCAAACGATTGATAAAAATCGGCGGGAATCTTTTGGTAAAAACATTGCCGGATTTTGCCTTCGGCAAAATCCGGCCCGCGCCCCAAGACGAAACCCAGGCGACTTTTTGCAAAAAAATCAAAAAAGAGGACGGGCTCATAGATTTAATTGACGACGCGCAAAAAAATTACAACAAATTCCGCGCTTATGCCTTCTGGCCCAGAATTTTCTTTTTCAAAAATGGCAAACGAATAATAATCACTAAAGTAAAACTTACGGATGAAAAATTCATAATAGAAAAAGTAATTCCTGAAGGCGGGAAAGAAATAAATTACAAAAATTAGTACTTTGACGTAAAAGGATTTCTCTTAGAAAGACCTTTCATCATTTTTTTGATGCTCCTCGCTCCGCGCTGAAAGAGAGTTTGAGCGCGATCTTTATTTTTGTTTATTTCTTGAAAAAGATTGTCTTTTACTTCATCTACCGCGGCATACAGATCGTTTTTGTCGGCGCTTGTATAAAATTTTTGGCCGTCAATATTGATCAGGCAGTCTGCATGAAAGACATCTCCGGATTTATGGTGATTGGTAGACCTGGATATTTCAAAATTCACCATTACTTTTCTCTGTTCTTCTTCTATTCTAGATAATAATTTTTCCAGATTGGTAATCCTCTTGACCACATAATCATGCGCGGTGTCTGGAAGTTCCATATTTTTACTTTGAAGATTGATTCGCATAATTGCATTATATCACATTTTTCTTCTCCAAGATCTCCTCTCCTTCCCGGGTAAAATACCTCTTGAGCCACATTTGAAGCATTACAAAGAGAAAAAGAATAAGAATCACAAACCCTATTCCGGCATAAATATTTTGTAAAATTCCGGAGATAAAAGTAAAACCCAATCCGGAAAGAAAACCGATGGGCACGAGAACAAGAAGCCAGACTAAAATGGCAAGCATATCATCAAAAATAAAATTTTTGAAAGCAATACGCGTCTTGCTAACATACAATATAAGCACTACCCGGGTGCCTATCAAAAATTTCGCGAAAATAAGAGCAAATAAATGATTGCCACGGCTTATTTTGCGGATCGCTTCGGTAATCAGAAGAATAGTGGCGATAGCATAACGATGATTAAAAATTTTATCGGCTGTTTTGGTTCTGCCTAAAACAAACCAAAGAACATCCGAAGACAGAGTTCCCAGAAAACTTACCAGAAAGAAAGACGGAAGCGGAAAAAATCCCTGAGCCGCCAAGAAAGAGAGCGTGATCATGGCCACTTCCCCGCCGAAAGCCGCTCCGAGAAAAATCATTAAATATTGCAAGACCGGATAATTAAAAAGAAAAACTTGAAGCCAGAGAATAAAATCAGTCATCGGATATTATTTCTCTTCCAAAATATAACGATCGAGAATAGCTTCGAATATAAGCGGAACCACAATAGTGGCGTCTGATTCGATCACGAACATTGGAGTGTCCACGGTAAGCTTATCCCAAGTTATCTTCTCGTTCGGAGTAGCTCCGGAATATGACCCATAAGAAGTGGTAGAATCCGATATCTGACAAAAATATCCCCAAGGACGCACGGGCTTTTTAAGATCGTATTTGATGGAAGGCACCACGCAAATCGGAAAATCCCCGGATATTCCTCCGCCAATCTGGAAAAATCCCAAGCCCGGACCTTCTTTAGCCAGCTCTGCATATTTATCATAAAGATACATCATGTATTCCACTCCATTTCGCATAACTTCGGGCTTTATTTCACCAGCTTTACAATATCCGGCAAAAATATTTCCAAGGGTGGAATCTTCCCAACCCGGCACCACTATGGGTAAATTTTTCTTGGCCGCTTCGAGCAACCAACAATGATCGGGGTTGCCTTCGTATTTATCCTTGAGTTCATCCGAAAGGAGTATTTGGTAAAAATATTCGTGCGGAAAATATTTCTTTTCTTTCGCCTGCGCATCTTTCCACTTTTTCAGAATTATAGGTTCAACCACCCGAAACGCTTCTTCCTCCGGTATAGAAGTATCAGTCACTCGCCTCTCTCCGCGCTCCAAGATTTTCTGATCGTCTGCCTTGGTAAAATAGCGATAATCCGGATAATCTTTATAACTTTTATGCGCCACTAAACGAAAAATAGATTCTTCCAAATTTGCCCCGGTGCAAGAAATGGCATGAATTTTGCCGGCCCGAATCATCGGCGCCAACACAACTCCAAGCTGGGCGGAAGACATGGCTCCGCCAATGGCAAGAAGCATTTTTCCTCCATCATCCAAGTGCCTCTTGAAAGCAAGAGTGGCATCTTTCATCTGCCGAGCGTTGAAATTATGAAACAATTTCTGAAAAAGTCCCAGAATTGAAATTTCTTTCTGCATGAATGTATTATAACAAATTTGCATTTTAAAACCAAATATGCGATAATGGAAGCATGAGTTTAGTGGTTCAGATTCTGCCTTACTTGCAGATTATTCTATCGGTGGTCTTAGTTCTATCCATCCTCCTCCAGCAAACTTCAGCAGGAGTAGGTGGCGCTCTGGGAGGAAGCGACAACGCTTCTTTCCATCAGACTCGCCGAGGATTTGAGAAGTTCCTTTTCTTTTTATCCATCATCTGCGGAATATTTTTTGCTTTATCTTCGCTCCTTAGTATAATAGTAAAAGCCTAAACAGGGGGCGAATGGTTTCTGACCGTACTCTATTTGAATTATGGAAAATTTTACCCATCGCATGCATCGGTTGAAACTTGCCGGCAGATTGCCGGACAAATCTGAAATAAAAAAAATACTCGCTTCATTTTCAAAAAAGGAGTGGGGAGGGGTCGCCGTTTTGCTTTTCATATTCACCTTGAGCGCTATTCTGATGTTAGAAAGCATAAATAAATCTTTTATGATAGAAGTGCCGTTGCGTGGAGGAAAAATAACGGAGGGTATCGTGGGTTCCCCGCGTTTCGTCAATCCCGTAGTTGCTTTTTCCGATACGGATCAAGAACTCTTGCCGCTTATATATTCCGGATTGATGCGAAGAAATTCATCCGGAGGGCTGATACCGGATTTGGCCGAGAAATATGAAATCTCTGAAAATGGGCTTATCTATACTTTTACTTTGAAAGATGATTTGTATTTTCATGATGGCAATCCCCTCACTATCGAAGACATTATTTTTACCATCGAAAAAGTTAAAGATCCTCTTTTAAAAAGTTCAAAGAAAGCATTTTTTGACGGAGTAACGGTAGAAAAGATAGACGATAAAACCTTAAAATTCACTCTTAGGCAACCCTATGCGTCATTTCTGAATAATATGACTCTGGGTATTATTCCCGGCGCGCTTTGGCGCGGATCTCCCCTTGAGCTCAATGACGCAAATACCAAACCGATAGGTTCGGGACCTTACATGATTACGGAAATAGGCAAAAAATCTTCCGGAATCATAGAATATTACAAGCTTGAAAGTTTCGGAAAATTTGCCCTGGGATCTCCATATATAAAAAATTTAACTTTGCGATTTTATCCAAACGAAAATGAAGCAATTTCAGCTTTAAGGAGAGGCGCGGTCAGCCAAATCAGCTCTATCGCGCCTTCCTCCGCAGAAGTGCTCAAGGAAGAAGGATATAGAGTGGAATCTTCAGTTCTGCCTCGAGTTTTCGGTCTTTTCTTTAATCAAAATCAAAATCAAATTTTTACCCAGAAAGCGGTGATCCGGGCCATAAACGAGAGTGTAAATAAAAATCGCATTGTGCGAGAAATCTTAAACAACTACGGAGTTCCCATCAATAGCCCTATCCCGCCAAAAATGCTACCCGAACAAAAATCTTCCGAAGAGAAAATCTTCGCCCGGGAAGACATAGTATTGAAAGTAAAAAATGATCTGGCAAAAGATGGCTGGAAAAAGGGAAAAGAAGGATATTTGGAGAAAATCATCACCGAAAAAGGTAAGAAGACGACTATCCCTCTTCAATTTTCTATTTCGACCGGCAACGCTCCGGAGTTGGCTAAATCGGCAGAACTTATTAAGGAAAACTTGGAAGAAATAGGCATGAAGGTGGATATAAAAACTTTTGAAATCGGCAGTTTAAATCAAAATGTGATTCGTCCGAGAAAATACGATGTCCTGCTTTTTGGACAGATTGTCGGAAACGAATCCGATCTTTTCGCTTTTTGGCACTCAAGCCAAAGAAAAGATCCGGGTCTCAATGTAGCCATGTATACCAATGTAAAAGTGGATAAAATTTTAGAAGACGCCTTCGCCACTTTGGACGAAAAAGAAAAAAATAAAAAATACGCCGAATTTGAAGCTGAAATAAAAAAAGATATGCCTGCCGTATTCTTATACAGTCCCAGTTTTATATACATAGTGGCAAAAAATCTGCGAGGACTTGTTATGAATCAGATTACTTCGCCGACCGATCGCTTCTTAAACATCTATTCCTGGTACACGGAAGTCGACAATGTATGGAAAATATTCGCTCCGAATTAAAAATAAAATGAATAAAAAAAATAGATTATCGTTCAGTTCTCTAAGTATCGAACCCGCCCGGCAGACAAGCGGATCATCTCGACCCGGAAGCGGAGGTCATGGAATTACGAGCGGAAAAAGATCGCAAAGAAGCTCTTCCTACCAATATTCCAAAAAAAGATACGGTGGAGGAAGAAACGCGAACCGATCTTTTAGCGCCGGCAACCGATATAAAAAAGAACTGGATGGCAAGATACCGCCGCCGGAAGACGGTATAATCCGCATTATTCCGCTTGGAGGCGCCGAGGAAATCGGCAAGAATATGACAGCCATAGAAATAGGAGAAGACATTATAGTAATCGATGCCGGTATGCATTTTTCGAGCGAAGAGACGCCGGGAGTGGATTATGTCATCCCAAACACCACCTACCTCGAAGAACGCAAAAACAAAATTCGCGCTCTTTTTATCACCCATGGACATCTGGACCATATCGGAGGGGTTCCCTTGGTATTGTCTCGCATAGGCAATCCTCCGATATATTCCAGAAATTTGTCTATTTTAATGATGCGCAAGCGTCAGACGGAATTTCCCCACTTGCCTCCAATGCAAGAAAATATAGTGGAAAAAGACAGCACGGTAAAATGCGGAAATCTGAAAGTAAGATTTTTCGGAGTGACTCACACTATTCCGGACTCCATGGGTATAATCATTGAGACTCCAGAAGGATGGATAGTAACTCCCGGAGACTACAAGCTCGATCAAGTGGATGGATTGGTAAGTGAAGAGGAAGAAAAAGAATATTCTATCTTCGACAAAGCCAAAGTGCTTCTCTTGATGACCGACTCAACCAACATAGAAAATGAGGGCTGGTCCCTGCCGGAGAGTAAGGTGCACCAAGGATTGGAAAATCTGATAAAAAAAATCACGGGGCGGATTATTATCGCCGCCTTCGCATCACATATCACCAGACTGGCTCATGTGGTAAAAGTAGCGGAGTCGCTAGGAAAGAAAATAGCCATAGACGGCCGTTCTATGAAAACCAATATTGAAGTGGCCATCGAAGCCGGATTCTTCAAACCCAAAAAAGGCGCTATAATCCCTATCGAAGAGGTGGCAAGCTACCCGCCGAACAAAGTGGTGGTGCTCATGACCGGAGCTCAAGGAGAAGAATTCGCGGCTCTCAACCGCGCGGCCAACCGTTCGCACGCCAAATTTTCTCTCCAAAAAGGAGACACTATTATTCTCTCCGCTTCCATCGTGCCGGGCAATGAACGAGCGGTAGAGCGGATGAAAGACGGGCTGGCTCGCCAAGGAGTGCGGATCATTAGTTATCGCACGGCCGGCGAAGACTTTGTGCATGCCACCGGACACGGCAATAAAGAAGACGTAAAATGGCTTCATAAAAAAATACATCCTAAATTTTTCATCCCCATTCATGGCAATCACTATCGGCTAGTTCTGCACAAAGAGCTTGCTATGGAGTTAGGAATGAGCGAAGAAAACATAGTGGTGCCGGACAACGGATCCATTATTGAGATCTCGCCTGACGGGGAAAAAATCCAAGCCCGAAACGAAAAAGCTCCGGCGGGACTCATGTTGGTAGACGGCGCCTCGGTGGGCGACGCACAGGATGTGGTTATCCGCGACAGAGTGATGCTTGCTCAAGACGGAATGTTTGTGATTATCGCTCTCCTTGAAGAACGCACCGGTAAACTTAAAAAATCTCCGGATCTAATCTCCCGCGGTTTTGTATATCTTAAAGAAAACCAAGAACTTCTTCGAGAAGTAAGACTCATGATTAAAAAATCAGTAGAGATCAGGCCGGAAAATCGGAGTATAATCGATCTCGATCGGATAAAAGCGAACTTGGGAGAAAGCGTTTCCAAATTCCTTTTCCAAAAAACGGGTAAAAGACCTTTGGTCATTCCGGTCATCTTAACCGTATAAAAAAATCCATGGGCAATATGAATAAAAATATCAAGCTCGTCTTCCTAACAGGGTTTTTCTTCTCTCTGCATTTGGCCATGGTTTCTTATATAAACTCCAGTTTTCTGTCCTCTTTCTTCTCCGAAGGAAAAGTGGGTATTTTGTATGTCATCAGTTCCTTGGCTTCCATACTTACCCTGCTTCTCATCCCGAAAATTCTGCCCAGGCTCGGCGGATATAAATTTCTGCTTTATTCTTCCCTCTTTAACGCCCTGATGCTTTTTTCTCTGTCTCTCTCCCATAACGCCTATATCACAGGATTTATGTTTGTGGCTTATTGGATTTCAAATAGTCTGATTGTATTCGCGCTTGACGAAATTTTAGAAATAGTGGGAGAAGGCTTTCAAGTGGGCAGAGTGCGCGGTATATATCTCACTATATTGAACACCGCTTGGGTCCTCTCTCAGCTTGCTTCTTCGCAAATCCTGATTGATTTCTCTTTTTCTCTTCTTTATCTTATTGCATGCGGGATAATGCTTTTATTTTTCTTTATTATTCTTCTGAGTATGAGAAACTGTCCGGATCCCAAATACGATAAAGTGCCTGCCTTTGGTTCAGTTGTAAAATTTTTCAGAAACAAGAATCTATCGCGCGCTTATGCCATGAATTTCCTTCTCCAATTTTTCTTTTCCTGGATGGTGATTTATACCCCGATTTATCTATCTCTTCATCTGGGCTTCACTTGGAGTGAAATAAGCATCATCTTTACCATTATGCTGACCGCCTTTATCATAACCCAATATCCGCTCGGAACTCACTCGGATAAAGTAGGGGAAAGAAAAATGCTCGTTCTGGGCTTTCTTGTTTTATCGCTTGCCACTCTTTCGCTTTTTTTCATTACCAAACATACGGTTCTTATCTGGGCGATTATTCTCTTCTGCACCAGACTCGGCGCCGCCGCAATAGAAATAATGAGCGATGTATATTTTTTCAAACATATCAAAAAAGAAAACGACGAATTTGTCGGCATTTACCGGAACACCGCTTCGGCAGCTTATATATTAGGTCCTCTCTCTGCTTCTGTTCTGCTCTTTGTCATACCGTCTTTTAAATTTATTTTTTTGATTCTCGGGGCCATTATGCTTTCGGGTATATATCTCGCCTCGACGATTAAAAAAAACGATATATAAAGTTATATTATTTTAGAATAATGATACATTGTGCTAGGATTGTGCTAGGTCTTGCCTAGCACAGTTTGGTGCATTATAATGGAAACATGTCTATAAGAAAAGTATCTTTTGCACCCGGTGAATATTATCATTTATACAACAGGGGTAATAGCAAACAAAGAATATTTCACGATACTCAAGATTATTGGCATTTTATTACTTTGCTTTATACTTGCAATTCTGAAAATAATTTCAAGGCATTTCTTTTTAAAAGAAATAAGGAAGATCCGTATCTTTGGGAAAGAGGCGGACAGCTTGTCTCAATCGGCGCATGGATTTTAATGCCCAATCATTTTCATATTTTGATTACAGAAAAAGAAGAGGGTGGCATAAGTAAATTTATGCAAAAATTATGCACGGCTTATTCTATGTATTATAATAAAAAATACAAAAGAACCGGCGGATTATTTGAAGGCAAGTTTAAGTCTAAACATCTATCCACCGACAGATATTTAAAATATATTTTTTCTTACATTCACTTAAATGCTATAAAACTAATTCAAAAAGATTGGAAGGAAATAGGTATAAAAAACAAAAAAGAAGCATTAGAATATCTGGATAACTACAAATACTCTAGTTATTTGGAATATGCGGGCCTAAAAAGGAAACAGAACGCAATTTTAGACAGAAAGACATTTCCTGATTATTTTCCGTCAATAGCAAATTTTAAGAAAGAAATTTTGGAATGGATAAGTTATCATGACGAATTTGATTATTAAAATAAATTATTGTGCTAGGGATTGTGCTAGGTCTTGCCTAGCACAACTAATCATTGAATCCCTTTAAAAGCTTCCAGAATTACTTGAATAGTTTGCTCGGCGCCATTACGTAAAATACGCAGATCGACAGTCTGTCCAATTTTTTTCTGTCCCACTAAAGACGAGAGACTTGTTTCCTCTGTGATTTTAACGCCGTCAATAGAGAGAATAATGTCTCCTTCTTTTATTCCCGCCCGAAGGGCCGGACTTCCGGGCATAACCGCCGGATTGCCGGCGCCTGATCCGGCTTTTATCAACACCCCATAATCTACCGGCAAATTATTTGCTTCTTTAATTTTGGAATTTATTTGAACATATCTCACTCCAAGATATGGACGCACAATTTTTCCGGTAGTTTTTACGGACTCTATGGCCCCTTTCACGCTATTTACAGGAAGAGCAAAACCGATGCCTTGGGAACCCTGTACCACAGCCACATTAACCCCAATCACCCGACCGGAAAGATCAAGAAGGGGTCCGCCAGAATTCCCCGGATTGATAGCCGCATCGGTCTGGATAACATGATCCAAAAGCTCAACTTGGCCAGTGGAATCTCCAGCCGAAACCGAACGTGAAAGACCTGAAATTACCCCCACTGAAACCGTATTTTTAAATTCTCCCAACGCGTTTCCGATAGCGATCACGCTCTGCCCGAGGAAAAGCGAATCTGAATTGCCAAGCGGAAGATGCGAATAAGCAAAGGAGTTGATTTTAAGAAAAGCGATATCAAATATCGGATCGCGATCTACCACTTCCGCCGCATGTCTTTTGCCGTCATTGGTATACACGGTATAAATAGCGGTAGCATCATTCACCACATGTTTGTTGGTAACGATCAATCCATCGTTTGAAACGAAAAATCCCGATCCTCCGCCAATTTCTTTTTCTTCAGTGCCATTTTGTCTGTATTCCGGGACAGCACCGAAATTAAATCCCGGGAAAAGTTCTTCCAGGGGATTTTTTTTCTGATTAGGATTTATATAAACTTCATATTTGGGAACTTCTTTGGAAATCACAATGGCCACCACGGCCGGATTGGTTTTCTTTACCGCGTCTACCACAAAATATTCTTGGGTAAAAATCGATTCTTTTTCGATTATTTTTTCGGTGATATCCGCTTTAGAATTTTCCTCAACATCTGGAGATAAAGATAAATACCCTTTCGCAAAATATCCGAAGATTTCTCCGCGGAAATAAAACAGCACTCCCGCGCAGAGGAAAATAAACAAAACCGAAACACCGATAGCGATCAAAAACATGGAGAGAATGTTTCTTTCTCCGAAACTTTGTTTTATAAACTTGAAAATATCTTTGCTCTCCATAATATGGATTATACTTATACCTTTTGCCTAAGCAAGTGATTTTTAAAAATATTTTTTTTATACGGCTTAAGCCTGATTATTTTCACCAAAAGACCTTTTTTTTTAAGGTCTTTTTCTAAATTTTTGACATAATGTGTTTGGTCATAACCAAGCGCGATAATATTCGGACGCTCTTTGATAATGTGTCCGAGATAATTTTTAATTCCGGAAAGCACGACTTTATCCACCAACTTGCATTTTTTAACAAGATTCATTCTTTTTTTCTCATTTAATATCGGTGATTTGCCTTTTATTTTTATCACATTATTTCTGCGCGCAATGGAAACAATTAAAAAAGATATTTTTGCTAAATTTTTCGCTTGTTTGAAAAAATTCAAATGTCCTTCATGTAATCCGTCAAAAGTTCCGAAAACCATTATTTTCTTTTGTTTATTTTCTCCCAACATACGGTATTCACTGTAACCCCCTAATTTGTTATTCTGATCTCCACAAACCCAAACTCCTGCATATTGGCGGGACTCACTAAAAGAGCTTTCTGAAAAGAGTCCCTCGGATCCGATATTATCGTCTTCACAATGGCTACCACGTATGGAAATATTCCCGGCAATATCGCCACGCTTTCCTCTGGAAGAACAAAATCTCTCGGTAAAATCATCTCGAAGTTTCCCCCGCCCCGCCCCGCCACTTCCATCACAACTCCCCCGCCGTTTACCGCCACCCGCATCTTTTCTCCACTGCTTGAGAATAAAACAACTTTTGAAGTTTTTGAATAGACTGCGGCTACCCGGCCAACAGGCACATTACCCAGCGCAAAGACCATGTTTCCCGTTTCAACTCCGTCTGTTTCTCCCACATCCACGATTAAAGTGTCATAAGGATTTTGGTTTGGCTTGGAAAGAACAGCCGAAAGAAGAAAATTTTCTTTTTCTTCTTTTCTGCCGAGAATTTCCTTAAAGCGAGAATTTTCTTCGAGAAGCGAATTGTAACCTAAAAGCCTGACATCTGCTTCCTTTAATTTTAATTTTAAACTCTCATTTTCTTCGGCAAGATTTTTTTTATACATAAAAGCGGAGTCTAAAGAGGAAAAAACAGAACCTATGCTTCTTCTCAATCCGAGCATGGGACGAAATATGGAATGAACGGAAGCAGAAAGAAAATTGGAAAGCGGTTCGCGGAAATAAAAAAATATAATAACGAGAAACGCAAGTGCAACTATGCTCAGGATTTTTTTTCTTTTCAATTTTCTATCTAGGAGGTAGTTCATTTTGGTGGCCAATTAAAACTTCCTTAAAAGAAGTTAAATCATCCAGCATTATGCCTGTGCCGCGAGCCACGGAAGAAAGAGGATCGTCCACTACATATACTGGAATTTTCAAAACATTCTGGAGTAAAGTATCAAGCCCTGAAATCAATGCGCCTCCGCCGGTCAAAGTGATGCCTCGATGCATTATATCCGACAAAATTTCCGGTGGAGCGGTTTCAAGCATGTCTTTCACTCCTTCCACCAAAAGCCCTATGGACGAAGAAATGGCTTCTCGAATATCTGAATCCGTCACTACCACCTGCCTGGGAAGTCCGGTCAAAAGATCTCGACCATGAATTTCCGCTTCCATGTATCCTCCGGGTAGAACTGAACCGATAGAGATTTTCACCGTTTCCGCCGTACGTTCTCCTATTAAAATCTTGAATTCATCCCGCATATAACTGATAATATCATTCGATAATTTGTCTCCGGCGATTTTGAGACTTTTTGACTTCACAATGCCTCCAAGCGAGATCACCGCTATATCCGTAGTGCCTCCGCCTATGTCTATAATCATGGAACCTACCGGGTCTTTGATAGGCAAACGCACTCCGATGGCCGCCGCCATCGGCTCTTCTACTAGATACACTTCTCTCCCGCCGGCTGATCTGGCGGCATCATAGACAGCTCTGGTTTCTACATTAGTCGTCCCGGACGGCACACCTATCAATACTCTGGGTCGGCCAAGTTTTTTTGATATTTTATCCGCCTTGTTTATAAGATAAGAAAGCATTTCTTCCGTCACTTCAAAATCCGAGATTACTCCGTCAACAAGCGGACGCACCGCCTTGATGTGACCCGGAGTCCGGCCCAGCATTTCCTTTGCTTTGGATCCCACCGCGAGCACTTGATTGGTTTTCTGATTTACCGCCACTACTGAAGGCTCGTTTATTACAATGCCATGACCTTTCAAATACACCAGAGTATTCGAAGTGCCCAGGTCTATGCCTATATCGTTTGAAATTAATTTGTAAAATTTTTCGAGCATTATTTTCCCAAAGTGAAGGCTTGGCCTCCATGGAGGCTAAGCCTTCAACTGGCTAGTAATTTAAGTAAATTTTCCAAAGAAACAATTTTATTTTTGTCTTCTGTTCGTTTTTTTATTTCTATTCCCCCCTCTTCAAGACTTCGTTCGGAAACCACTAAACGATAAGGTATGCCGAGCAAATCCGCTTCGGTAAATTTTTCTCCGGCTGAAACATCTATCCTGTCGTCAAATAAAACTTCAATACCCGATGCGGATAATTTATCGTAAATTTTTTCGGCTTCTTTCAGCACAGTTTCGTCCTTCCCCAAAACAAGAAGGTGTACGACAAACGGCGCGATAGACTCCGGCCACACTATCCCCCTTTCATCGGAAAGAACTTCCACCACTGTCCCCATTAATCTACCCAGACCTATACCGTAAGCTCCCATTATGACCGGTTTTTCTTCGCCATTTTCGTCTTTAAATACAAGCCCGAGTGGAGTGGAATACCTATTGCCGTATTTAAAAATATTTCCTACTTCTATTGATTTTTCTTTAACAAGATCGTTTCTGTCAATACCCAAATCTTTCAAAATTTCGTCCTGCATGACTTCATCATTAACTGCAATATTTTTTTTCTTATCAATATAAATATAATCTTCCCCCACATCACAGACAGTCTGAAATTCATGACTAAACTTGCTGAACATTCCGCCGGAGGCAAATGTCAAATATGTCCTATCTCCAATACCTATTTTGTCATAAACATTTTTATACGCCCGAATTAACTGTTCATAAAAAGTGTCAAGTTCGTTCTGGCTTACATTGAAAGAATACATATCTTTCATTAAAAATTCACGTCCGCGCATTATGCCCGACTTAGCTCGAAGTTCATTTCGAAATTTGGTCTGAAATTGATATATATATCGAGGCAAATCGCGATAGGAGCTTATGTGTTCTTTCATCATTCTCGCCATTGGCTCTTCATGAGTACATCCGAGTCCGATTTCGGTATCATTTTTCAATTTTGTTTTAAACCAGACATCGATTTTTTTATCATCCCATCTACCTGATGCTTTCCAGATTTCCGGATCTTGTAAAGCAGAAAGTGAAACCTCTTCACCACCTATTGCATTCATTTCTTCGCGAATAATGTTTTTCAGCTTCTCAATAACCCGCAAGCCGAGCGGAAGATAATCATACACACCGGCCATTTCTTTATGTATAAAACCACCTCGAATCAAAAGCTTGGCATTCCTGGATACCTCATCGGAGGGGGCTTCTTTTCTGGTTCTGGTAAAAAGTTTCGATTGCTTCATACAGGTCATCTTAGCCTACAAAAGCCTTTTGGTCAAAGCGCAAACATGTAAAAATATTTGCAAAAGCTCTCGGTTTCTGGTAACATGGCTTCCATGAAGAAAATTGAAAATGAGACCGTGGATGCCCCGCCTCCGATGGAGAAAATGTTCGAGGCCGGAACCCATTATGGATATTCGAAATCAAGACGACACCCTTCGATGTCGCCTTATATATACGCCACCAAGAACAATTCCGATATTATAGATTTGGCAAAAACGAGTCTTTTACTTGAAAATGCCTGCCAATTCGTCCGAGATCTTGGAGCCAGAAATAAAATCATGCTCTTTGTCGGCACCAAACCGGAAGCCAAGGAATTAGTCAAGGTCGCGGCGGAATCTTTAAATATGCCTTACGTAACGGAAAGATGGATCGGCGGAACATTGAGTAATTTTTCCGAGATAAAAAAAAGGATTGCGGTTCTGGAAACCTATCGCAAAGACAGCTCGGAAGGCGGGCTCAAAAAATACACGAAGAAAGAAAGATCGGTAATGGCAAAAGAAATGGAAAGATTGGCTAAATATTATTCCGGACTGGTGGGATTAAAAAAGACCCCGGAAGCTGTTTTCATAGTGGATGCCAGAAAAGAACATATAGCCGCCACGGAAGCCAGAAAAGGAAACGTGTCGGTAATCGCGGTGGTAAATTCCGACTCGGACATAAAAGATATAGATTATCCGATCATGGGCAATGACGCTTCCATTCCGTCCATCAGACTTTTTACCGACACTATCGTTCAAGCTTATAAAAAGGGGCAAATGTCGGCGCCAAAGAAAGAATAACAAGAAGACTTATGCCAGAAATCGCTATCACCGCGGAGTTAGTGAAGGAGCTTAGGGATGCGACCGGTATTTCCATAATGCAATGCCGCAAGGCGCTTCTTGAAGCGGAGGGTGATATGGAAAAAGCTCTCCTTGTACTTAAAAAGAATAGCGCGGAAGTAGCTCAAAAAAAGGCGGACCGCGAGACCAAAGACGGACGAGTGGCAATAAAACAAAAAGGTCGGAAATCAGTCTTGGTCGCCCTTCACTGCGAAACCGATTTTGTGGCAAAAAATGAAGATTTCATAAATTTGCTCGAAATACTTTCGGAAAAAGCATTCAGTAATGGAGCGGAAAAAACAAAAATACTGGCAAAAGACCTGATCGATCCGGTAATTCAGAAAACCGGAGAAAATATAATTTTAGGGGAAATATACGAGCTGGAGGGGTCAACTCTGGGAAATTATGTGCATAATAACAAATCAGCCGTTATGGTTTCTCTTGATGGAGGAACAAGCGAACTTGCCAAGGATATAGCCATGCATGTCGCCGCCATAAAGCCCGAATACATAAAAGCAAGCGATATCGGCGAAGAGGCGCGAAGGGCGATGACCGAAATCTTTCAAAAGGAAGTGTCGAAAATAAATAAAGAAGAAGAAATAAAAAAGAAAATGCTTCAGGGTAAAATATCCGCTTATTTTAAGGAACGCACTTTGCTCGACCAGCCTTTTGTCAAAAATCCCGAAGAAACAATCGGCCGTCTGCTTGAAAAAAACAACGCTTCCGTAAAAGAAATAAAAAAGTATTCCATATAACAATGCCATGGTTATTCTTCTCTCTTCATTTTTTATATCGCTCATATCTCTGACAATTATCTTTGGCAGAAAATTGATTGCAATCAGAGAGCAAGAAGAAAAAATCGTCGAACAAGAACATGCGGAAACAGACATACCATACATGGCTGAAATCAAAGAAATTATCATAAGAAAAATAAAAAAATATGGCTATTTGGGAATAGAAACAATCATAAGAATATATTTCCGTTCTTTAAATTTTTTGAAGGCTAGATATGAAGAATTTAAAAAGAAAATAGAGGGAAAAAACAACGTAGAAAACAAATTCTCCGATAGAAAAACGAACGGTTTTCTGAAAATGGTTTCAGACTATAAACACAAAATCAGGCAAATCAAGCACAAAGTAAAAGAGGAAGAAAAAAAACCATAAGTATGCTAGTATTGGAAGTCAATACAAGCCGGAATAGCTCAGCTGGTAGAGCGCCACTTTTGTAAAGTGGATGTCGTGGGTTCGAATCCCTCTTCCGGCTCCAGAATCAAACTCAAAAATTTTACGAAAAAACCTTTAGGTACACTGCTGGAGTCCTTATTAAAATCAGCCAGAAAATCACGCGCCGCGTAAGCGTGGCGTGATAGCGTTAGCGGTTTCGGGCGCGATTTTCGTCAGGCGAGTTTTTTAAGGGAGCGGTTTTTGGCGGTAGATTTATAACACACAGGTAAAACAAAAAGAGCGGTTTTACCGCTCTTTTTGTTGTTCTCCATTATTTATCGTATCCGTTAGGCGGTGTTGCGCCGTCCCAAGTTAAGCCAGTTGCCGTTACACCGGTTATTTTGGTTTCGTAGTGTCCGGATGGAGCGTTCTGGTAACTGAATGTTACCATTCCATTGCTTCCGGTTGTGCCAGTGCCGGCAGCTTTTAGTAAGGCGTTAAGATAGAGTTCAATTGATACGGAAGCGTTGGCAACAGGATTGCCAAAGTCGTCAATCACCGCTATATGGATATTCAGATGTTTGTCGCTATTTTTCCCGCCCTCGGTTGTATAGGTGATTGAATTTACTATTGCGGTAGTGGGTTCGGACGGGGCAGGACCGATTGAGAAATTCGCCGTGCCGCTACCAGAAATGCTTCTTGTATCCGTGGCCGTTACATCAACTGTGTAATCGCCATCTGTCAATCTGGAAATATCCAGATTGCCGGTATAAGTTCCCGGAATGGCTGTTTCAGCAAAGCTGACAACCATTGCTGTGCCATTTACCATTGTAGCGAAGTCGGATGAACTCAAGCCGCTTATCGCATTGCCTTTTTCATCTGTTATCGCCGCTGTCAGTATGGCTGTAGTATCAACTCCACTCTCATAGCTCGTTTTGTCTGTGTTGACATTGACATTGACCGTAGGAGAAGGCGGTACAAGAGAAGCAATTGCGGCTGCGACATTAACTAATCCATAGCCGTAATGCGTGTCCTTTCCAACTGCTCCGATATCATCAGCCGTAGAGTTGAATATCGCTCTTACTTCGTCGTTGATTCTCCCGTTACCATTATTGTCTGAAACTCCGGCCGCAATCACAAGCGCGGCGGCACCGGCAACATGCGGAGAGGCCATTGATGTTCCGCTACTTTCCTTATACCAGTCGCCGTCCAAGATGAAAGGCTGGGGGTTATGCGGGCTGTTGCCGTCGTTCCAAGAAGAAAGCACTGATACGCCCGGAGCGGCAAGCTCTATTTCTTCTCCCGTGCTTGACCAGCTTGGCCTTGTATCATTTTTGTCGGTTGCCGCAACCGCGATTACGGAAACGTATTTTGCCGGATAAATTACATTATTACCTTTGCCACTCGGCGTTCCAGAATTTCCACCGGCGGCCACAATCACTAAACCATCCGCTTCCGCGTTGTCAAACGCGGCTTTTACCGTGCTGCCCGGGTCTTGCGAACTACCCAAGCTCAAATTAACAACCTGTAGTCTGTTTAATACTGCCCAGTCCATAGCGGCAATTGTTGCGCTCCAAGAACCAGAACCTGAATCGTTTAATACTCGCAAAGAATAAAGCGCGCAACCCGGAGCTACGCCGACTACGCCCAAATCATTATCTTCAGCGCAGGCAGTTCCGGCAACATGCGTGCCGTGTCCGTAGACATCGGCAGGATCGCCGTCATTTTCAACGAAATCTTCACCGCCAGCATAAACGCCGTCCAAATCCTGATGAAGATAATCAATGCCGGAATCAATAATGCCGATTTTTATGCTGGTGCCTTTATTACCGCCGTCATGCACTGTACCGGAGCCGATTCTCTCAACGCCCCAAGCGTTCACAAGCTCGGCATCCACCGCGTAGACCGTTCCGTCTAATTCAACGGC
>MFTQ01000007.1 GCA_001785355.1 Candidatus Nomurabacteria bacterium RIFCSPHIGHO2_01_FULL_41_71 | reverse complement strand
AAAATTATCTCTGGATCAAAAAGAAGATTATCTATTTTTTATAAACAGAAAAAATTCTTTTCTTTGGAAACTTAACTTGAAATAATCGGCTTGAAATATAATTTCAAATTTTAAGGTAAAATTCCCAGAAAACCATAATGGGAACGGCCGTTCCTATTATGGTAAATTGTTTAAATTTCCCCGGTGTATTTGATCACTACCCGACGAGTCGGACCGAAACCCACGGATTCTGTCGTAAGGTCGCTGGCATCAGAGAGAAATTCATGCACTATTCTGCGCTCAAAGGAAGACATGGGATCAACTTCGATATTGGATTTGAAATATCGCGCCCGCTCCGCCATCATGTGAGCCACGGCCTGAACATTTTCAATTCTTTTTTTTTGAAAGTCGTCTATATCTATCAAAATGTTTACGTTTTCTTCCAATTTTGTCTCCAGCATTTTTCTGACCAGATGATTTAAGGCATTGAGTCCTTCTCCTTCATGAGAAACAAAAAGATGCGGTTCCGGTACTTCTACCTTGAAATGCATTTCATCGGGCGAACCTTCCATAATCGAGATTCCGGTAACGGAAACTCCCGTTCTTTCTATAAGCTCTTTTATTAAATTTTGGACATCTGTCTTATTCATGTTATTTTACGGGTTTAGTTTTTCCGCTTCTTTATGCAAAACTCTTGCTTCCGTTTTGCCCACATAAATTTGTTGAAAAATGGTGAAAACATTGCTGGTAATCCAATATAGAGCGAGAGCTCCGGAGCCATAAGCGATAAAGGCCATCAAAAACGGAAAAAAATATTTCATTTGCATATTCATGCTTTTTGAGAAACTTTCTTGAAAAGATCCCGGGGTGGCTTGAGAAGACGGAAGTTTGGGCATAAAGTATGCCTGAAAATACTGGGATGCTCCGGCTAAGATCGCCAAAATAATATTCTTTTGACTGATATCCAAAATACCCAAGAAAAGAAGATTTATATTTTCCGGAATATGCACAAAAGAGTATAAGGATTCGGTATTGAAATTCACGCCTTTATAAAAAACATAATATAAAGAAATAAAAATAATAATGATGGGAATTTGCACCAGACAACCGGAAAAGGGATTGGTTTTATGTTTTTTATAAAGTTCGAAAGTTAGTCTGGCTTGTTCTTCTTTACTTTTTCCGTTTGCTTTTATCTTATTTATCTCCGGGCCAAGCATAGCCATGGCCGCTTGGTTTCTGATGGAATGCTGGGAAAGCGGAAAAAGGATTAATTTAATCAAAATGGTGATAAGAATCACCGCAATCCCCAAATCTCCCCCCGGTATGATAGAAACCAGAAATGCCAACGCGTTTATAAGCGGTTTATACAGCGTAAAATCCCATATATTATGAAGCATAATTTCATTCTATATGAACGGGGCTAAATTATCAATTTTTTATTTTATCGGATCGATGCGGTTTTTCTGCCACGGATGGCATCTTAAAATACGAAGACTGGCAAACCAAACTCCTTTCGCGATGCCATATTTTAAAATTGCGTCTTTGGCATATTCCGAACAAGTGGGATAGAAAACGCAACGCCTGATGGTGAAAACGGAAATATTTTTCTGATAAAAGCTAATTAATTTTAAAAAGAATATTTTTAATTTCATTTTCAATATCCGCAACCGAATAAAATAGTTTTTTAAAAACGAAGGCTCCCGCTGTGTTTTTGGGAAATTGGTGGAAGTGTATTTGAAGAGCCCCATATCCCTGTCTCCTTAGTCTGTTGCGATCTACCGCCCCTTTCGCTATCGTTTTGGGAACAATAAACGATATCTTTGGAGAAAGAAAACTTTTATCTAAAAAAAACTTAAATATTAATCCATTGGAAACAAACGATTTGCCTGTTTTAAAAATTTTTTCTATAGTCCTTCTGTCCGCCCTGCTTGTTTTGGGGGTCATGTTAAACGGAGAGCTTCTTCCTGCCCTTACGGCGTCTTCTTGAAAGTGTTCTCTTGCCGGTCTTGGATTTAGACCGGGTCAAAAAACCGTGAGTCTTCGCGCGTTTTCTTTTTTTTGGTTGATATGTCTGTGACATCTGTATATCATATAACATTATCCACAGATTATCAACACACTTAATAAGATTTTTATTGACGCGTTTATTTTCGAGTATAGTATAATGCGAACCACAATGGATACAAAACAGCTTTGGAAAAATTGCTTAATGGAGATTGAGTCTGGAATTTCAAAAGCGAATTTCAGCACTTGGTTTAAAAATACCTCCATTTTAAAAGAAGATACGGGAGTGATTTACATCGGGGTTCCAAATGAATTCGTGCGGGATTGGCTCAAGAATAAATACCATAAACTGATCACAAAGACTATCGCTGGCACTTATGAGAGTATGCGGGCAGTGGAATATACTATCACTAAAATAGAATCGGAAAAAGAAGAAGTATTGGAGATTAAAACGGAAGCGCCGGCAAACAAAGAACTGCCGTTGAAAGATTTGTATATAAATCCGGATGATAATCTAAATCCAAGATACCGTTTCGATTCATTCATCGTGGGAGGGTTTAATGAGCTCGCCTATGCCGCGGCAGAAGCTATTATAGATAATCCGGGCACTAAATATAATCCCTTCTTTGTATATGGAGGAACGGGCTTGGGAAAAACACACTTAATTCAAGCCGTGGGAAACTCAATAAAAAATAAATACCCGAGTAAAAAAACGCATTATATGACATTAGAAAAGTTTGCCACTGATTTTATAAACTCTCTCCAGTCAAACAAAGCAAATTCTTTCAAGGAAAAATATCGAAAATATGATCTCTTGATCATAGATGACATTCAATTTATCGGCAAAATGGAAAAAATTCAGGAAGAGTTGTTCCATACATTCAATACTTTCTATGAGAACAACAAACAGATAATTTTTTCTTCGGACAAACACCCCAACTACATTCCAGAGCTGGCAGACCGGCTAAAATCCCGTTTTGCCGCCGGTATGATTGTGGATGTTTCCGAACCCGAATTCGAGTCTCGTATGGCAATTTTAAAGGTAAAGTCCGAAGAACAGGGAATCGGGCTTGAAAAAGAGATTCTGGAATATGTGGCTGAAGTGATAGAAGGAAACATTCGAGAATTGGAGGGTAGTTTAAATGCCATAATATGCCAATATCGGCTTAAAAATAGGCCCCTGTCTCTGGTTGAAGTAAAAAACCTGCTAAAAAATAATATAAGGCCAAAGAAAAATATGGCTATCGGCGATGTGGTAAAAATAGTGGGTGATTATTATAAAATACAAGAAACTTCTATTTATGAAAAAACCAGAAAAAAGGAAATAGTAAAGGCAAGACAAGTAGTGATGTATCTCCTTAGAGAGGATTTTAATGTGTCCTACCCGTTAATAGGCCAAAAACTTGGAGGAAAGGATCATACTACCGTCATTCATTCATGTTTAAAAATAAAAAATGACATAAAAAGTGACCCGGGATTAATGCAGGAAATGGAACAAATACGGATTATGTTTAAATGAGTGTTTAGAATAAGTGGAAAAAATGTTTATTATATTTAATAAGTATTATAAAAAAATAAATATAAAAAATAAATCAATAAATAAAAAAGGTTATCAAATAAAATAATTAAAACAAAAAATAAAAATATTCAACATTTATTAATTAAAATTTTTTTATCCACATATTCACAGACCTATTATTAATAGTAGATTAAAAATAAAAGATTATAAACATATGAAAATAGAATGCGGAATTGAAAAACTAAAAGATGCTATTTCTCAAGCAGAAAGAATTACCGGCAAAAACCTTACATTACCCATATTAAACTCTATATTAATTAGAGCTTCCGGAAAATCCATTAAATTAAGATCCACAAATTTAAGTCTTGGTTTAGAAATAGAAATACCGGCAAAAATAGAAAAAGAGGGAATTGTGGCTATTTCCGGGTCTGTTCTTTTTGGAATATTCTCGAATATATCGCAAAACGAGAGTGTAAATATAGAAAGTGTGGATGGAAACATTATAGTGAGAACAAAAAAAAGTAAAATAAAAGTAAAAGGAAATCCAACGGAAGACTTCCCGACTATTCCTCTAGTATCGGGAGAATCATTTGAAATTGAGTCCAAGAAGCTGGTAGATGGCATAAAATCGGTTTATTATAGTTCTTCCGTATCTGATATAAAGCCGGAAATATCCAGTGTTTATATGTATAAAGATGCAGATGATTTGGTTTTTGTATCCACGGATTCTTTCCGTTTGGCGGAGAAAAAAATAAAAATTAAAAAACTAAACGAGATAAAGGGAATAATTCTTCCTTTTAGAAACGTGCCTGAAATTTTAAGAATTTTTGGAGAGGTTCCCGGGATAGTTAATGTTGCTTTCAATAAAAATCAAATTTCTTTCTCTTCGGAAAATGTTTATCTCACTTCCAGAGTGATTGACGGAATTTTTCCGGATTATCGACAAATTATTCCCAAAAGCCAGAAAACAGAGGCCATAATATTAAAACAAGATCTGCAAAACGCCCTGAAATTATCAAATATTTTTTCGGATAAATTTAATCAAGTGAATTTATCTATTTCCCCGAAAGAGCGCATATTTGAACTATCTTCGGAAAATACAGATGTTGGAGAAAATAAGACAAGGATTGATGCCGCGCTTGAGGGAGAAGCGGTGGAGCTTTCCTTCAACTACAAATATTTTATGGATTGCTTCCAGTCTATAAATTCCGACAGCTTGATTATAAAAATAACCGATGCCGCGCACCCCATATTGGTTTCCCCTGTTTCTGATCCATCTTTTACTTACCTTATTATGCCGATGAATAAATAATTCAAAAACATGATCGAAATCAAAGATCTTCTTATCGGTTTCAGAGATGTTCTTCTAGCTGAAGAAATAAAGAAAGATATAATTAGAGATGTAATAAAAAAAACTACCGGTCTGGATATCCCTGCTGGGGGAATAGGAATAAGAAATGGAATATTGCGACTGGATATAAAGCATATTTATAAAAACGAAATTTTTATGAAAAGAGAGAAAATTATAGAGGAACTTAAGGTGGCCTTGAAAAAAAAATCTCCGTCGCTAATAATTTAATTAGTCGGATACCTTGAAATAAAAGACGTTTTCAGCTCGATTGAATACTTTATCGTAAACTATAACTTTCAACTCGTTATTTTCTCTCAAATTATCCAATTCTTCGGGAGTAAAAGAAAAACCAAAAGGGGAATTTAAGGTTCCCAGATAAACTTCATTTATGAAAATATCCATTCTCTCTAGGGGGTAAACTCCCAAGCTTTTTACCTTCAGTTGTATTTTTTCCCCAGATCTGTAAGTTTTTTGCAGATTTGGCTCCAATACTTCGATGACTGGTTCAGTCGACGGAGTATGCACATTATCTATTCCCGTCGGTTTGTTTTCTTTCGTAACCTTTTCATATTTATATGAATTTTGCGCCCACCAGTTTTGTACCGGTATTTCCCAGTGTTTAAATTGCGAGTCGCTTTCCGGATTTTCCGGAGCTGGCCCTAAAATATTCTTCTTGTCTATCCAGTATAATATAGAATGAACATTGGTTATCACTTTTTCTTCTTTTGTTTCTTCCGGGGTGAATGGGGTTGCCAGCATCATGGATATTTTATCCATAAAGAAATTTTCATTTCCTTGCCAGAATCCGCGGAGGATGGGTTTTTTATCCAGATAAAGAGCCGGATCGGGTTTTTCGAAATTTTCTTCCGGAAGTGTCTTGAGTGCCTCGGCCATAAATTTATTCCAAATAGGTCCGGCTACCGCAGAACCTCCTTTTTTCATCGGTTGGTTATCGTTGTTTCCGGCCCATACCCCGACGGCGATAGATGGCGTATATCCGATGGTCCAAGCATCCTTGTTGTTGTTAGTAGTTCCGGTTTTTACCGCTACTTCCCGTCCGGAGATATGAAGCGGCGAGCCGATTCCGAAAGTCGGTGTTCTGGCCGCATTATCCGAAAGAATGTCGGAAACAATTGAAGCTGAATTTTTAGACAAGACCTCTTTAGGACTCGGGGCGTATTCTTCTAAAATTTTTCCCCTCGTATCTTCCACCATTAAAATACCGGTTTGCGTGTTTCTAATTCCTCCATTTGCGAAAACACCGTAAGCTGAAGTCATATCAAGCAAGCTTACTTCTCCGCCTCCGATTACCAAGGTAAGTCCGTATCTGTTGATATCGGTTAAGGTGCTTATTCCCATTTCTTCGGCGGTTTTAAGCGAATCCGATAACCCCGCCAGATAAAATAATTTTACCGCTACCACGTTTATGGATTCCGCGAGCGCGCTTCGCAAGCTCATAGGACCGCGGAATTTACCATCATAATTATCCGGCATATAGCAGTCTTCTTGGTTGTGATTGGGAAGAGCTTTGCCGAAAGCGTCGCAGGTAGTTTGAAACTCTGTCGGTAGATCGAAAAGCACGGTTTTATCGGTGAATCCTTTACTGAAAGCAGTGGCGTAAATAAAAGGTTTAAACGACGATCCGGGTTGGCGGAAAGCGGTGGCAACATTGTAATTTCCATCTACCGCTTTATCAAAATAATCCCTAGAGCCCACCAAGGAGAGGATTTGTCCGGTTTTAGGGTCGATGGCCACCAAAGCGGCATTTTTACCGTCCCAGACTTTTTCATTCTCCAAGGCGCCTTCTCTTACGAATTCTTCCGCCTTTTGCTGGAGAGTATAATCGAGAGTGGTTATGACTTTAAGCCCGCCCCTTTCCACCAACTCCGCTCCGTATTTTTCTTCCAGATACTCCTTTATAAAAAAGACGAAATGCGGAGCTTTAATGCTTCGAAACTCCTGCGGGATAAAAACCACTATTTCGTTTTTTGCTTCCCGGTATTCTTCTTCAGAAATAAATTTAAGTTCACGCATCCTGGAAAGTACGTAATTTTTTCGGTCTTCCAGTTTGTCCTTGTTCTTGCCATAAGGAGAAAGAAGAGTGGGAGACTGCGGGATAGAAGCCAGATACGCCGCTTCGGCTATGGTTAGATCCGCCGGCTTTTTTCTGAAGTACATCCTGCTCGCTTCTTCTATCCCATAAATTGTGCCTCCATACGGCACTTCGTTCAAATAAAGTTCTAGAATTTTTTCTTTGGAAAAAACTTGTTCCATCTTCAAAGCCAACACCCACTCTTTTATTTTTCTGCCCACCTTTTTCATCATTGTGGTTTCGGCGGTAAGCAAAGTATTCTTGATAAGCTGCTGGGTAATAGTGGATCCGCCGGTTAATTTCTTACCGGTAAGCTTGGCTATTATAGTGGCTCGGATGATGGATGGAATGCGGATACCGCTGTGATTGTAAAATTCGGAATCCTCTACCGCCACGGTGGCGTTCTTGATATTTATTCCCATGTCGGCGAAATCGATACTTGTCCTTCGGATATCTTTATTTACATCATAAAGCAATATTTCTCCGGTGCGGTCGTATATCTTGGTGGAATTGATTACTTTTCTTTCATCGAAAGTATTGAAGTCCGGGATCTGCAGAGAAGAAAACCAGATCGTTATTATTCCCGCCGAAAGGATAAAAACTCCGCTTGTGAAGAAGGTGATATTTTTCCAGAAGTTTTTGTTTTTTTGAAACCCCTTTGGCGATCTTCTAAAAATTTTAAGCATTTCTACCGATTATAGCAGAAATATGATATTATTCGAATCATGAAAGTATCAACGGATGAAAGCAAAATTGACGAGCTGCTTACCAGGGGGACACAGGATATTTTTATCAGGGAACATTTACGAAAGGCTTTGCTTTCCGGAGAACAGCTCCGTATCAAACTTGGGATAGATCCCACGGGCCCCGATATTCATTTAGGCAGAGCAGTTGCGTTACGAAAACTGAAATCTTTTCAAGATTTAGGACATAAAATTGTGCTTATTATAGGTGATTTTACCGCCAAGATTGGTGATCCTTCGGATAAGCTCGAAAAAAGACCGATGCTCGCTGATAAGCAGATTAAAAAAAATTTAAAAGATTATCTCAAGCAAATCAAAAAAGTAATTGATATTTCGAAATGTGAAATCCAGTACAATTCCAAATGGTTGGCCAAGATGAGTTATCTTGAAATGGCTCGCTTACTTGAATGCTTTACCGTGCAACAGATGTCAAAAAGAAGAAATTTTAAGGAGAGACTCGAAAAAGGCAAAGATATTTTTGTAGTCGAGTTTATGTACCCGGCCTTACAGGGTTATGATAGTGTTGCCGTAAAAGCGGATGTTGAAATTGGGGGGTTCGATCAGCTTTTTAATTTGAAAGCCGGGAGAACAGTCCAAAAAAGGTACGGAGAAAAAGAACAGGATATTATGACTGTTTCCATGCTCGAAGGCACCGATGGCAGAAAAATGTCTTCTTCTTGGGGAAATGTAATTTCTATTCTCGATACTGCGGATAATATGTTTATAAAAGTCATGGCGGTAAAAGATAATCTCATTATAAAGTATTTTACTCTTTGTACCGATTTACCACTTTTTGAAATTTCAGAGCTTAAGAACAAACTTGAGAAAAAAGTAAATCCGCGCGACATAAAAATGAAGCTAGCTTATGAGATTGTGAAAATTTATCACGGAGAAAAAAAAGCAAAACTGGCTGAAGCGAATTTTATCAATACTTTTCAAAAGGGAGAGATACCGGAAGAGATGGAAGAAATAGCGGGGAAGAGAGAAGAGCTTCTGGGCGATGTGTTGGTAAAAAGCAAGGTCTTGAAATCAAAAAGCGAGTGGCGCAGGCTGGTGAACGCTTCCGGTATTCATGATCTGGGAAACCGTCAAAGTATCACGGATCCGTATTTCCCCCTTACCTCAGATATTATTCTGAAAATCGGCAAGAAAAGATTTGTTAAAATATCCGTAAAATAGAAAAACGGAAGCTTTGCTTCCGTTTTTCTATTTAATGGTCTCGATCCGGGTCGTCATATTCATCGTCTTCAAATCTGAAACCATCCTCTCCTTGAGTTTCTTCCATCGGCTCTTCCCCATCTTCTAATTTTTCTTCTTCATCCATAACTTATCCGCTCGAGGCGGATCGCAAAATTATTCTAATAACGCTTATTTTGTATCAAAATCAAAAAAACTTGGCAATAGCAATTAGACTCGAAGTGTGGAAAACCCGGTTAAAGCAACAGCGATAGCGTCAAGCTCATCATCCGATGTTTTATTTTTCTCTATTTCCACCAACATTTTAAGCATTTTCATTATCTGCGCCTTGTCCGCTCGGCCGTAGCCCGTTACGGCTATTTTTATCTGGAGGGGCGTCGCCTCAAAAATATCAAGGCCGGCCTTTTTCGCTTCATACATACATACCCCGCGCGCCTCCGCCACTCGCATGACCGTTTTCTGATTGGTGGTAAAAAATAAAGTCTCAATAGCCAAAACTTCCGGCTTGTATTTTTTGATTACTTTTTTAACCTCTTCGCCGATCAACTTCAATCTTTCCGCAAATTCCAATTTAGCCGAAGTCTTGAAGCATTCGGAAAAAATTACACAATGATTATAATTTTTTCCACCCCGTCGCTCGCGAGCGACGGGGTCCAAAACCGCGATTCCCAATCTCTCAAACCCGGGATCAATGCCTAGAATACGCATAAGTTAAGTTTTGTTTTTGTTGTTTATTAAAACTGAATCGACCTATCTTTCCCCCTTGCTTTTTTATAACATTCTATGCTACAATCAAGATACTAAACGTGAAAGGCATCCTATACGGGTGCCTTTCTTGTTTTCTATATTTTATCTTTCATTTTTAAAATTTCTCGTAGATACTCGAAGTCTCTAAAGTTACTGCCAGCAAACTGTCTTATCTCTTTGGCTGTTCTCGGACCTCTGGCAAGTATGAATACTTCTTTCCCGATTTCTTTCAGGTATTTTAACACTGGCAGGAAATCTCCATCTCCGGAGAGCACAATAATTCTATCAAAATTATCTTTCTCCTTCATCAGGTAAAAAGCCATATCAACATCACAGTTTGCTTTTCTTTTGGTAGTGCCGTCTTCTTGCTCATATAACTTCACAGGTTTTAAGAATAAACAGTATCCGAATTTCAAGAGTTTTAAATAAAAACGAACCCTCTGTAAATGCCTGCCAATAAGAAGTATTTCCGCTTCATTTAATTTTTCACCCTTGTCTTTAATAAGACGAGATAAATATTTTTCAAGTTCTACGATTGGCACTGTGTCATCTTTCTGGTAATCGTATTTGAAATTATGTATTTCCACGCCGCCGAAATAAAATATACGGCTAGCGCTGTATTTTTCTTGCAAATAGCCGAATAGTTTCTTGTAATCAATTTTCCAACCCAAGCTCTTTTCTCCGCCATAAAAAAGATTCGAGGCGTCTATAAAAACAAAAGTTCGCATACCGTGGATTATACATTAAATTCTTATGTTTTTATACTTTTATCTATTTTCGTTTTCCCCACTAAAATTTGACATATATATATATCGGTTTAAGCTGTAAGAGTGGGCGGTGGGCATGGTCAGGCCCACCCACGGCTAGCCAACGTGGCTAGCTAACTGACCTGAGGGGGCGGGGTTCCGGGAAGTGTAACACGCCGGAGCCCCCTCAATGTTCTCATCTCGGCCGTCGTCGGTTTTCTTTCGGGAAAGTCGCTGACGGCTTTTCTATTTTTATTTATTCTTTCCCCCTTTGTCCACCAACTTTACACCTACAAAGATAGTAGACACATCACGAGCTTGACTTTTATATACACCCAGTATATACTATGTATATATGTCGCAAACAGTCATAAATTTTAAGACGGATAGCAAGTTAAAAAGCGAGGCCAAAGAAGTCTTGGATGAAATGGGGCTTAATTTTTCTATTGCTTTTAATGCCTATTTAAAGAAGCTAATTTCAGAAAAAAGAATTGAATTTAATGCTCCAGAGATACCCAACACTCGTTTAAGAAAAGCCATCAGAGACGCAAGAAAAGAATATAAAAGTGGTAAACTTAAATTTTATACGGATATAAAAAAGTTGCGTAAGTCAATAGGAGTGTAAATTATGCAAGTTTCTTTCTCTACAAATTTTAATAAAAAAATTAAAAAAATGTCCGCCAAGGTAGTTGATAAATTCTTTGAACGATTAGAGTTATTAAAAAGAGACAAATCTAATCCTATTTTAAATAATCATAAACTTCATGGTGAATATGAGGGATGTAGAAGTATAAATGTTACTGGGAATTTCAGGGCTGTGTTTGAATATTTCGATGAAGATAAAATTGTCTTTTCAGACATAGGCACTCACCCGGAATTGTATGGATGAAAGCTAAATCAATTTACTTTGTTTCCCCTCCGGTATGTCAAACTCCAGATGCTCATACGCTTTTTTTGTGGCCACCCGTCCTCGGGCCGTGCGCTCCAGGAGGCCGAGCTGGATCAGGTAAGGCTCTACCACTTCTTCGAGCGTCGCCTCTTCTTCCGAAAGAGCGGCGGCAAGGGTTTTGAGCCCCGCTGGTCCGCCGCCAAATTTTCCAATCAATATTTCTAAAAATTTTCTATCGGAACTATTCAAGCCGATCTCATCCACTGAGAGCATATCGAGCGCCTCTTTGACGGTTTTTTTATCTAAACTTCCCCCCTTGCTTTTTTTATAAACTTGGGCGAAGTCGCGTACTCTTTTTAGAAAATAATTCGCGGTGCGCGGAGTGAACCTGCTTCTTTTGGCGATTTCTTCCAGAGCCTCTCCATCCAGGTTTATTTTTAAGAGATTGCTTGACCTATCCACAATTTTCGCGATCTCTTCGTCCGAATAAAATTCCAAACGAAAAACTCCGCCGGAGAAACGAGAACGCAGCGGAGAGGAAATGAGCGCGACCCGAGTGGTGGCCGCAATCAGGGTAAAGGGCGGTAGGTCAAGCTGGATAGTTCGCGCCGAGGGACCCTTGCCGATAATTATATCCAGCACTCCGGATTCCATGGCAGGGTAGAGTATTTCCTCCACCATTTTATTGAGCCGATGAATTTCATCTATGAAAAGAATATCACCGGAAGCGAGGTTGGTAAGAATGGAGGCCAAATCACCCACTTTTTCAATGGCCGGGCCGGAAGTGATCTTCATTTGCCGGCCTGTTTCTTTGGCTATCAAGTGGGCGAGAGTTGTTTTGCCGAGCCCCGGCGGTCCGTAAAAAAGGATGTGTTCCGGTATGTGCCCGCGTTCTTCGGCGGCTCGAAGCAGGATTTTGACGTTGTCTTTTATGTGTTTTTGGCCAATATACTCGTCCCAGCGGGTAGGGCGCAGGGTTTGGTCCAATAACGAATCTTCGGTTTTAGGACTTGACTTTGGTTTCATAATATGCTATACTATTAGAGTTGTTGGTTTATCAACAGAGTATTAACAACTATATAAACATTATAGCATTTGCGTTCTTTTATATGTAGTAAAATCTATATTCATAGAGAGCATTAATCTCTAAGCAATCAGCCACTGGTTATACGAGTTTACGCAGGACGTTCTGGCTCTATTTATAGTTCGCTGGGGCTATCCTGTAAAAATTTGTTACTCTTCCGGCACAGCCGGGAAAGGATTGTTTGGAGATTAATGCTTTTTTAATTTTATGTTATCTTTCAATTTAATTTGCATTAAGCAATAAGAAGTGGTCGCGCGCTATTGCTAAAAATTCACTCTTCCAATAAGTCGACCACACTGGATACTTCTTCGAGAGAAGTGATGCCGCGCATAACTTTCACCAGGCCGTCTTGTCGCATGGAAAGTATTCCTTGATCGCGCGCGGCCTTTTTTATTTCTCTTTCGCTTGGATTTTCAAGCATTATTTTTTCAATCACTTCGTCCGTTTTTATAGCTTCAAAAATTCCTATTCGTCCGTTGTAACCGGTCTGGTGGCACTTGTCGCATCCAACAGGGGTGAATATTTTAAACGGCTCGACTGGATTGATATCATGTTTTGCAAAATCCTTTTTTTCAGTTTTCATACTTTCTAACACCAGCTTGATTGTTTTATTTTCTTCCGCGGTTAGGATTTTTTCTTTACGGCAGGAGAGACAAAGTTTGCGGACCAATCTCTGGGCCATAGAGAGAGAAAGAGCAGAAGTCATAATTTTGGGATTTACTTTTAGGTCGATAAGTCGCGGGATTACCCCAGCGGCGTTGTTGGTGTGAAGAGTGGAAAAAACCATATGTCCGGTAAGCGACGACTGGACCGTGATCTCGGCCGTTTCTGCGTCTCGGATCTCGCCCACCATGATTACGTCAGGATCTTGACGCAGAGCGGAACGAAGACCTTCCGGAAAACTATAGCCTTTTTTGTGGTTTACTTGAGTTTGGGTAATGCCTTCCAGGTGATATTCTACCGGATCTTCGATAGTTACAATATTTATTTCCGGATTGTAGATTTTACGCAAAAACGCATACAAGGTGGTAGTCTTGCCACTACCGGTAGGTCCCGTTACTAAAATCATTCCGTTTGGTTTCTTTATTTCGCTTTCTATAATGGAGAACAGGTGTGGCTCTATCCCCAGATCTTCTATTCTTACCTGGATAGATTTAGGATCGAGAATTCTCATTACTATGGCTTCACCGTATGTTCCCGGGATGAGCGAAGAACGGATGCTTATTTCTTCTTCTCCTTCGGAAATATTAAATCGCCCGTCTTGGGCTATTTTTGAAGTAAATTTCATTCCGGAGAGAAGCTTAATGCGAGAATTGATAAGATGATAAATATTGAGCTCAAAGAAAGCGATATCTTGAAGCACCCCATCCAGACGAAGCCGGAGCCTGCATTTGTCCTTTTCCGGTTCGATATGAATATCGCTTGCTTTGATGGCGATAGCTCCGGCTAAAATTATTTCCAAAAATCTGGAAACTTTATGAACCTTGCTTCCTTCCACCACCTCTTTGATGTTACGCCCGATGTCCTCTATGGTACGCATGTTTTGCGCGGTATTTCGGAGTGCTTCTCCTGAAATTTCCAATCCCCCCTCCGTAGAGCTCTCTGCCATGGAGAGTTCCTTGTATCTATCCCAGACTTTTTCCAGACTTGCGCTTGAAACCATATAAAAAGCGGGCTCTAAATTTTTCCTTTTCATGGTTTCTTTTAATTTTGCCAAAATCTCCGGTGCCGGAGATCGAAGCGCGATGAAGATATTATTTCCAAAAAGCTTGAAAGGCGCCACGTTCATTTCGCGCCCTTCTTTTTCTGGGATAGCCCGAAGCGCCTCATTATCCACGACGGTTTGATAGAGGTTTATATAAGGCAAATTATATTTTGACTGCGCCAGAATTTTAACCAAATCCTCCTCCTCTTCCATGCGCAGATCTTCCAATTGCCTGTTTTGTTTCTCATCATCGAATATGGGCATTATAGGGAATTATAACAGCAAGAGAGGATTAAAAACAAACGAGGGGGGATTAAAGTGGTATAATTTCACAAGAATGCCGAAAGTCAAACAAGCTAAACAAACTTCAAAAACTCTGGTGCTTCTGGACGCCCATGCCATTATCCATCGGGCCTACCACGCTCTGCCGGATTTTCTTTCTTCCCAAGGAGAGCCTACCGGGGCTCTTTACGGCCTTTCCACCATGCTTATGAAGATTATAGGAGAACTTAAGCCGGACTATATTATTGCCTGCTATGATTTGCCGGACAAGACTTTTCGCCACGAGGCCTATGATGGCTACAAAGCCAAACGCTTAAAAACGGACGATGCCCTTATCGCCCAGCTTGATAATTCTCGAAAAATTTTTGAAGCTTTTAACATCCCAGTCTACGATGCGCCGGGCTTTGAGGCGGATGATGTGCTGGGCACGATAGTAAATAAAATAAAAAAAGATAAAACAAACTTGGATATTATCATTGCTTCCGGCGACATGGATACCATGCAACTTGTGGATGATAAAAAAGTGCGGATTTATACTCTAAAGAAAGGCATCAAGGATACCATACTTTACGACGAAGACGCTGTACGCGAGCGTTTCGGTTTTAATCCTGAATTTTTGCCGGATTACAAGGGTCTTCGAGGAGATCCGTCAGACAACATTATCGGTATTGTCGGGATAGGAGAGAAAACCGCCGGGAATTTGATTAAAAAATTCGGGACTATCGAAAATATTTATAAAGCGGTCAAGAAAGATCCCGAGAATTTAAAAAAAATAGGGCTTTCCGAGCGAATTGTAAAGCTGATACAAGACAATGAAGAAGAAGCCATTTTTTCTAAAACTTTGGCTACCATCAGGCGAGACGCGCCGATTAATTTCAAAATACCGGAGAAAACTTTTTGGGATAACGCCGATCTTAAGAAAATAGAACGAGTATTCGGCGTGTTTGAATTCCGCAGTTTATTCGCCAGATTAAAAACTTTCTTTCATAAAAACGGGGCCGAGGATAAAACCGGAACTCTCGATTTTTTTTATAGTGAAAAAAGTGCAGAGGAAGTGAATCCGATAGAGCTTGAAGAGGCTGGTATTGCTCTCTGGCTTGTAAATTCGGATATTTCCGTCCCGGGACTTGAAGATATTCTTCGATTTGCCGACTCTAAATTTTTCAAAGAAGCCTATAATTTTATTTTTAAAAAACTCAAGGAAAAAAACCTGGAGAAAATATTTTTTGAGATAGAAAAGCCGATTATCGAAGAAGTGCGATCCATGGAGAAGCACGGAATTTTGATAGACAAAAAATATTTTGCCGACTTATCGGTTGAATATCATCGAGAACTATTAATACTTACCGAGAAAATTTACAAAATGGCCGGGACCGAGTTCAATATCAATTCCCCCAAACAGCTTTCCGAAATCCTTTTTGTTAAACTTGGCATGAAGAGCAAAAAAAAAGGGGCCAATGGGTCCTTCTCAACTAAAATTTCGGTGCTGGAAGAACTGGAAGAAGATAATGAGATTATAAAAGAAATAATGGCTTATAGGGAATTGCAAAAACTGCTCACCACTTATATAGACGTGATTCCCAGCCGAATCGGAGAGGATGGTCGCTTGCATGCGAAATTTCTGCAAAATAGCACCACCACGGGGCGTTTTTCCTCTCAAGATCCTAATTTGCAAAATTTACCCGTCAAGACCGAACTTGGCCGGAGAATTAGACAGGGATTCGTGGCAAAAGCGAGTTGGAAACTCTCCGCTTTCGATTACAGTCAGATAGAACTTCGGGTGGCGGCTATTCTCTCCGGAGATAAAAAAATGACGCAAATTTTCAAAGAAGGGAAAGATATTCATGCCGGAGTGGCTTCCTTCGTCTTCGGTGTGCCGATAGATAAAGTGGACGTCGAGATGCGCCGCAAGGCCAAGGTGATAAATTTTGGAATTATTTATGGAATGGGAGTATCGGCTTTACGGAAAAATTTGGGTGGTACCCGAGAAGAAGCGCAAAAATTTTATAACAATTATTTTAATCAATTTTCCGGAGTGCGCGAATATCTGGATGAAGTCAAGATTTTTGCCGAGAAGCGTTTTTATGTGGAAACTTTATTCGGTCGCAGGCGGAATTTTCCGAATATAAATTCCAGAATTCCATTTCTTAAGAATATGGCGGAACGCACAGCCATCAATGCTCCTATTCAGGGTACTGCCGCCGATATCATCAAGCTTGCCATAAGATTTGCCGGAGAGGATCTGCGGAAAGCGGGACTTGCGGATAGCGCGTATCTAGTGCTTCAGGTCCACGATGAACTGGTTTATGAAATAAAAGAAAGCGTGTTGGAAGAAGCGAACGCAGTTATAAAAAATGCCATGGAAGAAGTGCTTTTCCGGTCTTATCTCCGTCTTAAGACGGAGATTCCTCTCTCGGTCCATTCAAGCTTCGGCAATAATTTAGGGGAAGTGAAATAAGCAGGGGTGCGAATCGAAGATATTCATGATATAATGCCGAGTATGACGCATACGGTAAGGGCTATGCTCGAAGAAAATGTGCATGCGGTTCTGGCGCATTCTTATGCGCTTTACTTTGTTCTTTTTCTAGCCGGCCTCTTTTTTGATTTTCTGTTTTCATTTCGAATTTATGAGAGCGAAGTTGTGCCATTTGTCGGATTTTTGCTTCTTTTATTCGCCACTTTTCTGATAGTCTGGGCTCAGAAAACTTCTCGTCGATTGAACACCGCAGAAATAAACAAAGAAGCATTCTGCCGGGGGCCATATTGCTATACTCGGATGCCTACGCATTGGGGGCTATTTCTGGCTATGTTTGGATTTGGGTTGGTGATAAATTCTGTTTTTGTGGTGCTTTTTACCCTTGCTTCTTTTCTTATAACTAAAATGGTTTTTATCCGGAAAGAAGAAAGAATATTATTCCAAAAATATGGAACTCCGTATATGGAATATAAAAAATCAGTAAAGTTCTAACCATGATCTATCTTTTTTCCGGCGACGATACTTCAAAGAAGCTCTCCGCTTTCGAGAAATTCATGAAATCCTTGCCAGTAGGTGTGGAAATTTTGAAATTTTACCGCAACAATTTCAATTCCGGGGAAATCGAAAGTCTATATTCCGGATCCGGACTTTTTTTCAGCAAATTCGCGGCATCCTTCTCTGAAATCCTGGAATATCAAGAAACCAGAGATTTTGTTTTAGAAAAATTATCTTCTCTGGCGCGTTCGGACAACTTTTTTATTTTTTTGGAAGGCAAGCTTGGCAAGCCCGTGTTGGATGCTTTTAGAAAAGCTGGCGCGGAGATAAATGTTTTTGAATTGACAAAAGAAAAAAAGGAAAAGTTTAACAACTTTTTAGTGGCCAACGCTTTTTCACAAAAAGATAAATTGAACCTCTGGATTTACTTTAGGCAAGCGGTGGATAAGGGGGTGGGGATGGAGGAACTTGCTGGCGTTTTGTTCTGGAAAATAAAAGATATGCTTATTAAAAAGAACTTTGCAAAATTTTCCGAAAAAGAGCTTAAAAATTTTCTCCAAAAATTATCTTATCTTCTTCCCGAAGCTCGGAAGAAGGGCAGAGACACCGAATCTGTCTTTGAGCGATTTCTCCTCGAAGCTTTTTAAGGAAGTCAGACTTCCTTATTTCTCAAGTTCTGCGAAGTTTTGATGAATTTTTAAAAGTTCTAAAGCTTCCTTTTTAAACTTTTTTGAATCAGAGATATCTTTAAATAATTCGTGTTCTGTAAGGATAGGGGACCCAGTTTTTAAAACAGAATCCGCAAAACTCGAAGACTTATATTTTAATGCCCACCGCCAAACCGCATCAAAATTTTTTATTGCATAATTTAATCCACGTGGGTGTAGTTCGAATACATTTTTTATAATGACGTAACAAAAGACTTGCCTCAAGTATGAATCGGTAGTTATAACTTTCCCCCTATATGCTCCCTGAAACAAGCTTCCTGAAGTTTTGTATTTTGCGTTTGAATGAGATGACATACTTCCACATAAACGTTGCATAAATTTTGCTATTCCACTATCTCGTATTTCCTCCAGAATTAAGTGAAAATGATTAGGTACTAATGTCCAAGCCAAAATGTTGACTAGGGGCTCGCGATCAGGCCATGTTTTTGGTCTTTCAAAGAATTCAAGAGTATCTATGGCGGTTCCGAAATTATTATCTTGATATAAGTCGTTCACATAAAAAAGCAAACGCTTAAACCGCACTCTATCTGATAAATCTGCAGTAATGTCTATACCTCGAGCACCCCTTTTTACAATATGCATAATTGAACCAATCGTATGATTTTCAACTCTCATATTAATGATATTAACATCTTTTAACTTTTTAAGGAAGTCAGACTTCCTTATATAGTGCGCCCAGAGGGGATCGAACCCCCGACCTTATCCTTAAGAGGGATCTGCTCTACCAGCTGAGCTATGGGCGCATCTTTGAAAATATATATGAAATAAAGCTGAAAATCAAGGAAATATGGATTTATTTCTTCTCCGCAAAACATCGCATAATGGTAAAAAATCCCTTAAATGCGTCCCTAAGTCCGATGTGCTTGCCTTCAGCTTTGTTACGGGGAGTGTAATTTATCGGCACCTCGATTATTTTTCCTTGAATCTCGAGTATCTTACATGTTATTTCCGCTTCGAATTCAAAACCGGAACTTTTTATGTTTTTGAATAATTCTTTGCCGGTTTTGTTTAAATTAAAAAGCTTGTATCCAGTATAAACATCGTGTAAATTTGATCGGTAAATAAAATTAACCAGGAAGGTTAACGCTTTTGCTCCGAGCATGTAATGAAAGCCCCTTTTTGGCCACCTTTTGATCCCCCTATTTCCATATACCGCCCATACATCACCCTCCATTTTTTTTAAAAGAAAAGGGATATCCGCCGGATCGTATTCCAAATCAGCGTCTTGAATTATTATCAAGTCTCCTGTGGTTATCCCGAGCCCTGTTTTGATCGCTGTTCCTTTGCCAAGATTTTTATTATGTTCGAGAAGTTTAAAATTTACCCCCCCTTTTAATTTTTTGAGTAATGCTTTAGTATTGTCGTCCGAGCCGTCGTTTATCGCGATAATTTCTTTTTCACATGGAAGTTCCAGGGAATTTACATCGGTTAAAACTTTTTCTATATACTTCTCTTCGTTGTGGCAGGGGATTATTACTGACAGCTTCATTTGATGATATAATAGCATTTTTATGGCCTCTGTATTTAAATTAAAAAGTCAATTTAATCCTGCGGGAGACCAACCCAAGGCTATTTCAGGGCTTATGGAAGGGTTAAGGAGGGGCATGAAAGTACAAACATTACTCGGGGCCACGGGAACCGGCAAGACATTTACAATGGCGAATGTGATTGCGAAGTATGGCAAGCCGATCCTGGTGATTGCTCACAACAAAACTCTGGCCGCTCAGCTGGCGCAAGAATTCAAAGAATTTTTTCCAGATGCCGCGGTGCATTATTTTGTTTCTTACTATGATTATTACCAACCGGAAGCTTATATGCCCGCTTCCGATACATATATCGAAAAGGACGCATCCATTAATAAAGAAATAGATCGGCTTCGCCATGCCTCTACTCAAGCGTTACTTACCAGGAGAGATGTGATCATTGTCGCTTCGGTTTCCTGTATTTACGGCTTGGGCTCTCCGGAAGAATATGAAAAAGTGAATTTAAAACTCGAAGTGGGGATGAAGATGGATCGTACGACTTTGATGAAAAAATTAATCGAAATACATTTTGAGCGCACTAATGCGGATTTGAAGTCTGGCACATTTCGTTCACTGGGTTCGCGGGTGGAGCTTATGCCGGTATCCGAAACAATAATGTACCAGATAGAGCTCTTTCTGGGCAAGATTTCCAGAATAATAAAAATCGATCCCATTTCTTCGCAAATTATTAAAGAAGAAAAAAACCTTTTTATTTTTCCGGCTAAACATTTTATTACCGAAGAAGAAAGATTGAAATTGGCGCTAAAAAATATAAAAGAAGAATTAAAAGTTGAGTTAAAAAAATTCAAGAAAGAAGGAAAGTTTTTAGAAGCTGAAAGAATAAAACGCAGAACAAACCATGACTTGGCCATGATGAAAGAAATTGGATACTGTAGCGGTATTGAAAATTATTCCAGGCACCTCTCCGGTAAACGCGAAGGTGAACCACCGGAAACTCTATTGTCTTATTTTAAAAACGATTTTTTAACTATTATTGACGAGTCTCACGTTACCCTCCCCCAACTCCAGGGCATGTATGCCGGAGATGCTTCGCGCAAAAATACTCTTGTGAAATACGGTTTTCGCCTGCCTTCCGCCAAAGACAATAGGCCTTTGAAATATCAGGAATTTGAAAAACGCATCGGACCGGTGATTTATACCAGCGCCACTCCAGGAGAGCAGGAACATAGCTCAAACGGGCAAATTATTGAACAAATAATTCGACCGACGGGATTGGTAGATCCAGAGACGATAGTGCGGCCTGTTTCCGAAGGTCGGGGTAGCGAACATGCTCACCGTCGTCTGCACTCTGTCCTGGGAGGGCAAGCACTTTCTGGTCGCAGCGAAGACTCCTTTGAGCATGTTCGCTACCCCGGCCAAATTCAGGATTTTATTTCAGAGACAGAGAAAACAATCAAAAAGGGTTTTCGGGTGCTGGCGACTACATTGACGAAAAAAATGGCGGAAGATCTTTCCTTTTATCTTAAGGATAAAAAAATCAAAGCCGAGTATTTGCATAGCGATATAAAGACCATGGAAAGAATTAAAATTTTAACGCAATTTAGAAAAGGAAATTTTGATGTTTTGGTCGGGGTAAATCTTCTGCGCGAGGGACTGGATTTGCCGGAAGTTGCGCTCATAGGCATTTTAGATGCCGATAAAACCGGTTTTCTTCGTTCCGAAACAGCGTTTATCCAGACTATCGGCCGCGCGGCTCGTAACAGTGAGGGGAAAGTTATTCTCTATGCGGATATCATGACTGAAGCGCTAGCGAATGCGCTCAGGGAAACAAAAAGACGGCGTGATATCCAGCTTACCCATAATAAAAAACACGGCATCATTCCCAGGACGATTATCAAAAAAATAAAAGATATTACGGAAGAGTTGGAGAGCGAACATAGCAAGGCGGTGAATACAGAACTTTCTTTAGACTTGCAGGTATTCGGCAAAGGAAAATTTAGTTATGAAAAAATAATAAAATTGAAAGAAAAAGAAATGAACAAAGCTGTAAAGGAATTAGACTTTGAAACGGCAGCGATCCTAAGAGACGAAATTGGAGTATTAAAAACGCGGGTCAGTATGTGCTAGGTCTTGCCTAGCACACCTAGCACAAGAGAAAAATAGAGACAAGTTTTGTTAATTATTATTTTTGTGCTATACAAGAGATATACACCCCCTATCTATACGGCGGGTGCGGTTTAGTTTATGAAAGAGAAAAACATAGATAAAATAATAGTAAAGGGCGCACGTACACACAATCTCAAGAATATTGACGTGGAGATGCCGCGGAATAAAATGATTGCCATTACTGGCGTTTCGGGAAGCGGGAAGAGTTCACTTGCTTTTGATACCATTTTTGCCGAAGGACAGAGACGCTATGTGGAATCGCTTTCTTCCTACGCGCGGCAGTTTCTGAATCAAATGCCCAAGCCGGATGTAGATGAAATCACAGGGCTTTCGCCAGCCATTTCCATCGACCAGAAGTCCCGTTCCAACAATCCGCGCTCGACAGTAGCCACTATCACGGAAATTTATGATTATCTGCGGGTGATGTATGCGCGTATCGGGCATCCGTATTGTCCGCAATGCGGGGAAGAAATAAAAAAACTTTCCAACGAAGAAATTTTGAATTTTGTTTTGTCAAAGATGCCCTTTGATAAAAAATCAGTGTCAAAGGGCATCTTTGACACGCAAGTCAGCGTTTTTTCTCCGGTGGTTCGCGGGCGCAAAGGAGAATATTATCAATTGCTTTACGATTTGCTGGGAAAGGGATTTTCCGAAATTCGTTTGGATGGTGTGATGAAAAAGCTTCGCGAGAAAATTATTCTTTCAAAAACCAAAGCGCATAATATTGATGTTTTGGTGGACAGCTTTTTAATTAACGGACTGAAAAAAGAAGATTCAAGGATACGACTTTCGGAAGCGATTGAACGAGCCTTAATTGAATCAGACAGTTTGGTTATAGTAAAAATCAATGATGAAGAATTCATCATGTCCGCCAGATTCGCCTGCAAGAACGACGGCTTTTCTTTCCCGGAAGTCGAGCCAAGGCTTTTTTCCTTCAACTCTCCTTACGGGGCTTGCCCCGCCTGCAACGGCCTCGGTTCAAAATATTTTATGGGGGAAGAGCTGTGCGATTCTTGCCACGGCGCGCGATTGCGCGTGGAAGCACTGAATGTTTTTTTGACTGCTTCCCCGAGACAAGACCTAGGGGCAAATATTAAAAAGCAAAAGTCCCTAGGTCTTGCCTCGGGGAGAGTGAATATTTTAGAACTTTCTTCTCTTTCCATAAAAGACGCGCATAATTTTTTCAAAAATCTTAAACTTTCGGAGCAGGAGAAAGAAATTTCCTTACCAGTGGTTAAAGAAATTGAAGCCCGGTTGCAATTTATGCTGGATGTGGGCCTGGATTACTTACAACTCTCCCGCAAGGCCAACACTCTTTCCGGCGGAGAAGCCCAGCGCATTCGTCTGGCCTCCCAGCTTGGCTCTCGATTGGTGGGAGCTCTTTATGTTCTTGATGAGCCGACAATAGGTCTCCATCAGCGAGATAATGACAGGCTTATAAAAACATTGCAAAATCTTCGTGATTTGGGCAACACGATTTTGATTGTCGAGCACGATGAAGACACTATTTACGCTTCAGACTACATCGTGGATATCGGGCCGAAGGCGGGAATACATGGAGGGGAGATTATTGTTTCCGGGTATCTGGAAGAATTATTAACCACTCGAAAAAATACAAATAATTCACGCACGCTTGCTTATCTTAGAAGAGAGGAAAAAATAGAAATTCCTAAAAAACGCCGTTATGCCAAAGGAGCGCTTCGTGTTGCGGGCGGGAAAATTTTCAATATCAATAATTTGAATGTGGAAGTGCCTCTTGGGGTAATGACCGCGATCACTGGCGTTTCCGGCTCCGGAAAAAGTTCTTTCATGTACGAGATTCTTTATAAAAATTTGCAAGCCCGGCTCGAGCGCAGATATCGCGCGGCGAAAGTTTTTGATTGCGCTTCTTTTTCCGGGACGGAATATCTCTCCCGCGCCATTCTGATAGATCAGTCTCCGATTGGCCGCACCCCGCGTTCAAATATCGCTACTTACACCGGCACCTTTACTCACATCCGCGACCTCTTTGCTTTGACCGAAGAAGCGCGTCTGCGCGGCTGGAAGGCCAACCGTTTTTCCTTCAACGTCAAAGGCGGCCGGTGCGAGGCTTGCGAAGGGAACGGCATGATCGCGGTGGAAATGCATTTTTTGCCGACTGTGTATGTTACCTGTGATGTTTGTTTAGGAAAACGTTTTGATAAAGAAACACTTACAGTGAAATATAAAAAGAAAAATATTTACGAGGTATTGCATATGACGGTAGAGGAAGGGCTGCGATTTTTCAAAGATATTCCGGCTATCTCCGACAGATTGCAAACCCTTATGGATGTAGGCTTGGGTTATTTAGAGCTTGGCCAATCCGCCACCACTCTCTCCGGCGGAGAAGCGCAGAGAGTAAAAATCTCCAGCGAGCTTTATCGCCCACACTTAGAAAAAACGATTTACCTTTTAGACGAACCGACTGTCGGGCTACATTACGATGATGTGCATAAGCTTCTGGAAGTTTTGAATAAGCTTGTCAGCAAAGGCAATACTGTTGTTTTGATAGAACACAACCTAGACATCATTAAAAGCTCGGATTATATTATCGACTTCGGCCCGGAAGGGGGAGTCCACGGCGGCAACCTGGTGGCCAAAGGCACACCGGAAGAAGTGGCGAATAATAAAAATTCCTACACGGGGAAATACTTAAAAAGAGCTCTCCGTAAATAGGGGAAGCCTGCCCCGTATGAAGCCGCAGGCTTTCGTTCGGGGTATTTGAAACGAGCGTTAAAGAAATGAGATTGGCCACTTTCCAATTTTATGTTATCATTCAAGGATGGAAGAGAAAGAGATTGTGGAATACTGGGTGAATGCTTCCGACAGTGATTTCGATCTCTCACGGAATCTTTTTGCCAGCCAAAGGTTTTCCTATTGTCTTTTCTTTTTGCATCTTTCGATAGAAAAATTGCTAAAAGGTTTAATCGTGGCTAGAACCTCAAAGCCCGCACCATACGAACATAATCTAGTCCGTTTGGCCGAAGCTACCGGCATCCAGTATTCGGAAGACCAGTTGGATTTACTTTCTGACATTACCACTTTCAATATAAAAGCTAGATATGATGATTATAAAAATCAATTTTACAAAATGGCCACCGAAAAATATACGAAAAAATATTTATCAGAAGCCGAAGAATTCATAACATGGTTAAAAAAGTACTTCCAGAAAATATAATAAAGGCAGCCAAGTCTTTTCGTTCCTCTCTAGAGAATGATCGCATCCTTATTGATTCCATGATTATTTTTGGTTCACAAGCCAAAGGCAATACTCGTCCAGAAAGTGATATAGACATCTGTGTTGTTTCTCCTTCTTTCGGGCGCAACGATTTGGAAGAAATGCAGATGTTATTTCGAAAAGCCCGCCGGGTAGATTCTCGCATTGAACCCTACCCCCTCAATCCAAAAAACTTGAAAGAAGTGGATAATCCAATAGTTAGTGAAATCCTATCTTGGGGAGTATTGGTTTAGAAAATTACGGCGGTCCTTTACTTTTTTCTCCAAATAGTGTATAATTATAGGGTAAAGTTCTTCAAAAGAATCATTAAAGAGGCGAGCTTTTCGGGCCTTAAAATTCTAGGACCTAAAAAGCTCGTCTCTCTACACTCACCAAGACGACGCCGCAAAAGCCCGGGCGAATCGGGCAGTAAGGAAAAAGTCATGACCATCGTACAGAGGGACCCGCGGGTTCGGATCTTCGGGAGCGCTGACTGGGCCAACTTCTACGGCCCGACCGAAAAGTTGGACCCGCAGATCGAGGAAATCCTGCAGGGCCCGTGCCCGTTCTACTCGAGGAAGCGGGTGCTGGAAATGCACTTCGCATTCCTCGGGATGCCGGCGCTCGACGGGTCGCCGCTCACGGTCGCGAAGTGGTTAGAGGTTCACCCGGGACCTGACCAGCCGAAGTTTTATTTCGCGACCAATCCCTGGCATACCGGTCAGCCCCACACCGACCTTGCCGTCCTCGAGCCCCGCCTGTATGTCGCCCTGCGGGAAATCGTCCCCGGTTCAACGGGCAAGTCGCCCGAAGATCAGGCGGCGATGCTCCCCGCCGGGTACCGGGTGCCGACGACGATTGAAGAGGTGACGAAAAACATTCTCTGTTTTCGTCGCACCGGCAAACGCCCCAACGGCACTCGCTGGGCCGCCTGCGCGGAGCGCACGGTAAAGACCTCGCAGGTCGGCGCCGGTTTCGTCTCGTGCGTGGGCAACTGGGTCGGCAACGGCCTCGTCGTCAGCAGCTGGGACGGCAACCCGAGCGTCCTTGTCGGTGTAGGTGCCTCCCGGGAAATGCCACTTGATCTCTTGAGGGCTTGACCCTCTTGAGTTCTTGAGCCTCCGCGCCAATTTTTTTTGGGGCGCGGAGGCTCTCGGGTAAGTGATTCTTAATATTATCTAAAACTTGTCTATGACAAGTACGAACCACGAGGTTCGTCAGACCTCGTGAAAGCTCTGCTTCTCGCGAGGTCTTTCTATTTTATATGCAATAAGCTGTAAGAATCGAGAGCGTTCTTCACAATTCTTGGGGATAAAAATAATCTGTTAATTGCTCCAAAGGGGTTCGACTGCTAATTCCCTTGTGAGGCTTGACCGTATTGTAATAATTAACGAATCTGATCAGTTCCTGTCTGCGATGATTTCGGTTTTTAAATTTGGTTTTGGCTGAATGAATAATTTTGTTAATTGTTGTTTTCGTGTTATATAGGAGAATCGGAGTATGAAAATTGAGTCAATTAAAAAATTAAATATTCCAGATAAACCCGGCGTCTATTTGTTTAAAAAAAACGGCCATATTCTGTATATCGGCAAAGCCACTTCGCTCCGAAATAGGGTGCGAAGCTATATGTCAAAGGGACTCTTTGACATGAGGGGGCCGCTTGTGGAGAAAATGGCGGCAGAGGCCGATGAAATTGATTGGATCGTGACGGACTCTGTCTTGGAGGCGCTTATTTTAGAAGCAAACTTAATTAAAAAATATCAGCCCAAATACAATACGGACGCCAAGGATGACAAGAGTTGGAATTATGTTTGTATTACGCAGGAAAAGTTGCCGAAAGTTTTAATCGTGCGAGGTTATAATGTTCTCCCCTCATTGTTGAACAAGATGTATGGGCCATATACCAACGGGAGTCAATTAAAAGAAGCGCTGAAAATAATTAGAAAAATTTTTCCATATTTGGATGACAAATCAAAAACCAGCTACGAGTTTTATAGACAGGTAAACTTGGTGCCTAGTATTTCAAATAAGGAAGGTATAGAAAAGTATAAAAAAGACATCAGAAATCTGAAATTGTTTTTTAGCGGCAAAAAGAAAAAAATTCTGCAGAATTTAAAAAGAGAAATGAAAGTAGAAGCAAAAGCCGGAAATTTTGAATTGGCAGCTAAAATTCGCAATCAGATCTTTGCCTTGGATCATATTAATGATATTGCTTTGCTTAAAGATTTACCTTACTCCCCCCCTCTCCTTGAAAAGGAGAGGGGGGACCCAAACTACCGCATCGAAGCCTACGATATCGCTCACATGGGAGGCAAAAATATGGTGGGGGTAATGGTTGTCGTGGAGAATGGAGAGATAAAAAAAAGAGAATATAAAAAATTCAAAATCAGAACGCAAAATAACATAAATGATACAGGTGCGTTGGCAGAAATTTTGGAGAGACGTCTGGCGCACAAAGAATGGGCTTACCCCAGCTTGATTGTTGTTGACGGTGGAATCGCCCAATTGAATGTGGTAAAAAAAGTTTTGAAAAAATTGAACTTAAATATTGGAACGGTAGCTCTGATAAAAGATGAACGCCACAAACCCAAATCCATAATTGGCGATGAAAAATTAATAAAACAGCACAAATCAGCAATTTTGCTAGCAAACAGCGAGGCGCACCGATTCGCAATTTCTTATCATAAAAACCTTCGCGGCAGGAATTTTTTGAAGTAGTATAATTGGGGTATGGATAAAGTTGCCGAACTGGATAAATTACAAAATGAAATGGCAGGGGACAAAAGCTTGCCGCTTAAGACCAATTTGGTTTTCGGGGAGGGCAATCCCGATTGCGAGGTTCTTTTTATCGGCGAGGCGCCGGGTTTTAACGAAGACCAAGAAAAGAGACCGTTTGTAGGCCGGGCCGGCCAGCTCTTGCGCAAAAATATTCGGGACCTTGGCTGGCAGGAGAGGGATGTTTATATTACCAACATAGTGAAACGCCGCCCGCCGGAGAATCGCGACCCCTTGCCGGAAGAAATAGAAAATTATAAACCATATTTGGCGCGGCAAATAGAAATTATTGCTCCTAAAATAATAGTGCCGCTCGGCAGATTTTCCATGAATTATTTCTTACCCCTAGCCAAGATTACCAGGGACCAGGGGAAACTTTTTGAAATGAACGGGCTTTTTATCCTGCCGATGTTGCACCCCGCGGCGGCGCTGCGCGGCACGGAAGCCCTAAATATGTTTGAAGGAACTTTCAAAAAACTTCCAGCCGCGCTGACTAAAGTTACCAGCGGAAAACTGGAAGAAGAAAAAGAAATAACTACTCCTGAAAAGCTAAAATTAGAAAATGTCCAATCAAAACTTTTTTAATTAACATATCTCTAATTCGCGCGAATAGGCGAATAGTTTTAAGTATGAGAAAAAACAAAGAAAATATTTTAATAATCCACAATGTTCGTAGCGCACAGAATGTCGGCTCTATATTTCGCACGGCTGACGCGGCGGGGGTAAATAAAATTTATTTGACGGGGTATACGCCCACGCCGCTCGATCGATTTGGCAGGAAGCGCAAAGATCTGGCCAAATCCGCACTCGGGGCGGAGGAATACGTGCCGTGGGAGGAGAAAAAAAGTATTTCTTCACTTCTAGCGAAACTGAAACAGGAACAATATTTTATTGTAGCCATAGAGCAAGATAAAAAATCTATTGATTATAAAAAAGTAAAGTTGAAAAACAAGAATGCATTCATTGTCGGCGCGGAAGTGGTCGGGTTACCAACAAACATTCTCAAAAAATGCGACATAATAGCTGAGATCCCAATGCGAGGCAAAAAAGAATCGCTGAATGTATCTGTGGCTCTGGGGGTGGCGCTTTTTAAAATTCTTAATATCTAGTTTCACAGAGTTTTTTGTAATGTGCTAGGCAAGACCTAGCACACCTAGCACATTACAACCGATAATTATTTTTGATGCACATTACAAAAATGCGCGCTGCGGCCGTTTATTATTTTTCTTTTTATTACCCCGCCGCATTTTGGTTTTCTGCATTTTTTGCCCGTGCGTCTATATACCTGGTGATGAAGCTGGAATTTCCCCGGGAGGCCGTGGATATTGCGATAGTCGGACATGGAATCTCCGCCGAAATCTATACCTTTTTTGAGAGTTTCTTTCGTGGCTTTGAAAATTAACTTTAGTTCACGATCGTGAACTTTCTTTACAGGCCGTTCTGGATGTACGCCTGCGCGCCAAAGTATTTCATCGGAATAAATATTGCCAATGCCGGCGATCACGCTTTGATCCATCAAAACACTTTTTATCTTTCCTTTTTGCTTTCTCAAAATTCGTAATTTGAAATTCGTGATTGTGAATCGTTTTCCCAATGGTTCGGGACCTATATTGTTCAAATGTTTTGTGTCATGAGCGGTTCCCGTATCTAAAAGTGTGATTTTCCCGAATTTTCGCATGTCGGAAAAATATAATTTTTTCTTATCATTAAAAGTAATCACAAAATGAATAAAGCGATTGATGGAGTCTTTTTTGTAATTGCCATATAAAAAATGTCCGGTCATTTTCATATGCACTAAAATAGTTTTCGAATCAGAAAGATTTATTAAGATATTTTTTGCTCTTCGTTCTACACTTATTACTTTCTTGCCTAGAACTTCTTTTCTAAAATAAGCAAAAAATTTTGGATTGGCTACTGCTTCCTTCTGGCGCTTATCTTTTGTGTTGAGGTCAGTCCATACATTTTTAATAGTAAGTCCTACAATTGCTTTTCTTAATCCTCTAGTGGTTGTCTCCACCTCTGGTAATTCCGGCATCTCATTTATTCCCTAAAATTTTTAGGGCTTCTTTAATTTTAGCGTTGATGCCAGATTCCGGATCAACTTTTTTCAGCGCTTCCCTAATTTCGTTTTGAGAGTAACCCAGGGACCTGAGCGCTTCCATGGCGTCCAGTTCTCCCTGCAGGGAAGCGCCTGATTTCTTTTCGTCTATTTTATCCCGTAATTCAATTACGATTTTTTCGGCGGTTTTTCTGCCGATGCCGGAGATTTTTGTCAGATAGGCTGTGTCTCCGGTACTGATGGCTTTGCGCAGTGTATCAAGCGATGCAATGCCCAAAATAGAAAGCGCGCCCTTCGGTCCGATGCCGGAGACATTTATTAGCATTTCAAAAAATTCCAATTCTTGTCTTTCCAGAAATCCATATAAATCAAATAAGTCCTCGCGGACATGAGTATGAATAAAAAAGAAAAATTCTTTGTCTTTGGCGTTCACTTTAGATAATACATCAGGCGAGACATTTATTTTATAACCGACTCCAGCCGTCTCGACTATCAGATATTTCTCTGTTTTTAATATTATTTTTCCCTTGATGCTACCAATCATCGACTCATTATAACATAAATATTTATTTGCATTTTTAACAATTTTCTGCTAGATTACGCCTATGCCAATTACACAGTCAGCCAAAAAGGCCATTCGCGGGTCCCTGCGCAAGAAGGCTTTTAATGATGCCAGGAAGCGCGCGATGAAGGATATAATCAAGAAAATCGAAAAACTCGCGAAAGCCGACAAAGCCGAAGCCGCTAAAATGCTCTCGGGCGCTTTCCAGGCTATCGACAAAGCGGCGCAAAGGGGAGTGATCAAGAAGAACAACGCCGCTCGCAAGAAATCCAGATTATCAAAGTTAGTTCGTTAGGATATGTTATTTAGAAAGCAATCTGTCTAGCGGAGCTCCGCCTTATCTTTATGTCTCATTTACTAGAATTTTATGGAACTGAATGTCCGCACTGCGTGCACATGCACGAGTTGGTGGAGCGTTTGGAAAAAGAAGAAGGAATAAAAATTGAGAGCCTGGAAGTCTGGCATAATAAAGAAAATGAAAAACGTCTTCTTGAACTTGATAAAAATTTCTGCGGCGGTGTGCCTTTTTTCTATAATCTAAAAACTAATAAATGGATCTGCGGGGAAGACACTTACGAAAACCTGAAAAAATGGGCGTTGGGCAAATAACTTTTTAATTAATGATGATCTTCGGGGTCCAAACTTTTAATTTCTGCTGGGTGCATGAAGAGTTGTTGGAAGATTAGAGCAAGAAGAAGAATAAAGATAATAAGAAGCAACCATCCAAAAAGGCTTCCCGGTAAAAAGCCAAAACCGAACACGCTTGCAACCAGAGAATTTCCGCCTTGTCCGAAAAATACACGATGAGTGGCGTAAGCTGTCGCGTCTCCCTGAATTCCAGCTTCATTGGTATAAACCAAATTGGCCACCACCACGATGAATTGATTATTTTGCAGATTTGTATTGATGCTTGCGGTTAGAAATATTTCTCCTCCCTGTCCCGCAGAAAGAGTGTCGATGTTAAAAGTTAAAATATTGTCTTTGGCGTTGAATGATCCCGAAGTTGAAGATTCGAATGTCATTGAATCAGGCAGGATTACTCGCAAAACAACTTTTGTTAGATTTTGGTTGCTCTCATTTTGCCACATTATATGGTATGCGCGCTTATCATTTATAGATACCGGCTCTTCTCCTCCATCAACAGAAAGTTTTACCAAAGACGCAATTCCCACCCCACTAGTCGCCACAGTAGTTCTTGTTACTCTTGTAGACGCCGTGTTTAAAGGCGCAATGTATGGAGTAAGGTTTTGATATTGGTAAGAAGGAACGACTGCCGGAGTTGTATATGGAGCAATGTATGAAGTAGTCGGATAAGGAATAGAGTAAGGAATAGGATATGGATTTGGGTAAGTATAAGATGTCGGATATGCATATGTTGGAATTTGGCTTCCCACACTCACTGAAACCGAGTTATAAACATACGCCCCCGCGGTATTTGTACAGTAGATGTCATAAGTTGTTGTATTTGTTAAAGATCCGGTATTGAAAGTTCCTGACGTATTTCTGGTTCCCGCCCAGCCGTTTGCGCCGCCACTTGCGTTACACGAAGTTGCATTTGTCGAGCTCCAAGTTATTATGCTATTTCCCCCATAGTTGATACTTGATGGATTAGCGAAAATGGAAACTGTTGGATTTTGAACTTGAACTTGAGAGACATTGACTGTCGCCGAAGCATTGGTTGCTCCGATGGTGTTGCTACAAATGATGGTGTAGGTTGTGGTGGATGAAGGGAAGACCGCTTGAGTTCCGGATGTTGAGTTGTTTTCATTCCATGAATTAAAACAAGAAGTTGCATTGGTTGAATTCCAAGAAAGAACGGAATTCTGGCCTACTTGGATGTTTACCGGGTTGGCGCTGAGAAAAGCAGTCGGATTTTGGGGAATAGGGGGGATAGGCGCGGATGGTCCCGGTAGAACTACTGTCGCATAATCCTCAGAAATACTGCCGTCGGTGCCTGTGCATCTGACGCCGGCAGTTTTGGTGCTGGGGCCGAAAGTTTGAGCGTAGACAGGATCAGTGTCGGAATAAGAGTTTTTCGGGTTACTCCACAGATCTCCAGTACCGACACAGCTTGATACCGGACCGCTGATTATATATTTTAGTCTTAAGCGAATCCCGGCTTCATTATATTTCAAATAAAGGATTTTTTCCCAATTTCCTTCCGGATGAATGTTGTTTCCGCTTTGATCCAGATATTCTCTCTGAATTCCGGGAATCACCACCGAAACAGCGGCGGAAGCCGTGGAAGCTAAGGCGAGAAATACCGCCAAAACTGCCAATAAAATATAAATTTTATTTAAAAATCTAATTTGCGCGTATTTTGCATGCATCTGTCCATTATAGCATATCTATAGAAAAAGTCAAATTAGCTGTGCTCCCGCCAAGAATCGAACTTGGATCACAAGATCCGCAATCTTGTATTCTATCCGTTGAACTACGAGAGCTCTAAAGCCCAGATTATCAATTTTCGAGCAGAAGGTAAAGAAAGAATTTTTTAGAAACCCAGCGTGTCCATTATTTTCTCCGATGGGTGTTCCCACATTTCTTCTTCCGGGACATTCTTTAAAAGAAAAATATTTTTTATATTTTCCGCATCTTCCGAGGCTATTGGTATGGAAAGTACCGGCATAAAGAATCTCTCGGTTTTAAGAAAAAGAGTCGGCTTTTCTTCTTTTTTTACCCAGAAGGATTTAATATTGGAGTAGAGATAAATATGCGATTTAATCCGGAGTCCTTTTTCAGAGATCCTGTATTCTATTAACTCCGGAGATTTGCGGCCAAAGAACCAAAGCAGTCCTCCGCCAAGCAAAATTAACACAGCGAAAAAATAATTGTTATAAATTACCGAAGTAGCCACGGCAGTGATGATTATCACTCCAAGCGCCCAGAACCAGTTTACTCCGCGTTCTCGTTCTTCGTATTCCAACGCCGACCAGGCGAGGATATCACCCAAATTTTCCGTAAAATTTTTTTCCATATTTTCTTCAGTATCCATAGATATATTTTATCCTGCTTTAGCGGATAGAGCAAACTAGAACTTTTGAAATAAATTTATGAATCATTTAATGTCTACCCTTCTCAGGCCTAAACGGCAGAACAATCCCCCCTTTTTTTGCCGATTCATTATCTTTATTTGGAGTCTCTACTCTTTTTTCTGAGAATCTATCCGTCCATTCCGCTACTTCTGCGAAGATTGATTGCAGGTGTGTTGCAACCGCGAATTCTATTTCCCCGGGGTATAAATCAACCAAGGATGCAATTTTTTGTTCAAAATTTAAAATAGCCGCATCCAGTTCGACCCATTCTTCTGAATCGATGACTGCATTGCCTTTTTCTATAATTTCTCTTTTATCATCCCGGGACAAAATTACTTCTTGCTTAGCAAGTTTGGCAATAAGAAATCTATCCAATTCTTTTACAACTTCTCTTGCTAGAATATTAATATCCCAATCCTTAATTCTAGAGAGCATGCCAGTAATTCTTGATTTAAAATCAGCCATATTGACAATATAACAAATGCGGATTGCATCCGCCATGGGTTGCTTTAGCGACCAAAGACGGAGTATTTTAAAGTAGTTCGGATGCATTTTGCCACCAAAGGCGGCGGGGCTTGGCCAAAAATTCCAAACCAAAATCCTGAACTTTGACAATTCAAGTTTTTCTTTGCTTTGCCCTCCGTAGCTTTATGCGAAGGAGGGGCGGCAAATTCTTTTCTAATTTCCAATAAATTTAAATCTTGGAATTTTCTTGTTCTCAACTTCTACTGTTTCTAAAAACATTTTCAATGGCCTAACCCATAAACCATGTTCGCCATATAAAGCGCAATAAACTACTAATTCTTCTAAGGTTTCGCTATGTTTCGCAACACCAATAACTTCATATTGATTTCCTTTGTAATTTTCATATTTTCCTAAAGGTAATTTTTCGTTCATATTTTTATGGCTCGTTAACAATATTTACTTCTTTATCTAAAACTACATCTTTTTCTCCAAACTTAAATATCGCTTTTAATAAACTCCCTTTCACGACCTATGGTTAGCTGTAAAATTAACCCTGTCACTAAACCATTTCTAAAAACTTTCATGGGTTATTTCATTAAATCATCAATTTGAAATTTGAGCAATAAAAATTCAAAAAGCCCACTTCTAGCCTTACTGAATTCAAAACGGCTTGAAATTTCCCCGAAAAACGGCTGGCGAGCCCTCACAGAGGGCGAGCCAATAAAGACATTTCCCAATTGGCGGTGTATATTGAACGAAGTTCGAATGTATTTTGAATTGAATCCTGACGACCAATGATGCGCGCCTCGGACACGCTCGCGGACTCGCGTGTGCAAAAAC
>MFTQ01000006.1 GCA_001785355.1 Candidatus Nomurabacteria bacterium RIFCSPHIGHO2_01_FULL_41_71 | reverse complement strand
AATAATTATGTCGAAAAATCCGAGCGCGGGGATTGTGATGTTGCAAAAATTCGGTCTTATAAAAAATATAATTCCGGAGCTTGAGGAGGGGATAGGGTGCGAGCAGTCCGGTGAACACATTTATGATGTTTGGAATCATTTGCTTCATGCGCTCCAACATGCCGCCAACCAAAATTGGTCTTTGGAAATAAGGATTGCGGCGCTTTTTCATGATATCGGAAAGCCGAGGTCTAGGAGGCTGGCCGAGGGGGCAGGAAAGAAAAAATACACTTTCTACGGTCATGAGGTTATCGGCGCGCGAATAGCGGAAAAAATTATGGAACGATTGAAATTCCCTAAAAAAGAAATTGATTTGGTAAAGAAGCTGGTGCGCAATCACATGTTTTTTTCCGATACGGAGCTGATTACTCTGTCTGCCGTAAGGAGAATCATTGCCAAAGTCGGAGTAGAAAATATTTGGCTTTTAATGAAAGTGAGAGAATGCGATCGGGTGGGAATGAGAAAAAAAGAAGCGCCGTATCGTCTGCGTAAATACTTTGCCATGATCGAGGAGGCCTTACGGGATCCTATTTCGGTGGGACAGCTTAAGATTAATGGAGGATATATGATAGAGAAACTTGGGATTAGCCCCGGACCGCGCATGGGTTGGATTCTTCACGCGCTTCTAGAAGAAGTGCTGGATGCGCCCGAGAAAAATACGGTGGAACATCTCTCCGAACTAGTAAAGTCTCTAAATATTCTCGGCGACGCGGAGCTCAAAGCGCTCGGCGAGCGCGGAAAAGAAAAAAAAGAAGAACTGGAAGAGGAAGAAGTGGAGAAATTACACACCAAACATGGAGTGAGAAAAAACCCTTAGTTTACAATACTCTTTTGATAATTTTAGCATTAAGAAGCGATCGCATACTGATGCTAAATTATTTTTTAAGAAATTTCCTGCTGATAGCATTGTTCGCAATACACCATTTCCGGACGGTCGTCTCTGTATGAGGTTTCGAACTTGTTTGGACATCCACTTGGACATTCGATGTCCAAGTGATGGGGATGGTTGGTTTTTTTACACATGCAAGCGCGATGCCAGAGTTTGCGCGGATTTCTTTTTTTCATGCGATCCTGGTGCCGGCATTCAAAATCTTTGCGGGGTGGGGGAATATTCATTCTTTTATAGAAATCCAATTCGGATTTCGTAATGCGGAAATTCTTTTTACAATCTTTACAAACCAAAATTTCTTTTAAAATTTCTTCATTCACTTCTTCTGCAGTCTCCGGCATGTTTTCTTCTTTTATTGTTTCCTTACCGTAAGTGCCACTCGTCTCCGTCTGCCAGTTGAAACCTTTTTCTTTAGCCTCTTTTTCCGTCATCGGGAAATATTCTTGCGCTAGTGTGTCGTTGTAAGGATAGGGAGAGAGCTCGGCGGGGAAGTATTCACCGTAAATCCCGATTCTTTTCATCTCCTCCGTAATCTCGTTTTTTATTTTTTCATACTCCTCTTTTGGGTACTCTTTATTCAAGATGCAATATTTCTTATTATTGAGCGCAACACAGCCGAAACAGTCCGAGCAATTGCGGCAAGAGTCCGAATAATACACGTTGTTGCAATAGAAACTGAAAATTATTCCGATGCAGTTCGTATCTTGAAGCGCGCCCATTACGTTGTAACAGCGTTCGCCCTTAAAATAGTGGTTATTCACGTCCTGGCAATCGATCGGGTCCTCCGCATCCGCGACATAGGAGCAATTTTTTGCGTTTGAAACATCAAAAATCCGCGCGCCGTCATGGCAATTATACATATAGTCTCCGGTGGCGTTTACGCACTTAGTGGCGAAAGCGTATTTAACCAGCGCCCCGGAGCGCAGGCGATTGAATTCTTCTTTGGCTTTTTCGATGGAAGCGTAATCTTTGAAAATTTCCGCTTTTTTCTTTTTGAATTCTTCCTTGGTACAAGATCTATTGTAAATTTGGTATCTTAAATTTCGTCCATTGACGCAAAAAATACAATTTTGGCAATTACGCATGTCGAAAGAAAAAAAAGTATCCACACATTCCTGCAAACGCTCGCCGTAGAGACACTTAAAACTCTTGCGAGTGTCCACGCATTCGTAGCAGAGCTCCGAGTCATAGAGAAAAGCGCAGTCCATGGAATTTTTGCAGTGCTGTACTAGCCGACCATATAGACAGTCTTCGTTATTTTCGGCGGCAAAAATCAGATAACAATTCTTGTTTTCCGAAGAATTATTTTCATACTCCGAGTTAATACTATTGATGGAGAGGAGCCTTACTCTCGGTACTTTGTTTTTTAGTTCCGCGAACTGTCCCATGAACGGCCGGGCCGGATCGTATTTCATTCCGTAGCTCGTCGGGTTCCAACTGTCGCCCCACCAACAAGTATGGCAGTAGACAGGAAAAAGTGTGCCCGAAGCATAAAGGGAAATTCCATTTTTCCCGCATTTGTCGCACGGTCGGCGGTAGAGCGTGCGTTCGTTTCGAAAAGATATACGTCTCTGCATCCGGCAGTCCGGACACATAAGGGGCGGCGGAACTTTTATTTGGTCATAGAAAATCAGATCCTCTTTTCGTACCTCAAAATCCTTTTTACAATTTTTGCAGATTTTTTTCATAGATTTTTACACTAAATTGTAGACGTCCGACGTCTACAATAATATAACTTAATACTTAAAAATTTTTTCAAAAAGCTTGGTACTCCAGGCGGAGAGGTTGAAAAGAACGGCCAAAGTGAAGAGAACTAGGGAGACTTGGGTATTTATGAAACTAAGCGGAATGGCGATCAGGGCAAAGACCACCGGCACCAAGGTACGCACCGTCGAGCCATGAATTTCTCTGGGAGTTATCTCTGGATTCTTTATGTGCGGGGAATATAATACGTAGTTTCTCATGGCATACAGGGCCATGCCGATCATGATGATGTGTACGCCAAAGACGGCGATAGCCAACTCATACTCGCTCCATCTGCCGAGGAGTGAAGAAGAGAAGGGGATCAGAGCGATCAAGAGAAAGAAAAGAGCGTTTATGTTGGTGAGGGCGGTGTCTATGTTTTTGGCATAAATGGAAACGAAGAAATGGTGCGCTCGCCAATAGGTGAATAAAAGGGCGAAAGAGAGAACGTAGCTTGCGAAGTATGTGCCGAGATTCTTTAGTACGAACCACAGCTCCTGATTGCTTGCTATGTGGACGGCATCCGGAATTCTAATCTCAAAGACAAGCAGCGTCATCACGATAGCGAATATTCCGTCCGAAAGCTGATCTAGTCTGGTGTGGGACATGATGAAATTATACCATATTTCCATTAATACCGGACAAGTGGCCGAGCCTTGCCAATTGTAGACGTCGGACGTCTACAATGATATACTTTCCGCATGAGGAAACATCCTTTCATTACCGGTTCTTATTTTCATATTTACAATAGAGGTGTTGATAAGCGTGATATTTTCATGAACGAAAAAGATATTGAAAGATTCTTATTATGCATGAAGTTGTTTGCCTATAAAGATGCTGTGGGGAGTTTGGAATTGGCTCTACGTGAGCAAAAACAATTTGTAGACGTCCGACGTCTACAAGTGTCTAATAAAGAGCGGCTTGTTTCTTTTGTTGAATATTGTCTTAATCCAAATCATTTTCATTTTATTTTGAAACAAGAAATTGACGAAGGTATTAGCGAATTTATGAAACGATTGCAAGGAGGGTATACGAGATACTTTAACGATAAAAATGATCGCAGCGGATCGTTACTTCAAGGTAAATTTAAATCAAATTACGCCGAAAAAGAGAATTATTTTGAAATGCTTTTTGCCTATGTGATGTGGAATTATAAAGTGCATAATATTTCCAAAAATAAATTAAAATTGGTACGCAGTAGCGAAGAAGAGTATAGGACAGGCAATTTTTATTTAATAAATCCCAAAGAGGGAAACAAATTTTTAAAATGGTTTGGTGGTTATAAAAATTTTTTCAAACACGGGATAGAGATGGTTGACATAGTGCGAGAAAATAGAGGTAAAAAATCTTTAAAAATCGATGAAAAAGAGGAAGCAAGTTTTGATTTCAATGATGATTGATCTTGTAGACGTCGGACGTCTACAGACAGACGTCTACAGACACTTATTTATATTTCTATCATCACCGGGCAGTGGTCGGAACCCAGAACCTCCGGGAGAATTTCGGCGGATTTTATTTTTTTCGTCAGTTTTTTGCTTGCGAAGATATAATCTATTCTCCAGCCGATGTTTCGGACTCTGGCATTTGAAAAGTGGCTCCACCAGGTGTAATGTTCGTTACCTTTTGTAAAAATGCGAAAAGTATCCACAAAACCAGCTTCTATGATTTTATCGATTCCTTCGCGTTCCTCGTTTGTAAATCCTTTCTTATCTTCGTTCTCTTTCGGTCGGGCGAGGTCATCGGGGGTATGCGCCACATTCAAGTCGCCGCAAAAAATGACGGGCTTTTTTTTGTCGAGTGTTTCCATATATTCCAAAAAAGCTGGGTCCCATTGTTTGTGCCGCAGGAGAATGCGAGAGAGATCATCTTTGGCATTTGGAGTGTAGACACTTACTATATAAAAATCTTTGAACTCGAGAGTCAGCACTCGACCTTCGGTATTTGGGTTGCCGTAGCCGTCATCCGCCAAATTATATTTTTTCGCGATTTTATTTGGAATATCCAGTGTTGCCGACAGTATTTTTTGTTTCGAATTTTTCTTTGAAAAAATCGCTGTGCCGCTGTATCCTTTGCGCTCGGCTGAATTCCAATACTCTTCATATTCCGGCAGATCTACTTCGCTTTGATGCCGCTCGGCTTTAGTCTCCTGCAGGCATAAAATATCAGGGTTATATTTTTTTACAAAAGGCGCGAAAAACCCTTTTTTGTTTATTGCTCTTATGCCATTCACATTCCATGAAATGATACGCATGTTATTTTTTATTATGAAACCTTTTATGAATTTCCCGCAGGGCTTTGTCTGTAACATGGGTGTAAATTTGCGTGGTGGCGATATTGGAGTGTCCGAGCATAGCCTGCACCGAACGGATATCCGCGCCGTTTGAGAGGAGGTCGGTGGCGAAGCAATGTCGAATAACGTGAGGAGTCACCTTCTTGGCTATGCCGGCCTTGATTGCATAATGCCTTACGATTCTTTCCACTGATTGCCTGTCCAAGTTGCCGTATTCTTTACCGGTATATTTTTTATGTTTCACTTGAGGAGCAACCTCTCGGGTTTCAAGTCGCACAAACAATCCTTCTCCCATATCCTTTCTGGCATCCAAATATTTTTTTAGGGCAGTTCTTGCCCGTTCGGAGATGAAGACTACTCGCACTTTGCCTCCTTTACCGCGCACAGAGAGCTCGAGAGATGCAGGATTGATGTCTCGGGGGAGAGAACAGAGTTCGGAAACGCGCAGTCCGGTGGAGAATAGAAATTCCAATATCGCTTTATCCCGAAGAGTTTTTATATCATTGCCTTTTGGGGCTTCCAGTAGCCGTACGAGCTCTTCTTCAGTGATGAGATCTATAGATCTCTCCGGAATTTTAGCCAATTCTATCCGATCGGCGGACATAGACTCAATGTCTCTTTTGCCGAGGTATTTGAGAAATATCCTAAGGGCGATTAAGTGGTAATTCTGGGTTTTTTTGGACATTGTTTCTTTCAAATCTTTTTTTTTATTGCCGGGCTGGCGATTGAGCCATAATCGGAATTCACGCACGGCGGAGTCCGTAATATCGGCCGGAGTTTTTATTTTTGCGCGCTCAAAAAAACGATTGAGATAATGCTCGTAATTCTCAAGGGTTTTTCTGGCTGAACCTTTTTCTATTTCCAAATATTCCAAAAATTCGCGTTTTAATCTGTCAATTTCGGATGCCATCTCAACATTATACCAAACACCCGCCCCGTATGAAGCCGAGGGCTTTCGTTCGGGGTTGTGCGACATCGGTATTTTAAAAAATTGACATATATATATACATGCTATCAATTTTTTTGGAGGTGTAGCCATGCGTGTGAAGATTTTATCGACTCGCGGGAAGATGGGCCTGGATATGGTTCTGGCCATAACTACGTTTTGTCTCGGGAAAGTGATAGTCATTAATGACATGTCAAAGCCATTTCTGGATATCTTTGACGGGGAAGACGAAGATATCCAGAAGTTGGCAGAAAAGGGGATAATGGTGGAGAAAGCGTGAATATGCCGCTTGTTAAGGAGCCGAGCTTCTACAGGCGGTTTCTTATTTCAACCGAGTTTAAATTGTCTACTATACTGCCGGTCGTCTAGATAGTAGATATTTAAATTATGTTTAAAATCGATCCCAATTTGCAATTTTTACGGTTTTGTGCCATACTATTCCCATGCTAGCAACTAAGAAAAAACAAGTAGTTATTAAGAAACATCAGGTTCACGAAAAAGATACTGGTTCGCCAGAAGTGCAGGTAGCCGTGATCTCCGCTCAGATCGACGAATTGGCGAAGCATTTAAAAAAACACAAGAAAGACAATCATTCCCGCCGGGGGCTCATCAAGATGGTAGCCGATAGGCGTACTTACCTGAAATACTTGGAGCGTAAAAACAAAACTCGTTACAATGCGCTGATTAAAAAATTGGAATTGGTATAAAGAGAAGTTTAAAATTCTATTACAATCATGTCCGTAATCAAACACAAAGAGCAAAGGGTCGGAGTTTTCATTGATACTCAAAATTTATATCACTCGGCGCGCAATCTTTACAAAGCGCGAGTGAATTTTGGCGCGGTTTTAAAAGACGCGGTGGCGGGCCGGAAGCTGGTGCGGGCGGTGGCTTATGTCATCGCCACTGAAGCCGGAGACGAGAAAAACTTTTTTGAAGCATTGCAAAAGCTTGGTATTGAAACTAAGACAAAAGATTTGCAAATTTTTGCCGGCGGGACAAAAAAAGCCGATTGGGATGTGGGGCTCGCGGTGGACGCCATAAAAATGTCTTCTCGACTCGACAGCGTGGTGATAGTTTCCGGCGATGGCGATTTTATTCCTTTGGTTTATTATTTGCAAACTATAGGATTGCAGGTGGAGGTGGTTTCTTTTGGTCAGTCTACTTCCGGCAAACTTCGCGAAGCGGTGGACGACTTCGTGGACCTCTCCGAGAATCCGAGAAAATATTTGATCGGGGGGAGGTAAAAAAAATTGTGCTAGGTCTTGCCTAGTAATTTAGAAAGAGAAGAAAAAAATTTAAAAATCAAAAAATCGTAATTATGTTAATAGATTATAACCGCTATTTTTTAGCCAATTCCAGCCTTTATCTGAGATAGGACCGCCATTACCAGAAATAAAAACCCTTGATTTCCCTTTGACTTTAGGAGATTCATAGATAGCTGTTCTATCTCCTTCAGTATATTCCTTAAGGAATGATCTTGTTTCACAAAGTTGTTCATAGTAACCAGGTGATGAGATGCGTCCTTTCCAAAAAGCCTTTACTATTTCCAATGCTTCTTCTTTTGTGTCCACATCAATATTGACATATTTAGGATTTTGTTCCATTGATTTTTTCCTCTCTATCATTTTTTAATTATATCTTTTTATAATTCAAACGCAAATTTTCTTGCTTTTTGGAATAAAAATGCTAGTATGAGACTAAATTACCAGTTAATCGGGGGTCGCTCCCAGACACAAAGTAGTGTTTCAAAAAAATGAAACAATGCTGTAGTCTGGGTACGAACCTAAAATATCCGCCTTCGCTTAATAAGCTACGGCGAGACAAGCATGCAAAAAAAAGAATACAATTTGGAAATTGGAGGAAAAACTTTAACTGCTATTTTTACTGATTTGGCGGAGCAGGCGCACGGCTCGGTGATGCTTAAATACGGCGAGACAGTGGTGCTCGCTACCGCTTGCATGTCCCGAGATTCGCAAAAAGGTCTGGGATATTTTAATTTGACGGTAGACTATCTGGAGAAATTTTACGCGGCCGGGAAAATTTCCGGCTCTCGATTTGTGAAGAGAGAGGGCAAGCCTTCCGAGGACGCGATTCTCGCCAGCCGGGTTATTGATCGGACGCTTCGTCCTCTTTTCGACCATTCTATTCGCCATGCAGTGCAGGTGATAGTGACTGTGCTTTCTGTGGACGACAATGATTCGGTTGTTTTGGCAATTAACGCCGCTTCGCTGGCTCTTTCTGTTTCCGATATTTCTTGGAATGGGCCGATAGGCGCGATTCGTATCGGGAAATATAACAACCAAGATTTCGTGATAAATCCTAGCGATACTTTGCGCCAGGATGATTCGCAGTATCAATTTGATATGATTGTCTGCGGGAAAAATGGGAATATCAATATGATTGAAGCTTCGGCGCATCAGAATAAGGAAGAAGAATTAGAAAAAGCGCTCATTCGAGCGAGCGAGGAGATAAGCAAATTGGAAGATTTTCAGAAGAAAATCGTACTTGAAATAAGCAAAGAAAAAAGAATTATAGAAAAAGAGGAAATAAACCCAGAGTCCGTGAAATTATTCCATGAGAATATTTTGCCAAAAATAGAGGCGGCGATCTTTTCAGGTCCTGGCAAAAAGGAGATTGACGAACTGCATAATGTTTGGAATAAAATGGTTGCTGAAAAATATAAAGCTAGAGAAGATTTTTCTCTGGAAGATAATTTATTTGATGACACGGAAAATGATATTTTGCACAAAAAAGCGATTGAAGAAAATAAACGCGCGGATGGGAGAAAGATGGACGAAGTGCGTGATCTATACGCACAGGCGGGAGGACTTTCTTCTATTCTTCATGGTTCCGGAATTTTTTATCGTGGAGGAACGCATGTGCTTTCGGTTTTGACACTCGGCGGGCCGGAAGATAGGCATATGATTGATGGCATGCAGATTAAAAACGAAAAAAGATTTATGCATCACTACAATTTTCCACCTTATTCTGCCGGTGAAACAGGGCGAGCCGGGTTCACCAATCGCCGCGAAGTGGGACACGGTGCTTTGGCGGAGAAGGCGCTCGCGATGGTGTTGCCCAGCGTTTTAGATTTTCCCTATACCATACGGGTCGTCTCTGAATCAATGGCTTCAAATGGTTCCACATCGCAGGCATCTATTTGCGCTTCCACTCTCGCGCTGATGGATGGCGGAGTGCCAATTGCGGCGCCTGTCGCCGGCATTGCCATGGGGTTGATGATAGAAGAATTTAAAGATAAAAAATTAAAAATTAATAATGAGCCCAGATATAAAATACTTACAGACATTCAAGGACCCGAAGATCATCACGGCGATATGGATTTTAAAATCGCAGGAACGAGAAAAGGGATAACAGCTATTCAACTCGACGTAAAAGTGGAGGGTGTGCCGATCAAAATATTAGGCGAGGCAATGAGGCAGTCTAAGAGCGCGCGAATTGCCATTATTGACAGAATTGAAAAAGAAATTTCGGCTCCTAGAGCTGAAATTTCTCCGAATGCTCCGAAAATATTAATTATAAAAATTAAGCCCGACCAGATAGGAATGATAATAGGCAGCGGGGGCAAGACCATCAAAGAGATAAAAGAAAAATCTGGTGCGGAAGTGACGATTGAAGATGACGGGACGGTTTATCTGACCGGTAAAAATGGTTCGGCGGAAAAGGCCAAGGAAATCGTGCTTGAGATGACCCATGAATTTAAGGCTGGAGAAACGATGAAAGGTAAAGTCGTAAAAATTGCCGAATTTGGAGCTTTTGTCAAGCTTAATGCCTTTACCGATGGCATGGTGCATATCTCCGAGATCGCGCCTTTCCGGGTGGAAAGAGTTTCGGATATAATAAAAGAAGGGATGATCGTGCCGGTAAAAGTTTTAAGCGTGGATCCCGAGCGCGGCCGGGTAGCCCTGTCTATCAAGGAAGCGGATAGTAATTTTTTTAAGAAGTCTCAATAATATTTCTTATATTTTACGTTGTTAATTTTTTTGTGCTAGGCAAGACCTAGCACAACTAGCACAAGTCGGAAATACTCAAATGTTACAAGAAATGATAGAATAAACCATCATGGAAAAAGATAACAATTTACAAACTAAAATTGTGGAGACTTACGCCGAAGATATGGCTCGGGTGATTGAGGATGATCGGGAAGGATTAATCAAGAAAATAATTCACGAGGCGGAAGAAAGAGAAATAAACAAGAAAAATTTTTCTCCGGAGTCGAGACAAAATAAAATTTATATGTTCATAAGCACTTTTTTTGTTTTCGCGGCCTTGGCCACGTTTTTATTTTTTCTTTTAAAGAGAGATCTTCGCACCGTGCCGATTGATCCGGAATTTACGCCGATTATTTCGGGCGACAAAAACTCTTTTTTGGAAACTGGCGAGCTTGGAAAGGCCGAGATTGTCAAAAATCTTATTTTAAAAGCAAAAAAAAGCGCCGTTAACCCCGGAGGCTTGGAAGGAATTTATCTTGCGAGAGGGGGCAGTATTGTGGGTCTTCGGGAGTTTATCGCTTTACTGGAAGCCAATCTGGTTCTTCCAGAGGTGGCATTTGTCAGTGATCATTTTATGATGGGATCGACAAATCAAGCGGGAGTAAAGACTGGAGAAAATTTCTTTTTACTTCTGAAAGTTCGGTCTTTCTCCGATATTTTTGAATCCTTGCGTTCTTGGGAGAATAAAATTCTTTTTAATCTGCATGATTTATTCGGGATAGAAATCTCGTCGGAGACGAATTATTTATTTACTAAAGATTTCGAAAACGGATTTGTCGACAATAAAAACGCTCGCATTTTATATGACAAAGAAGGAGAAGAAGTTCTTATGTATGTTTTTGCCGATGACACTTCTGTGATAATCGCCAGCGATTCCAAAGTCGCGCGCGAGATTATTCTGCGTCTCTCCGGTAGCAAGCTCAAGAAGTAATCAACTTGTAGGATTCAGCTCAATATAGAATTGGGAACCGCGGCCCGGACCTTCGGAATTTCCCCAGACTCGGCCCTCATGCGCTTCGATAATAAGCTTGACTGAATACAGTCCATAGCCAGTAGAATCCACGTTCATCTTTACCGATTCCTTACCTCGTCCGCCTTCGGTGAACAGGTGTTCTTTGTCTTCGGGGGCGATGCCTATGCCGGTGTCCTTTACCGATAACAATATTTTGTTTTCTTTGGTGTGTTCAAGCGTGACCGTTATTCCACCTTCTTTGGTGTATTTGATCGAGTTTTCTATAAGGTTGTTTACTGATTCTTTCAACCAGAATGCGTCTCCTAAAACTGAAAATGTTCCTCCTTCAAATTTGCCTTCCATAGCTAGTCCTTTCTTTTCCGCTTCTATTTTTTTCTCGCCTATGGATGCGGCCACAAGGTTTCTGAAATCCACGGGTTTCATTTCGTATTTAATAGTTCCGCTCTGCATATTGGCGACATTCAAAACCAAATCCACCGTTCGCAAACCGGCATTATTAAACTCCATGCCCTGCTCGGATCTTTTTTTTATCTCCGGAGATATATCGCCGAAAGTACCGTCCAGCATTCCTGCAAAAAGAACTTTGGTGTAGGTAAATGAACCTTTAATTTTATGAGTAATCAGATGCACCAAGCTTTCTCTCTGCTTCAATAGGTTTTGTAGGTCAATATTAAGTTTTGCCAGTTCTTCCCTTTGCTCTATTTCTTTTTTGATCCCTCTTATTAAAACACTTCCAATAATAAATATAAGTAATAGTGTAACTGCTACAACTAATCTAACATTTTCAATAGAGCGAATAAAAATAATTCCAAGAACTAAAAATCCAAGGGCAAAAACAAGCACTTGTGCTCCGAAAAGTTTCATGTTAAAGCTGTGAAATCTCACGATAAGATAGGCCAGGAAGGCCGTGAATATAGGCATGCCGATCAGCCCCGCCTGGGCCAGCGTCCAGTTTTCGGTAAAGCTTCCGATCAGATTACCCCAGGAGAAGGCAAGCAGGAAGACCACCATACCCAAGCCAAAGGTAAGTGCCTCCTTTTTCTTTTGCGGGTCGGAATTTTTCCGGTATTCGCGGTCTGTGACTACGAAAATCGAAATAATGAATGCTAACTCCAGAGCGTAAGTAAAGTATTGGGCAATGGGGCCCTCGATTGCCGTGCAGTCGGCGAGATTTACCCCCGAGAGGTTGAGCGTTGTCGGGAGCAAGAGCACCACAGGAACATAGAGCGCGGCTATGGCAAACTTTTGTTTAAAGGACATATCTGTTCTCTTTATGAATACATAGGTCAGGTAGAGGCCCAGAAGGTATATAAGGGGCTCGATTAGCACCTGCATTGACCAGAAGAATATGACTATGTCTGGGCGGTTGGTGGCCCACAAGATAAGGTCAAAAATAGACCAAGCAGAGAAAAGAAGAACAATAAGTAAAAGGGCTGTTCCCAAATTAGATATGTTGCTTTTTTTAAACACTAAAAATCCTACCAGTAGGGCTACGATGATAGCCGGAAGGTGAGAGTAGAAAAATAGAGTAGGGATATTACTGGAATATACAAAGTATAACGCATCTTCCCAAGGACAAAGTTGCATGTTCATATATTACACAAAAAAATCAGTAATGGGAAGAATAATAAAGGAAATAGCTGCCAATGATGATGATCAAGATAGAGAAGCTTTTATGAAATAAGTGTTTTGTGGAAATTTTCTCCATCGCGACGTGCGGCAAAAATATAGTGAGTACTATCCCTATGATGAATACGAAAAGCGGCTGATAGCTAGAAACCACTAGGACCACCGCGACCGGGGCAAGAAGAGTCGCAAAATTATTTGCCAAATTTCCCACAATATACAAGAGTTCGCTCATGATATTGAACGAAAGTAATTTGCCGCCCATCTGTCGGAACATAGAAAAAAAATCTTCCCTATATTTTTTTATCAAAGCAAGAATCAGTAGACCAACAATCGTCAAACTGACATATTGCCAAAATACCGCGGTAACGAAACTCTCGGTAAGCGCCACTTTCTTGAAGAGAGTATCATGAAGGGCAAAGAAAAAAGACGAAGCCATGACAAGAGCCAACACGCGTCCTTTTATGGTAACTTTATTATCTACGTCTATTTCTATGGCTAGAATAATTATTCCGCTTATAACTAGCAGGGAAGAAAAAATCTGAGCAGTATTGAGCGACTCGCCCAAGATGAAATAGCCCATGAAATACCCGAAGACGGGGATAAGCTGAAAGAGCGGTATAACTATCGAGGCTTCTTCTTCGTCCATACCCCTAAGATAGAAATAAAAAGCGAGCACGCTCAGGAAGCCCACTAGAACCAGGGTCAAAAGATCCAATATTCTCAGGTTGAAAAGTTGGTCAAAATAGAAAAAAAGAATGAATGGCAGGATCACTGCTGAAGCAAGTGCAGAGAAAATAAGAAGAGCGCCTACGCCGCGATCCTTTAAGTATTTAGACAGCATGTACTTGTCAATATGATTGACAATACTCCAAAGAAGCGGGGCTATTAGAGCTACTAGAAACCAGTTAGACATGGCCTATTCCAGTTCTTCCTCTTCGTTTATGATCTCGTAGTTTTTGTCCACGAAAGATCTTTTATAAGTCAGTACTATCGAGGCCAGGATCAGGATAACCAACGCCCCGATCAGGTACTTAGATTTGCGGTCCATTTTGCTATTCTAGCACGAAATGCTATTATATTGCCATGTTAGACAAGAAAAAAATTAAAGAAAAATTAGAAATGGAGAGAGATACGTTATTGGGGGAACTTCGTGATATGGGTAAGCTCAATTCTGAAACAGGCGAGTGGGAAGCTACTCCGGAAGAGACGGATCACCCGGAACCGGACCAAAATGACGCGGCGGACAGATTTGAGGATTTCGAATCAAAAAGTTCGATGATCAGATCGCTTGAGCCGAGACTGCAGAACATCTTGAAAGCCTTAAAGGATATAAACAAAGAATCTTTCGGAAGATGCGTGGTGTGCAAGAAAAACATAGAAATGGACCGACTGGAAGCTAATCCGGCCGCTCGCACCTGCAAGAAACATTTGGAAAATTAATATGTCTTTCGCAAAAGTATATTCAGTCCAAGTTAATTTGTTGAAAGGAACCATTGTAACGATAGAAGTAGATTTGTCTAAAGGTCTGCATGCTTTCAGTGTGGTGGGTTTGCCGGATAAGGCGGTGGACGAATCAAAAGATCGAGTGAGCGGGGCCATAAAAAATTCCGGTTTCAAATCTCCCAAAGCAAAAAATCAAAAAATAACCGTTTCACTTTCGCCGGCGGACTTAAAAAAAGAAGGGCCGTTTTTTGATTTGGCCATTGCCGTGGCTTATCTTCTTTCGGCTGGCGAAATTAAATTTGATTCAGAGAAAAAAATTTTTCTGGGAGAACTGGGACTTGACGGCATGCTTCGCAGTATCAGAGGAGCGCTACCGCTAGCTCAAGAAGCGAAAAGAATGGGTTTTGAAGAAATATATTTACCCAAAGAAAACGCAGCCGAAGCGGCTCTGGTGGAGGGCATAGCGGTTTTTGGAGCTGGGAGTTTAAGAGAAGTGATAGAGCATCTCGATGAGTTTAGCAATAAGCTTAGCGAAAAGTTGGGGAAAAAAGTTAAAAAAATTTCTATTCAACCAAAAACAAAAATAAACTATAAAAAAGAAATAAAGGGGGGAGATTTTGCCGATATTCGCGGGCAAGAAGGCGCCAAGCGCGGATTGGAGATTGCGGCGGCCGGCGGACACAATATCGCCATGTACGGTCCGCCCGGTACCGGAAAAACCATGCTGGCGCGGGTGTTTTCCGGATTGTTACCCGATTTGGCTACCGAAGAGGTTTTAGAAATAACCGGTATTCATTCGGTGGTCGGCAATACCCGAGGCGAGTTGGTTTGTCTCCCTCCGTTTCGCGCTCCGCATCACACCGCTTCTTATGTTTCTATTATCGGTGGCGGAACTTTTCCAAAGCCAGGAGAAGTGACGTTGGCGCACCGAGGAGTGCTTTTTCTGGATGAATTTCCTGAATTTGAAAAAAGAGTGATTGAGTCCTTGCGTCAACCGCTGGAAGACAATATTGTTTCAATTTCGCGAGCCAAAAGTTCCGCCATTTTCCCGTCCAATTTTATTTTAGTGGCGGCTATGAATCCTTGTCCGTGCGGGAATGCCGGATTAAAAACAAAAGCTTGTATTTGCAAGCCGTCCGATTTGGACAGATACAAAAGAAAATTGTCCGGGCCGATTATGGATCGGATTGATCTTTGGGTTTCGGTCGGGAATGTAGATTACAAAAAATTGGGAGGAGAAGGGACAGGCGAAAAAAGCGAAAAAATAAAAGAAAGAGTTTTGCGGGCTCGAGCGATTCAAAAAAATAGATTTGGGAAATTGGGGCGAGATATCAGCACTAACAGTGAGATGAATGTGAAAGATTTGTCCGGTATTGTGAAATTAACAAAAGAAGTCCGCGACCTCTTGGACGACAGCGCCGAGCGTCTCGGTCTCTCTGCTCGCGCCTATCACCGCATAATCAAAATTGCCCGCACCATCGCCGATCTTGAGAATTCTGAAGATGTGCAGGCGAATCATATTTTAGAAGCTATTCAATATCGGCCGAAAGTAAATCTGTAAATAAATCTGTAAGAAACTTATAAATCCGCTATCGCAGAAATATAAGTTAAAATATTTGCCTTGACCTGGTCAAGGCGCGAAGCAAAAGTTATCCACAGGGTGGTGGTTGACAGGTGAACGTTCGTTCACTTATACTATTTAGGTCGGTTATTTAGTAGTTTAATTAACATAAATTTATGTCCCAAAAACAATATTTAAAAACAATAGAGAAGGAAATTCAAAGGATTAACAAGATTATTGATCGGAAGATTATTAAGGGCGAAGATTATTTGAAAGAAGCTCGAAACCACAAGCTTCTTCTTCGCAAGATTCGTTTTTATGAACGTCGAAGTTTTTTCCGCCGGCTTTTTCCGACTTTTCTCTCTGTCTAAATAATGAAAAACGAATATCAATCCAAGCTTGAATCTTTTTTCTCCGGGAACAGAAGGATGCCCACTTATTCCGAGATGATGAAACTTTTTGATTTCAAATCCAAGAATGCTGTTTTCAAACTGGTAAAGAAATTAATTGATGCCAATCTGGTTGCCAAAGATCATTTAGGCAGGCTAGTGCCTGCCAAATCTTTTGGTGAAGTGCCGATACTCGGTTTTGTCACCGCCGGCTTACCGGCCAGTGCCGAGGAAGAACTTCTTAATACTGTAAGTCTAGACGATATGCTCATCGGTAAAAAGGATCTTACCTATATGCTTGAAGTGGAAGGAGATTCCATGATAGAAGCACACATAGAAAAAGGGGATATGATTCTGGTGGAAAAGTGCAACAAGGCTCGAGACGGTGAAATAGTGATTGCTGAAGTAGATGGGGAATACACCATGAAATATTTTAAAGAAAAGAACGACAAAGTCTGGCTCGAACCCGCTAATAAAAATTACAAGCCGATTTACCCAAGACAAAGCCTTAATGTGATAGGGAAGCTTAAGGCAGTTATAAGAAAATACTAAAAACAAAAATCCGCCATATCGGCGGATTTTTGTTTTATATTTGAATAATAAATTTACGCTACGGTGTCCTTCAGAGCTTTTGCCGGTCTGAATTTTGGAACTTTCTTTGCGGCCACCTTGACTTGCTCTCCGGTCTTCGGATTGCGAGCCATTCTGGCTGCTCTTGATTTTACCGAGAAAATACCAAAACCAGCGACTGAAACCTCGCCGCCTTTTTTCAAAGTGTCGATGATGGCTCCGAATATTCCGTCAACGACTTCTTCGGCTTGTACTTTTGTGCCGCCGAGTTTTCCGTGTACCCAATCAGCCAATCCTTGTTTATTCATATATTTTTAAGTTATTTTTATAATACATTCGACCAATTAACCCTTATATTTGATACTCAACCATTATATATCAAGGGTTTTTTTAGAGCAACTACCGGGCGTATTCTATCACTCTTGTTTCTCTAATTAAGGTAACTTTTATTTCTCCCGGATATTTTAGTTCTTGTTCTATTTTTGTGGCGACATCGTGAGCCAAGAGCTTTGCTTCCGTGTCAGAAATTTTGTCTGGAGTGACAAAAATGCGGATTTCGCGGCCGGCTTGCAATGCGTATGATTTCTCTACTCCGGAAAAAGCATTTACCAGGGCCTCAAGTTCTTGCAAGCGTTTTAGATAATTTTCCACGCTGTCGCGCCTGGCTCCAGGTCGTCCGCCGGAGATAGCGTCTGCTGTTTGCACGATCACCGCTTCAATTGTTTCATAGGGATAATCCTCATGATGCGATTTCATAGCGGTAATGATGCGTTCATCCGCTCCGAATTTTTGAAGTATTCGGATGCCGATCTCTATATGGGTTCCTTGCACCTCATGGTCTAAAGCTTTTCCAATGTCATGAACCAGAGCTCCAGCTTTAGCTATGGCTACGTCGGCGCCGAGTTCTTCCGCTATCATCCCGGCGATGTGAGCCATCTCTATAGAATGTTGAAGCACATTCTGTCCATAGCTGGTGCGAAAATAAAGCCTGCCTAGGATGGCAATAATTCTCGGATCGAAATTAAAAATTCCGCATTCATACACAGCTTGCTCGCCTTTCTCCTTGATGATCTTATTGATTTCTTCTTTTGCCTTTTCTACCAACTCTTCTATCTTGGCTGGCTGGATGCGTCCGTCCAAGATCAGATTTTCAAGCGCAAGCCGCGCCACTTGGCGGCGAATCGGATCGAAAGAAGAAATAACGATGGATCCCGGAGTGTCATCTACTATAAGCTCTACTCCGGCTGCCCGCTCGAAAGCTCTTATATTTCGGCCTTCTTTTCCTATAATTTTACCCTTAATGTCATTGTTGGGAATGGAGACGATAGTGGTCATGAGTTCTGAAGCAGTGGAAGAGGCAAGTCGCTGGATGGAAGTGGCCAAGATATCTTTTGCTCGGCGATCTAATTTTTCTTCGTTTTGATTTTCCATTTTTTGAATGCGGATCAGGATATCTTCTTCATATTTCTTTTCTATATCCCGGAGCAATTCTTCTTTAGCCTCGTTCTCGGAAAGTTTTGAAACTCGCTCCAGTTCGATTCTTTTCTCTTCTTCCACTTTCAACACCCTGTCTTGGATTTTCTTTACATCTTCTACCTTTATTTTCACTTCTTCAATTTCTTTGTTTAGTTCTACCTGGCGCGTGTCCAAGAACTCATCTTTCTTAATAAGTCTTTTTTCCGTCTCTTTGAATTCTTGCTCTTTTTTCTTTTCTTCCTCTTTTAAATTTCCCAATTGTTCCTCTGATTTTTTCTTCGCCTCGTCCACTATTCTCTGGGCTTCTTCCTTGGCGGCCACCATCATCTGCTTGATATCTATTTCTATAGATCTTTTTTTACCCAGGGCGATAATCAAGCGCAGATAATATCCTATGCCCGCGCCCAAAAGGAGGACTCCCAAGCCGATCAAGATTATCATTAATATGTTCATAAGCCAGTGAAGCCGGCTTGCAAGAACACGCCACTATATTTATTTAGAGTTTGATTTCTCCTCGGATTTTTCGCAGAAAAAGAGATTTGTCAATTTTTTATTCACTCGCATTTTCTTTTGAAAACTTCATAATATATGGAATATTCCTGAAAACTCAACTATAAATTAAGCAATAAATTTGTAAAATTCAACTTTTACAGTATAGCAAACAGCCCAAAATTTGTCTAGTTTTTCCAAACATCTGTTCTTTCGTAATAGATAGGACTTGGTAAGTAAATAAACAAAAAAGTTTAATTATCGTGGTTTTTAGCGACTGATGTTTTTGATTTTGTCACTATTTCGTCAATTAGGCCATACTTTTTAGCTTCTTCGGCGTCCATGAAGAAGTCTCTTTCCACATCTTTCTCTATTTGGGTTAGGGACTTGCCGGTGTTTTTCGCCAGAAGTTTATTTAGATTGTCTCTAGTTTTCAGAATATGTTTTGCGGTGATGGCGATATCCGTCGCCTGGCCCTCCACTCCACCCAAGGGTTGATGAATCATTACTTCGGCATTTGGCAGGATGAATCTTTTACCTTTTTTACCGGCGGACAAGATGATAGCTCCTCCAGAAGCAGCGAGACCCACGCAGAAAGTAGAAATATCCGGACGTACATGATTCATGGTGTCCACAATGGCCATGGTGGAAGTGACAGAACCACCGGGAGAATTGACATAAAGCGCGATGTCCTTTTTAGGATCTTCAGATTCGAGAAATAAAAGTTGGGCGATGATGATGTTGGCCGTATGATCATCGATGGGCCCGCCAAGAAATATTATCCGTTCGCGAAGTAGCCGAGAATATATATCATAAGCCCTCTCGCCAAACTGGGATTTCTCAATGACTGTTGGAATTAACATACTTGAATAATACACTTTTTTTTATCCAAATCAAGCACTTAGACATCCGATGTCCAAGTGCTATGATTAAGACATGAGAAAAGTAAAATTTACAGTGGGAGAATATTATCATATTTATAATCGCGGAACCGACAAGAGAAATATCTTTATGGACGAACAAGACTTGTCCCGTTTTTGGGAAAGTTTATTTGATTTTAATCAAACAGAACCAATTGGTAGCATATATGAATTTTCTTTTAAGAAAAAATCTAGAGAAGCCAATAAAAAAAAGAAACCCCTTGTGCAATTTATCGTTTATTGCCTGAATCCAAATCATTTTCATTTTTTAATTACACCTATTCAAGAAAAGGGAATTGAAAAATTCATGCAAAGGTTGGGTAATGGATATACAAAATATTTTAATAATAAACACAAACGTAGCGGAGTTCTTTTCCAAGGCAAGTTTAAATCAAAACATATTGATTCAAACCAATATTTACTTCACCTTAGTGCTTATATTAATGGAAATGATCAACTTGGACATCGGATGTCCAAGTTGAGTAAATCAAGCCTACCGGAGTTTTTGGGAAAATTTTCAGGTGAGAAACTTTGCAATACAGATATTATATTGGGACAATTTAGAAATATAAAAGAATATAAGGATTTTGTTGTCGAATCTTTGGAAGATATTAAATTAAGAAAAGAAATGATAAAAGAATTAGAAAATTAACCACTGGACAACACTTGGACATCGGATGTCCAAGTTGTCAAAGTGTTTGTCATGTTGAAGATTTTTACGAGTTTTATTAGAATAGAAACTTTAGAGAGAATTCCAGGGACCCATGAGCCGAAATTGACAACTATAAATCCCATTAAGTTTGCTCTTGTTTATGAGCGTCCCGCAATAGCAATCTATAATCTTTCAAAACTTAGAAAAGTTTTTGCTGAAGGATATGTGATTAAAGATCCCACAGCTCTAATTGCTATTATTCGTCTAAAAAATAATGAATTTATGGTTTTGCAATTGATTATTGAACTTGGGAGTTTTCCACTTGCCTTTCTTTTTTTAAGTGCTAACATCTTAATCAATGTATGAGATTAAATTTATATATAAATTATGCTTACGATAGAAGGTAATATCGTAAGTATGGACAAGATTTTCCGTGGACGAATAGAGATTGACCAAAGCGGAATGATAAATAAAATCGGCGAACCGACAGGTGACGCCGATTTTATTTTTAAGGATGAACTTGTTTTCCCGGGATTTATAGATTTGCATGTTCACGCGAGGGAAGATGTGATTCATACACAGGATTACAAAGAAGATTTTAAGACTGCCGGAGAGGCGGCGATAAACGGCGGAGTGGTTGCTTTTGCCGATATGCCCAACAATCCAACTCCTCCCATAGACGACGCAAGTTATGTTGCAAAAAATAGTTTGGTTCAAAAATCTCCCGTCCCCGTGCTCTTATATGCCGGTATTGGTCCCGATACCAAGCCTCTCTCAAAAAAAGTCCCCTACAAAGTTTTTATGGGAAAATCAATCGGCGAGCTGTTTTTTTCTTCACTTAGAGGATTGGAAACAGCGCTTGCAAAATACGAAGGGCAAAATATAAGTTTTCATTGCGAAGATCCGAATATTTTAGAAGATAATAAAAATCAATCAACTCACGCTCTGCGACGGCCCAAAGAAGCGGAAATTTCAGCTGTGGATTTTGCTTTGCGTCTTATTAAAAAATACAATCTCATCGGGAAAATTTGCCACTGTTCCGCCATTCTGGCTCTGGAGAAAATTATAGATGCCAAAAAACATGGTGCGAATGTTACAGTCGAAGTTGCTCCCCACCATTTGTATTTTGATAAAGAGCCAAACAAGAGTCTTCTCCAGGTGAATCCTCCCATCAGACAATCTAAAAAAAACCGTCTGGCTTTGATCGAAGCTTTAAGAAGAGGTGAGATTGATTTCCTGGCCACTGACCATGCTCCGCATACCATCGAAGAAAAAGAAAATGGCATCTCCGGCTTGCCCCAGCTTGATACCTTTGGCCCCTTCACAACCTGGTTAGTGAAAGAACACAATTTTTCTCCGAAAGAAATTGCGAGAGTTTGCTCCCAGAACCCCGGCAATTTTTTCAATCAGTTTTCGGCACAGAGATACGGCCAACTCAAAGAGGGGTATGTCGGCTCGCTTACGATTTTGGACATGAACAGATCTATTTCAGTTACCAAAGAAATGCTCAAAACGAAATGCGAATGGTCACCGTTTGAAGGGGTTAGTTTCCCTGGGCGTGTTGTTATGACTGTGGTAAAAGGCAAAGTATATGAAAAATAAAACAGCAAAATTAATTTTGAAAGACGGAAGCGAATACGAAGCGCGAAGTTTTGGGGTTAGGAAATCCGTGGCTGGGGAAGTCGTCTTCGCCACCGGCATGGTGGGTTATCCGGAAATGCTTACCGATCCGTCATTTAGGGGGCAAATCCTGGTTCTGACATATCCATTGGTGGGTAATTATGGAGTGCCGAAGAAAGAAAATTGGGAATCGGATAAAATTCAGGTTTCAGGACTCATAGTGTCTAGCTATATAGATACACCTTCACATCATATGAGCGTTATGACTCTGGAAAAATGGTTTAAAGATCAAGGAGTGCCCTTGTTGGAAATTAAAGATACCAGGCTTCTTACTCAAAAGTTAAGGCAAGAAGGTGTAATGCTCGGCAAGATATCTGTCGGGGAGAATAATATTAAATTTAAAGATCCAAATCTTCGGAATTTGGTGGTTGATGTGAGCACGAAAGAAGTTTTGTCATTCGGAGAAGGCAAAAAAACTATAGTGATTATAGACTGCGGGGAAAAGAAAAATATTATTAGCAGACTTTTATTAAGGGGTTTGAAAGTAATGGTTGTGCCCTGGGATAGCGATGTTTCGAAATTCGACTTTCCATTTGACGGAGTTTTAATATCAAATGGACCTGGAGACCCGAAAATGGCAAAGAAAACTATCGACAATGTAAAAAAAATAATAAAGAAAAATATCCCTACGTTGGGTATTTGTTTGGGTAACCAGATTTTAGCTCTTGCCCTAGGTGGCACCACTTACAAACTCAAGTTTGGCCATCGGAGTCAAAATCAGCCCGTAGTGGAGCACGATACAAAAAAATGTTATTTAACAACCCAAAACCACGGCTTTGCGGTAAAGAAAATCCCAAAAGGGTTTAAGGAGTGGTTTTACAATGCGAATGACGGCACAAACGAAGGTATCATCCACGAATCGAAGCCGTTTATGTCCGTGCAGTTCCATCCAGAAGCCAGTCCCGGTCCGCTAGACACCGATTTTGTGTTTGATTTCTTTTTAAGAAAAGCAGGATTGCTAAAATATAAAAAAAATGAGCAATAAATTTAAAAAAATACTTGTGTTGGGAAGTGGAGCGCTCAAAATAGGCGAGGCGGGCGAGTTTGATTACTCCGGCAGTCAAGCCATCAAGGCTTTGCGAGAAGAAAATATCAAGGTAATTTTAATAAACCCGAATATTGCCACCTATCAGACTTCCAAGGACCTGGCCGACGAGGTTTATTTCTTGCCTGTTTCTGATTATTTCGTTGAAAAAGTTATTCAAAAAGAAAAACCGGACGCGGCACTTCTTTCTTTCGGCGGACAGACAGCGCTAAATTGCGGTTTCTCGCTTGCCCGGAGGGGAATTTTCAAAAAATATGGAGTGGAAATTCTTGGCACACCGATAGAGGCTATCGGACTCACCGAGGACAGAGAGAAATTCGCGAAACATCTAAAGAAAATTGGTGTGCCGGTGCCGTCTTCGGGTGCAGCCACCAGCGTCTCCGCGGCGAAAGAGGTGGCTGAGAAAATCGGTTTCCCGCTTATGGTGCGAGCCGCTTTTGCTCTAGGTGGGCAGAAGTCAGGAGTGGCTTATAATGGAGCGGAGCTCGAAAAAATAGTTTCCGGTGCGTTGGCGCTTTCTCCGCAGGTCTTGATCGAGAAATATTTACATCACTTTAAGGAGATAGAATATGAAGTGGTCCGCGACCGGTATGGTAATACGGTTACGGTTTGCAACATGGAAAATCTTGATCCTCTTGGAATTCACACTGGTGACTCGATAGTGGTGGCGCCAAGCCAAACCCTAAACAACGCCGAGTATCACGGCCTGCGGGAGGCAAGCATAAAAATAGTGGAGAGTCTGAAGATAGTGGGAGAGTGTAACGTGCAGTTCGCGCTCAACCCAAAGCCGGTAAACGGGAAACTGGATTATTTTGTTATTGAAGTGAACGCACGCCTGTCTCGTTCAAGCGCGCTGGCTTCAAAGGCGACCGGCTACCCCTTGGCTTACGTGGCGGCGAAGCTTGCCCTCGGCAAAAGTCTTCTTCAAATTAAGAATAAGATCACCAAAATCACACAGAGCTTTTTCGAACCCTCTCTGGATTATATTGTGGTTAAAATGCCGCGTTGGGATTTACAAAAGTTCAAAGGCGCGGTGGAAGAGATCGGTTCAGCCATGAAATCGGTGGGCGAAGTGATGGCCATCGGTCGCTCTTTCGAGGAGGCTTTGCAGAAAGCGGTGCGGATGCAGACGGGAGCGATTGAGGGCGTGACAGACAATGGTTTTGAAAGTGTGGCTGAAACAAAAAAGTTTCTGCGTATACCCACCCCTAGGAGAGTTTTCGCCGTGGCCGAGAGTATGCGGTCTGGAATGAGTGTAAGGGAAATTCACAAAATTACCGGCATTGATCCCTGGTTTCTCTATCGCATACAAAATATTGTTGAGGTCGAAATCCGTTTTCGTCGGCAGGGCCGCGGGCGGAGAGGAAAAAATTTAAGCAGAGAGTTTTTAATAGAACTGAAGCAGGTTGGTTTTTCTGACAAAAAAATCGGTAAATTATGCGGCAGAACAGAGTTTGAAATCAGGAATTTAAGAAAAAAATTAAAAATTTTGCCATCTGTGTTCAATATAGATACTCTGGCCGGAGAATTTCCCGCGGAAACGAATTATCTCTACCTTACATATCATGGCTCGCATCATGACGCTTTGCCGCTCGGGAAAAAAGGGATACTTGTCTTGGGAAGTGGGCCGTATCATATCGGATCCTCGGTGGAATTCGACTGGTCGGCGGTGAATGTCGCTCTGGCTCTCCGGAAGTATGGCCGGAAATCTATCATCATAAATTGCAATCCGGAAACGGTCTCCACTGATTACGATATGTCAGATCGGCTGTATTTCGAGAATATTTCTTTCGAGACGGTGGCTGACATTTATGAATTTGAAAATCCAGGCGGGGTAATAATTTCTGTCGGTGGCCAGCGCCCGAACAATCTTGCCGAAAAGATATTCCGGGAAGGGTTCCATATTTTGGGCACCCAGGCGAAAAATATTGATCGAGCCGAGGACAGAAATAAATTCTCCGCTCTTTTGGACAAGCTTTTTATTCGCCAACCGGTTTGGCAGAGCTTCACCCACATGACCGAGGCGGAAGAATTCGCGGAGAAAGAGGGTTATCCGATTCTGGTGCGTCCTTCGTATGTGCTCTCCGGTTCGGCCATGCGGGTATGTTACAACAGGCTTCAATTACTTGATTTTATCAAAAAAGCGGCAGTGCTTTCCCCAGAATACCCGGTTACAATTTCAAAATATATCGAGAATGCCAAAGAGCTTGAGTTTGACGCGGTGGCCCAGAATGGAGAGCTTATCGTTTACGGCATCTCCGAACATGTAGAAAATGCTGGAGTGCATTCCGGCGACGCCACTATCGTATATCCCAGTCAGCGCGTGTACGCGTCCACAGAGTTTCAGTTGCGACGCATTTCAAAAAAGATTGCCCGCGAGCTCAATATTACCGGGCCTTTCAATATTCAGTTTTTGGTCAAGGACAATCATCCGTATGTGATCGAAGTAAATCTGCGCGCCAGCCGGACATTTCCTTTTCTCTCAAAGGCGATGAACGTGAACTTCCCGGAAGTTGTGGTGCAGAGTTTCTTTGGTCTGGCGAAAAAGCATCTTTTTGCCTATCCAAAGAGTGTGTTGGTGAAGTCTCCGCAATTTTCTTTTGCTCGTCTGTTGGGAGCCGACCCGATTCTCCGCGTTGAAATGTCTTCGACTGGAGAGGTGGCCGCTTTTGGCGATGATTACGACGAAGCCATACTCAAGTCAATTTTTAGCGCACACAAATTTGACTTCAAGAATAAAAATGTTCTTCTCTCGCTCGGAGGCGATTTGAACAAAGCTAAATTTATTGAGACCGGGAGACTTTTGGAAAATCTGGGCTACAAAATTTTTGCCACCGATCACACGGCGGAGTTTTTGCGTAATCAGAAAATTGTATGTACCAAGGTCTTCAAAGCGTATCAAGGCTCACCTTCGGCGCTTTTGGTGATAGATAGAAGGCAAATCGCTTTTGTGGTAAACTTGAGCAGAGCTGAAGGTGACAGGAAAAGAACAGAAAGGCCGGGGAGCGCCGCCACTGATGGATTTCGTATCAGAAGGGCGGCGGTGGACAAAGAACTACCGCTCTTTACCGATCTTCATCTTGCCCGCGCCTTTATCAAAGCCCTTGGGAGCTATGGCCTTCAAGGCCTCAAAATAAAATCTTACAAAGAATATTTGGGAGAAGAATAATATTTATGGCGATAAATACAAGTGTGAAGCATATACTGACTGCCGGTCAATTCAATAAAGAAGATTTGGAAAATATTCTCCAGAGAACCGAAGTGATGGAAAAAGAATGCAAGAGCGGCGAGGTAAAAAAACTTTTGACAAATAAAATCGTAGCCTGCATATTCTTTGAGCCTTCAACCCGCACCCGTTTGTCTTTTTCAGCTGCCGCGCTCAAACTTGGCGCGCAAATAATTTCAGCCGAAAATGCTGCCCTAGATTTCTCGGTTCATAAGGGTGAAAGCATAGAAGATACGGCCAGAATGATTTTGAGTTACGCTGATCTCATGGTGATGCGACACCCCCGAGCCGGATCGGTTTCTCTAGCCGCCGAAGTCGCAAAAAAACCGGTCATAAATGCGGGTGACGGAGGCAACGAGCATCCGACCCAGGCTGTTTTGGATTTGTACACGATTAAAAAGCGTCTCGGCCGGTTGGACGATTTGAATATTGCCTTCGGTTTTGACCCGAAACATTCGCGCACAATCAGAAGTTTAGCTCTGTTGCTCACCCACTATAAAAATAATCGTTTCACTTTTGTGTGCTCAGAGGCCCTAGCGCCCTTGCCCGAATTTTTGAAGGATTTGGAAAAGCGAGGAGCCAGATTTGAAGTTATATCTAATTTAGATAGATGGCAGGACTACGATATTTTTTACGCCAACCGTTTACAGGAGGAAAGGTTTAAAGATAAAAACGAATTCGAAAAATATCGCAGGGATTTTGTAATTACCCGAAAATTGGTGGAGGGGAGTAAAACCATGATTTTGGATCCGCTTCCGAGAATCGATGAGATAGAGCTTGGGGTAGATGCTCTACCCAACGCTCTTTATTTTGATCAAGCTCAAAACGGATTATATGTGCGAATGGCATTACTTTTATATTCAATGGGAATGTAGTAATTTTATCTTAATTAGCGCGCGACTGCGCGCTAATGCTGTTTAAGTTTGACTCTCCAAAAACTGAAATATTTTTTCGTTGGTGAGGACTTCTTCGGCATGCGCTCGGGCGCGATCGGGGTCGGCTTCTTTATAGTGTTCTAGAATTTGGGCGACTTCGCGCGCTACTTGCTTTTCGTCGGCTATTATTTTTTCCACTTTGGCTATTTCGTTTAGGATTAAGGTGAGTTTGGCTTTCTTTTCGCCGTCATTTCTGAAGTCTTTTCTCAAGTCTTCTTTTGTTTTGGTTAAGTGTTTTAAATAGTCTTCAAATTGGAGTCCCATTTGGGTGATGTCGGACTCCATCCGGTATAAAATCTTGTCGAGTTCAATCTCGATCAAAATATCCGGCACTTCGAGTTCGCTCTTTTCTATTATTTCTTCAATTATTTTTAACCGAGTTTTTTCTTTTGCTTGATTTTGTTTTTCCAGTTTTATATTTTCTCGCAGTTTAATCTTAAAGTCTTCTATGTCTGTAAATGACCCAAGAGATTTTACAAATTCGTCGTTGAATTCGGGCAAGTTGGAGACGTCCGACGTCTCCAAATCGGGGTTTGTGATGTGTTTTTTAGGCGCTCTGGATTTTCTAATATCCACAATAGTGTTTTCCAGTTCTTCATCCGATACCGCGGTCTCTTTTTCGGTGGGCGAGATATCGTCCACAATTTTCTTGGCAATTTTTTTATAATCGGGAAGTTTTATCTCCGGCATTACCACTACTTTGATCTTGAATCCAAGCGGATTCTTGCGCGCTAATTTTGTAATCGCGATATCCGGTCGCCCGATCGGATCCAAATTCTCCAACTCGATTATTTTCGGATAGTGTTCAGAGAGGGCAAGCTCCGCCATTTCTTCCAGAATGCGGATTTCCGGTACTTTGGAAAGGATAACATTCTCGGGTATTTTACCTTTTCTAAATCCATCTAGTTCCAGTGTCTGGCCGATTTTTCGGAGTGCTTTGCCGAAATAAGTTTCAAACAAATCAGTCTCCAGTTCTCCTTCTATTTTTATCTCGCTTTTTGGAAGCTTTTTGTTAGTATATTGCATTTATATCAACACCCGTTTCAGTATCAACCTCCATTAGATCCGCCTCCAATGCATCAATTTCTTTTAGCTCTTCACTTTTAATTTCTGTTTCTGTGGTTGGCGTGTATTCGTATTCTATGTTTTTTATACCAGATTGAGATATATAAATTCCACTCACAATCAGAATGATCACTATTATAGCTATTAATACCCACACTACTCCTCTTGATTTTTTTTCCGGTTCCATAAATTTATTTATTTTAATTATTTTTTAATTGGTTTCCGTGGATGTTTCCGTGGCAGAAGTATTGTTTTCTTTCATGTTTGCCCTTGTTTCCATTTTTATTTTTAACGCCTCCCTTAGAGCTTTGACTGCATCATTGAGTGTTTGATGAACTTCCTTAATCAAAGCTTGTGTTTCTTTTGCGAGAATTATTAATTTTTCTCTGCTGTTTGCTCCTATTTCTTCAGCCGAAGATGATAGAAGAGCATTAGCTTCGGCTATTTTTGCTTTCGCTTCTTCGAGTTTAAGTTCCGCCGTTGCCATCAGAGTTTCTGCCGTCCCGACATCCACACCCCCTGCCTTCAATTTTTCTATATGAGTAGCCACTTTATTTTTTAGCGCGAGTATTCTCTCTATCGCTCCGTCAAATCTCTCCAGCGCTTTTTCCCTCACAGCTATTCTGGTTCCTTGGATTTTTGCTTTTACCAAATCTTTTTCTTCTTTAATCTTTAGCTTTAAAGCCTCCATTTTTATCCTTGCTTCTTCTCTCAAAACCTCTCTCTTTTCTTTTACTTCTTCTTTCTTGGCTTCAAGCGCCGCGCGAATCTCTTTACGCTTTACCTCTATTTCCGCCCTGGTTGTCTCTCTAGTTTCTTTTATTGTATTTTTAGTTTCCTCTCTTTTCTTTTGCAACTCCATCCTGGCGGCTTCCGCTTCGACCTTCTTTTTTTTCAATGCTTCCGCCCTGACTTCTGTCTCTGTTTTATAGTCTATCCAAGGCGTCCTTACTTTTTCCGGTGTTTCGGCCGTTGAATCAGTATTTTGTTCTTCCGCCATGACGGGAGCAGAGAGTAAAATTACGGAAAGAGTTACACCTGCCAATAAAACTTTTTTAGAATAGCTCATATTGTTTAAAATTATTAATAATAGTCAAACACACATATATTATAATCCAAAATCTTTATTATTCAAGGTTTTTGGCGTAAATCTCCCCGTATCTTTTTTCGCATTCCTTAATGACCTTGATTGCTTCTTCTTTGTCAAAGAAACCTTTCGTCACGCCGGTGCCCGGTTTCTTTAAATATTTTATGTGTTCCCAATAATAAGTGGTTTCTTTTTTGAATTGCTCGCCCAAATTCTCCACCGATTGGATATGGTCACTTCTGCGGTCATCCGAGAGAACAGCGATGATTTTATCATCCACTTCGCCCCCGTCTTCGAACTTCATCACGCCGATAACACGTGCCTCTACCAAACAGCCGGGAACCAGGGGCTCAATGACATTTACAATTTCAACATCCAAGGGGTCGCCATCGTAATCCCAAGTTTGCGGGATTGCCCCGTAAGCGAACGGATAGGCGAGCGAAGAATAGCCGACACGGTCCAGCTTGAGCTGGCCGGACTCGGTGATTGTTTCGTATTTATTGATAGTCCCGGAATTTATTTCAACAATAGCGTTCACGACATCTTTTTTCCCTTCCACCAAAGCGGGAAGGACATGCAAAAGATTAAGCATATATTTGGAAGGTTTATGATTGATGTTTGCCATACTATTTATTGTAGCTTTATTCTTTTTCTTCCGCAACGCTTGGCGCGGCATTATTCGCAGATTCTTCTTCAGTTTTCTCTTCCATAATTTTCACCGCTTGTTCTTCTTTTTTGTCGCCCTTGATGTCTATTCTCCAACCGGTAAGTTTGGCGGCTAGGCGGACATTTTGCCCGCCTTTGCCTATGGCGAGCGAAAGCTGATCTTCGGAAACTTCCACAATGGCTTTGCGTTCCGCTTCATCTATGTCTATGGAAAGCACTTTGGCGGGAGAGAGAGCATTGGTTACGAAAATTTTCGGGTCTGCGGACCATGGAATAATATCTATTTTTTCTCCTCCAAGTTCGTTGGTGACAGTGTTTACCCGAGTGCCTTTTTGGCCCACGCATGATCCGACCGGATCAATGTGTTCATCGCTCGAATGGACCGCGATTTTTGAGCGAGATCCGGGTTCTCTGGCGATGGATTTTATCTCTACTACTCCGTCTTTTATTTCCGGGGCTTCTTGGGCGAATAATTTTTCTATAAATTTTGGATGAGTGCGGGATAGGCGCAGATTGATACCCCTCGGAGTGTCTTCTACCGAATAAAGATATGTTCGCACCCGCGCTCCTCTTTCCAGATATTCTCCCGGAATTTGTTCTTCGGCTGGAAGGATGCCGGTGGCTCGGCTGAAATCCACATACGCATTTCCTCTTTCCATTTTCTGCACGATGCCAGCTACGATCTCTCCTTCCTTTGTGCCGTATTCATCTATAATGGATGTTCTCTCGGCTTCTCTGATTTTTTGAATGATAACTTGTTTGGCGGTTTGGGCGGCGATACGTCCATAATCTTCTTTTGTTTCGAGCGGAAAGATTATTTCATCATTGAGCTCTACTCCCTTTTTAATTTTTTTGGCGTCTTCGAGCAGGATGTGGTGTTCGCCGTTGAAATGCACGCGCTCATCATCTTTCGCCCAGTTCACAGCTGAAAGATCTTTTTCTTTACCATCGATGTTTTCCAATTTGGCGATGCTTTCATCTACCACGATTTTTATTTGGAAGAATTCTGTTTTGCCGGTCTCAAGGTCGAACTTGGCGCGGATAATCTGGCCACGCTTGCCGTAGTCTTTCTTGTAGGCCGCCGCCATGGCGGCCTCGATAGCGTCCAATATTTTTTCTTTTGGAATTTTTCTTTCCTCTTCTAGTTGCTCCAGAGCAGACTTGAATGTTTTTAGATCCAACATGATATTGTTTTTTGTTAAAAATAAAAGCCCTGTTGCGACAGGACCTGTATGATCATCATCATATCACAAGGTTTCTTTCAATGCAAGTATTGATTGCCTGTTCGCGTGTCCCGTTTCTTGCTATAATAGCGGCAAATGCAAATCAACGAGGAACAGCTCAAAAAAATCATACTGGATTCCGGGCTGGTGACCCGGACGCAGTTTGAAGAAGCTCAAAAAAAAGCGGAAAAGAAAAAACAAAAAATCGGAGATATTCTGCTTTCTGATGGAAAAATTTCAGAAACCGATCTTCGAAGGATGGAGGCTTATACTTTGGGTATCCCCTTCATCAATCTTTCAAGCGCAAAGGTGGATTTTCCCGTGCTCTCTCTGATCCCCGAACCCATTGCTCGCAATTACAATATTATTGCCTATAAAAAAAGCGAGATAGGCCTGGAAGTCGCCATGCTGGATGTGGATGATTTGCCGGTAATTGATTTTATCAAGAAAAAATCAGGATTGAAAATACTTCCGCGCTTAACCGATGCCGAATCTATCCGTTCCGTGCTGGTGCAGTATCGCAAGAGTCTGCAGGTTGAGTTCGACAACATTATTCAGAAAGAATCTTCCTCGATCAAAAACGCCGGAGCGGGAGAAAGCGAAAAATCCGAAAAAGAACTTAAAGATCTGGCCGAAGATCTGCCGGTGATAAAGATTGTCGATTCGCTTATTTTTCACGCCATTCTCCAGAATGCATCTGATATCCATATAGAACCCGGAGAGAAAAATCTGACGGTGCGTTATCGCATTGATGGAATACTTCATGATGCCATGGCGCTTGACAAAAGCGCCGGTAGCGGAATTACAGCCCGCATCAAAGTGCTTTCCAATTTAAAATTGGATGAAAAACGCCTGCCCCAGGATGGCAGATTTAAAATTGACCAGAACGGAGAAAAAATTTCTTTTCGAGTTTCCACTCTGCCTACTTTTTTCGGAGAAAAAACCGTTATCAGAATTTTGAAAGAAAATACGCATGGTTTCTCGCTTGAGACCCTTGGTTTTCATGGGGAAGGTCTGGAGAGAATTCACATCGCGCTCAAACTTAAAACAGGCATGGTGCTTGCCACCGGTCCCACCGGAAGCGGAAAAACCACCACTCTCTATACCATGCTCGATATTTTGAACAAGCCGGAGGTAAACATCTCTACTGTGGAAGATCCCATCGAATACCAGATGCCCAGAGTAAATCAAACGCAAGTAAAGCCGGAAATCGGACTTACTTTCGCGAACGGCTTGCGTTCGCTTCTGCGCCAAGACCCGGATATAATCATGGTGGGAGAAATAAGAGACGCGGAAACAGCCGGACTGGCGGTGAATGCGTCTCTTACGGGACATTTGGTGCTTTCCACTATCCATACCAATTCTTCTTCCGGATCCATTCCGCGCTTGATAGACATGGGAATTGAGCCTTTTCTTATTATTTCCACAGTAAAGGTAATAACGGCCCAGAGATTGATACGCAAACTTACTTCAAGCAAAGAAAAATATTTTCTTTCCAAAGATGAATTGAAAAGTTTGGGCAAGGTTGTTGATCTGGACCGGATGCTTTCTCTTCTTAAAGATGAAAAAATAGTGAAACAGAACGAGACCTGGGAGAAAATCCCTTTTTTCAAACCAAAAAGCGGTCCGGAGTCACCGGATGGATATAGTAGTCGTACCGGAATGCATGAAGTGTTGAAGGTCACTAATAGCATCAAGGAAATGATTATCCGCGGCGCTTCTCAAGACGAGATAGAAAGCCAGGCGAAAAAAGAGGGAATGATGACAATGATCGAAGATGGAGTTTTTCAGGCGGTGCTCGGAGTTACCACTTTGGAAGAAGTATTCAGAGTGGTTTCGGAGTAAATAAAAATTAGTAAATGGATTAAGTCATGCTCTTTTCCTACAAAGCAAAATCAAAAACCGGGGAGATCATCGAGGAAACCGTGGAGGCGTCCGATCGGTTTGCTCTGGCTCGCGATCTGCGTCTGCGAGGTCATACGCCGATATCTATCAATGAAAAAGGGGATAACTGGAGGGTTTTGTCTTTTTTTCTTGGGTTTCTTTCCAATGTGAGTGTTGCCGAGCTTATTGTTTTTACTAAAAATTTAAGCGGAATGATCCGCGCGGGGTTGTCGCTATCCAGGGCCTTGTCAGTCTTAATGAAACAGACCCGCAATCCGTTTTTTAATAAAGTCCTTATTTCTTTGGCGAGCGAGATAAATAAGGGAAGCACCCTATCCTCGGGTATGACTAAATTTCCGCGCGTTTTTTCTCCCCTTTTTATTTCCATGGTTCGCTCCGGCGAGGAATCAGGCAATCTGGCGAATGTGCTTTCTGATATCGGAGCCAATCTAGAAAAATCTCATTCACTCAGCAAGAAAATACATGGAGCGCTTATTTATCCCGGAGTAATTTTATCAGCCATGCTGGTTATCGGAATATTAATGTTTGCTTTTGTGGTGCCGACTTTGGCGAATACGTTCAAGGAGCTTGGCGTGGTTCTCCCGCGTTCCACTCGGGTGCTGATCTTTATGGGCAATTTCTTTTCCAATCACTTGATTCTGACCTTCCTCATACTTCTTGTTTTTTTCGGCGCGTTATTCGCTCTTCTTCGTTCTGGGATTGTATCCAAATATACAAATTACATTGCCATCAAGCTTCCCATGATCGGTATTATGGTTCAAGAACTGAACACCGCTCGCACTGCCCGCACCCTCTCCTCCCTTCTTCTGGCCGGAGTGTCCATAATAAGAGCCGTGGAGATTACCAAGGATGTGGTTCAGAATATTTATTACAAAAAAGTTTTGGAAGACGCAAAAATAGCCATCGAAAAAGGCACCTCATTTTCAGAGGTTTTCCGTCAGAATCCCAAACTTTATCCGATTATGATGTCGGAGATGGTGCAGGTGGGAGAGGAGACCGGCAAACTTTCGGATATGTTTTTGAATATCGCTTTGTTTTATGAGGAAGAAATTGAAAACAAAACAAAAAATCTTTCCGTCATAATCGAACCCCTGCTCATGGTGGTTATCGGAGCCGGAGTCGGCTTTTTCGCTATTTCTATGATCTCGCCGCTTTATTCCATTTTGGGCAATATCGGGTAATTTTTATTTTTCCTCTTGCCATGAGAGAATATCGTATTGGTTGGAAGTAAGCGGGAAATTCGGAGGCGGGGCATACAGCAGATTTGCGTCATAAGTTATATTTCGGATAGCGTAACCTGTGCCGTTGGTGTAAGCAAATCCGTACCGAGTGTATGAAGCGATCATTCCGAAGAGAGAAATCACGGCGCGATTTTTCCAAGCGCAACTTCCTCCGACATAATAAAATCTTCCCACTCTGTTATTTTGCGCGATCAGCGCCGCGTCTATTTTCAAATTATCCTCGCTTGTCATTCCGACCATTACTCCATTTTGTCCGATTAGCCCGATTGCATCCGTACCATCATAATTGGTGTATAAAATATCGTTATTAATAATTATATTTTTATAATTTGACGGATTAGAAGGCACCGGCAAGACGGCGGCCACGATGGTAAGTCGCGCGTCCGATATCTGTCCGTCAATGACCACATGATCTTGAATGAAGATTATTCCATTTGAAGGAAAAATATAATTACCCTGCAGAGTTTGTGTTCCGACACTCCAACTGGAAGCGGTTCCGGAGCAATTTCCCAAGCCTGCCCAACTGTTTATTTTGTATAAATCGAAAGTGTCATTTGTTTTAAGGATGATATGATACCCGACGAATCCGCTTCCAGCCGCGTCTCGATAAAATCCGTTTGTCACCGCGTTTAATTTTAATGTGGAAAGATCTGTTGTAAAACTGGAGAAACTGATTGTTGGTTGACTTATCAGCCGTCCGGCTTCAAAAACATCCGGACGGGGAGGCAGTGCGGCGGGCGATGTCGGGTCTTGCGGAGAGAGGCAAGTATGCACGGCATAAGAATTGCTGGTGGTGCAAGCGTCGCTATCTGTGTCCGTATAGGTTGTCGCTCCGCTGGTCACAACATTGTGCGCCAACCCATCAAAACGGATTCCGCCATTTACGTGTATTGGACCGAAAATTTCAGTGCCTGATCCGAAACGCATAGCGTTATTTCCTGCGACGGAGTATTTCGCTATGGAAGGCTTGGCTACCGCGCTTGTTATTTTTCTTACATAGGACGAATCGGAATTTGACGACCCGATTGATTTTATTGTGACAATAGTGGAACCAACTGGCGGGGGAATTATATCCAAAGAAAATTGTCCGACATCAGCGCCGTTTTTATCTTGCAAGATATGAATATACGGTCCGATTGTGCCGGTGCCGTCTTGATAATCCAAAGGCGCATGCGCCAGGTGCCAGCGGTAATAATCAATTCCAGCTTCGGCTGATTGAAAAGCTTGTTCGCGATTGAAAGCTATTCTGCTGTCTTTGACGGTTGTGGCCGCCCAGCTTCCCAAGGCGCCAATAATCACCACGGCTACTGCGGCAAAAACCAGAGTCTGCACTATTATTATGCCCTTTTTTTTGTTTATCATAAATTATCTTTTAGATTTCTTATTGACACTTGAGTTGAAAATGTCATCGGAACGGGCGAGTGATTGGGATCTTGTTCGATGGATATTGATATTTTTACCAGGCGGATATTCGGGATATTCACCGGGATTGATAATGGTGCCGTCGTTCCGTCGTAATTTTTATCATAATATTCAAAAATGGAAGAATTCGTTAAATTGTATGCCAGAGTGGAAATTTGTTCATTGGCCGGATTGTAAGATAGTGGACTTCCGGTCGGTTTTATTATTCCTTTTTGCAATGTTGTTCCCGTCATGAAGTATCTGACTCTTTCCTTTAGTTCGTCTCCGTCTATATCCGAATAGAAAGTGAAAGCTTCTGCCGTGGCCAGACTAATGGTGTATGCTCCGGTATTGGCTGTTCCAGCGGTACGTATTTCGGCCGTCATCGTTTTCATAATTTGTTTTCCGGTATTCGTGTTGGCGAGACTGTATGAAATAAAAGAATTGTATACGAAAATATTTCTTAAGAAAAACGCGAGCGCTCCCGCGATGATTGTGAAAATTGTCACCGCGAAAAGTATTTCAACCAAAGTAATTCCGCTATTTCTGTTTTTTATTTTTTTCAACATGGTTTATGGTTCCAGGATTATATTTTCATTTTTCCAATTAGATGAAATATCTACGGAAGTTACCGATGTTTCAAATCCAGTCTTTGTAACAGTCAAAGTGTAATTTCCGCTTTCGAGTCCATTCCAAAATACTTGTCCCGGGGTCTGGCATTCTTCGCTATTTGTGGTTTGAGTTTCATCAAAGTCGTTTTTCTCTAGGCGCACGGATGCGTCGTCTATCGGGGTATTCGCTGTATCTTGCACTGAAACTAAGAGGGATCTATTTACATGAGGCACGGCTATTATCCGCAAATTTTTATTTTCATTCGGGGCAAGCACGAAGTTCGGAAATGGATTTACTCCCGCGAGGTCATACGAGGCGGAAGTTAGGAGCGTCGAATAAGTATCCCATTCAAAGTTTGAAATTGTATAATTTCCGTTTTCGTCGGTGGTAAAATTTTGCGTTGGGTATTTTAGAATTTGCGGCAGACCGATAATTTTTGTTCCCGTTAGGGAAAATTCCACATCTGAAAGTGGTTCGCACAGGGAGTTTACCGAAGAAACCGCGATTGAACTTACTCTGTCTATTGACAGAACCGCTTGAGTAACCTCTTGCAAGACGACAGTTGCGTCAGAATTGACGGGATCCGTTCCGGCTGCGCCTCCGGGCAGGTATGTCTGGTCAGTCGTGAATCCGGATTTGGTGCCGATAATACTATAAGCGTTGACACCCGTTGGCGCATCCACTATCTTTACCCAACCGGAGTTGTCGGTCGTTTCATCAATGATCGTGTCCGGGTTAGTCTCCGTGTTCATTATATGTACTTCCGCGCCGGCTACCCCGAGGCCGTCGTTATCGAAGACGCGAATAAAAAGAGCTCCATTGTTCGAAGCGGTTTCAAGCGCGTGCGGACCGACCAGGGTAGTGAAGTTAAGCGGAGTAAATATTTTGCAATTTGAGCATGTGATATCCAAATCCACCAATTTATAATCCGCCGGTGAAGAATCTGACGGGTTTCCCCCGATTGTGCCGTCGAAAGGGTCGTCGAAGTTTCGGATTGTCGTCAAAACATCAAAAGAATAATTATCGCGCGCTATCGTTTGATTTCTTTGAATTTTTCCCGCTGGAATTCCCGCTATAATGCCCACGTCGCTATAAGGCAGATTGCGGATGATCTCGAATTTTTCGTTGGCTACCGATGTTGCCGCGAGTTTCGCTCGAGAAGCCGCTACGATATTCATCAGCACTCCAAAAGCATTATAGGCGGACAATGCTATGATAAGAAAAATTATACTGCCGACCAGAGTCTCGATCAAAGTGAAGCCTTTGTTCATATGAGAATATTTTAACGCATTATGTTATAATTCGCCATGTGTTAAAAAGAATCATCATCGGCAACTGGAAAATGAACCCGCTTACCGCGAGAGAAGCGGAAAAATTGTTTAATTCCGTAGCCGGAAATGTTTCTAAAATAAAAAAAACAGAAGTAATCATTTGCCCGCCCTTTATTTATCTGGATAGATTGAAAAAGTTATCAAAAAAAATATCTTTAGGCGCCCAAGATGCGTTTCCGGGAGAGGTGGGGGCTTTTACCGGAGAGGTTTCCGCGGAGATGCTCTACGAGCTCGGAGCGAGATATGTTATTTTAGGTCATTCGGAGAGGCGAACACTCGGAGAACAAAACAGCGATATAAATAAAAAATTAAAATCTGCGCTTTCCGCTTCGCTTCGGCCGATTTTATGCGTGGGGGAGGAGAAAAGAGATGAAAGCCATGAATATTTCAATGTCGTTAAGACGCAGATCAGAGAATGTTTTAACGGCATTGGTAAAAATCTAATCTCAAAGATAATCGTAGCCTATGAACCAGTTTGGGCTATTTCTTCCACTCCCGGCCGAAGAGATGCCACCTCGGCGGATTCCAGGGAAATGGCTGTCTTTGTAAAGAAAGTGATTTCGGATCTCTATTCTCCGGAATCCGCGAACAACGTCAGGATTATTTACGGCGGCTCGGCCAATGAAAAAGACGCGGCAGATTTTTTGAAAAATGGAGGAGTGGACGGCTTACTTTCCGGTCGCGCCAGTTTGGACGCGAAAAAATTTGCGGAAATTGTTAAAATTGCCGAAAAAATATGAACCTACGGACTATTGAAGATATAGATTTAAAAAACAAAACGGTGCTTTACCGCGCTCCTTATGATATAGGCGTCAAGGAAGTAAACGGCGTGCTTGAGGTTTCCGATGATCTCCGGATCAGAGCCACCCTTCCGACTCTCCAGTATCTTTTGCAAAAAAACTGCAAGGTGGTGATCCTTACTTATGTCAAGCGTCCGGACGGGCAAGTGGTCGAGAGTTTGCGGACCGCTCCTCATGCTAGAAGGCTCTCGGAATTGCTCGACGCTCCGGTCGCAAAAGCAGACGACTGCATAGGACCTCTAGTTTTAGAAAAAATTAAAAAAATGCAAGGTGGAGATATTCTGATGCTTGAGAATGTCAGATTTTATAAAGAAGAGATAGCGGATGACGATGAATTCGCCAAGAAGCTTTGTGAAGGGAAGGATATAATAGTTTTTGACGGTTTTCCTCAGGCGCATCGGGAGCACTCTTCGACCACTGGTATAGAACGACATTTGCCGGCGGTTGCCGGATTTTATTTGAAGAAGGAAGTGGATTCTCTTTCAAATCTTTTAGAGAATCCGGAGAAGCCTTTTACTTTCGTGACCGGAGGAGCGAAAATATCCGACAAAATAGACTCGATTAATAATTTATTGCCCCTGGTTGACAATATTCTGGTTGGAGGAGCGCTCGCCAACGTTTTTTTGAAAGCGGAAGGAAGAATAATGGGAAGTTCATTTATAGAAGATGTGTTTGTAGATGAGAAAAAGCGAGAGAAAAAAGATTGGGTTCTTTACGCGAAAGAAATTCTGGAGAAATATAAAGAAAAAATAGTATTGCCCTCCGATATGGTGATATCGGACGGTATCGTTACGAGGATTGTAGATATAAACAAAGAAGAAGTGCCGGATGGATGGATGACGCTTGATATCGGTCCTAAGACACAAAATATTTTCTCCGATTTTATAAAAAAATCGAAAACCGTTCTCTTGGCCGGGCCAATGGGAAAATTTGAGGATGACAATCTCAAAGAAGGTACCAGGTCCGTGCTTTCCGCCATGAAAGATGTCCGGGGCCGGACGGTTATCGCTGGTGGTGATACCGTAGATGCGGCGGGAGAATTCGGCAATTTGGAATCATACTCTCATGTCAGTTTGGCTGCTGGCGCGACCCTAGAATTTTTAGCCGGTAAAACTCTCCCAGCGCTCGTCCCGCTTATGCAATGAAGTAATATTGTAAATTATCACGCTATAGCGTAGTTCAGTACAATAATTTTAAGCGATAGCCAAACTGACCTTCCTTGAGACTTTTTGCATTTCGTTTTCTTGGTATTTTCTTTTTCCGTGCCAGAGCTCAAAGCCGTCGCCCGCGTGTCTCGGGATCACGTGAATGTGCGCGTGGAAAACTACTTGGCCCGCCGCGCCCTCGTTGTTCATATTTACATTCACTCCGTCGCAGGGGAGAGATGTTCGCAGGGCTGAACTCACTTTTTTGACTATCTTCATCATATGACCCACCAGATCTTCCGGCACTTCATGAATATCCTTAAAATGTTCTTTTGGAATTACTAAGGCGTGTCCTATGTTCACCGGCACAATATCTAAAAAGGCCAAAGTCTTATCGTCCTCGTAAATTTTAGCGGACGGAATCTCACCCCTTACAATTTTGCAAAAAATGCAATTGTTATCCATACCCTATATTGTATGATAAAATCAAGTTTATGGCGAATTCGGAGCTACTTTCCAAATTACTTGAAAAGAGAGGAATAAAAGGAGAAGAACAAGTGGAATTTTTTTTAAATCCCGATTACGAGCGGGATTTTCATGATCCATTTTTGATGAAAGACATGGAGCGCGCTTGCGTGAGACTTTTTGAAGTGATTGAAAATAAAGAAAAAATAATTATTTATGCGGATTATGATTGTGATGGTATACCGGGGGCAGTGATTTTAACTGATTTATTAAAGAAAATAAGTTATAAAAACTATGAAGTTTATATTCCGCAAAGAAATTCGGAAGGATATGGACTCAATTTAGAAGCCATAAAACAATTTGCCGAGTCGGGAGTTAAACTTCTTATCACCATAGACCTTGGTGTTACGGCAGTCTCTGAGGTGGCGCAGGCGGAAGTGGACGGCATTGATGTGATTATTACCGATCATCATATTCCACCAGAGGTCTTACCCAGAGCTTATGCAATTCTAAATCCAAAGACTGACAAATATCCCGAAAAAATGTTATGTGGCGCAGGTGTGGTTTTTAAATTCACGCAGGCTTTTCTGAAGAAATATGGCGAATTTTATAAAATAAAAGAAGGTTCGGAAAAATGGATGCTAGATATGGCAGGCCTGGCGACGCTTTCCGACATGGTTCCTCTTTTGGGCGAGAATAGGGCTTTGGCGTATTTCGGTATGAAAGTTTTGAAAAAATCTCCGCGTCCGGGTTTGCAGAAACTTTTCAGCAAAATAAACTTGGATCAACGATATTTATCCGAAGATGATATAGGATTCATGATAATTCCAAAACTTAATGCCGCTTCTCGTATGGATGATCCGATGCGGGCTTACGAGCTTCTTGCCACAAGCGACGAGACGCAAGCCGGGATCCTGGCGGATTATTTATCGAAAATAAATGATGAAAGAAAAACTATTGTAACGGGAATTATGCGCGAAGCAAATAAAAAACTTTCTACTCTCGCGCACAAGGAAGTGATAGTAATGGGCAATCCAAAGTGGCGTGTAGGGGTCCTCGGACTTGTGGCGGGAAAAATCTCCGACGAGTATCAAAAGCCTGTTTTTGTTTGGGGCAGGGACGAAAATAATTCTATTCGGGGTTCTTGCCGAAGCGATGGGTCTGTGTCGGTCATGGAACTTATGACCGAAACGAAAGAATCCTTCATTGATTTTGGCGGGCATGAGCTTGCGGGAGGATTCACCGTCCACAATGAAAAAATTTATTTTTTAGAAGAAGCTCTTTCTTTTTCTTTTGATAAAGTAAAGCGAGAGAAAGCGAAAGATGAAGTAATCCATGAAGCTAAATTGGATTTAAGCGCGGTAAATATGAAAAACTGGCGGGAGATAGAGAAGCTGGCCCCCTTTGGATTCGGTAATCCGAAACCGATTTTTCTTTTTGAAAACGTGAAAGTGGAAAATATTAAAAAATTCGGCAAAAACGGCTCGGGCGAACATCTGGAAATTATTTTCTCAGGCGGAAACGGAAATAAGACTAAAGCTGTTTCCTTTTTTTCTAATCAAGATTCTTTCAAGAAAATCCCAGTCGAAGGCATAAATGTGAATTTGCTGGCGACCTTTGATCTGTCTAGATTCAGGGGGAGAGAAGAGTTAAGATTAAGAATTGAAGATATTTTGTGAATAATAAAATTACAATTTACACTGACGGGGCGGCTAAGGGGAATCCGGGGAGAGCCGGATGGGCTGCCATTTTTTTTATAAAGGATAAAATTTTTGAGATTGGAGGATTTTTACCCCATGCCACCAACAATCAAATGGAATTAACTGCGCCGATAGAAGCCCTCAAATACCTGTCAAAGAGACACTTTGACACAAACCATCAGGTGGAAATTGTGTCTGACTCCAAGTATGTGATCTTGGGTATTACCGAATGGATAAAAAATTGGCAAAGAAATAATTGGCGCAATGCCGCGAAAAAACCGGTGCTTAATCGCGAACTTTGGGAAGAACTTCATGAACTGACTCAAGAGTTAAAACCCAAATGGACGCATGTGGAAGGTCACAACGGCGATAAATGGAACGAAAGAGCGGACGAGATCGCCGTAAGTTTCGCGGAAGGCAATCCGGTAGAGCTTAAAAATAACTAAATGCAAGATAGGATTTTCTATACAGCATGCTTTGGTTTTGTTTTCGGAGTGCTTTTGCGATCCCTTGTTTTTGTGAATTTTTATTTGGCTGTTTTAATCGGGATTGTCAGCTTTTTTCTCATTTTATTTTTTACTCTTATATCAAGAAAAAAATGGGGGATAATATTTTGCGTTTTTGTTCTTGCTTTTTCATTAGGAATTTTAAGATTTCATTCAAACGATACGCCTCCACCGCTTGTTTTTGAATCACAAGTAAATCATAAAATATTCTTTTCCGGAATAATTGTCGATGAGCCGGACATTCGCGAAAATAATCAAAAATTTACCATTGAGACAGAGCTTCTGGGCAAAAAGACGAAAATTCTTTTTACCACTGACTTTGAAGGCAGTTTCAGGTATGGTGATCTAATCGATTTTTCTGGAAAACTGGGGAAACCGAAAAACTTTGAAACCGATCAGGATAAAATCTTTGACTATGTGAATTATTTACGTAAGGACGGAATTTTTTATACCATAAATTTTGGAGATGCAAAAATCGTTTCCGGCGGACATGGCAATAAAATAAAAAGAGCTCTTTTTGCCGTTAAGAATAAATTTCTGGAAAAAATAAATTCTGCGGTCCGGAGCCCAGAGAGCCTTCTTTTAGGCGGGCTTATTCTGGGAGAAAGGGCTGCTTTCAGCGAGGAGATGAGACAAGGTTTTATAAATACGGGTACTATCCACATCGTGGCTCTCTCCGGCTACAACGTCACCATCGTGGCCGAATGGATAATGAAAGTTTTCTCTTTTTTGCCTTTGAATTGGGCATTCGCCGCCGGGGTATTGGGTATTTTTCTTTTTGTAGTCATGGCGGGTGGGCAATCCACGGCGGTACGGGCCGGGACCATGGCGGTTTTGGCGCTCATTGCTCGTTCCACCGGGCGCAATTACGATGTCGGTCGGGCTTTGATCTTGGTCGGGGTTATCATGATCGCTTGGAATCCCCTCGTGCTCGTCCATGATGTTTCCTTCCAGCTTTCTTTTTTTGCCACCGTGGCGGTGATCTTTTTCGCTCCCCGAATAGAAAAATATTTTTTATGGGTACCAAAGATAGGCAAATTGCGCGACATCACATCGGTGACCTTTGCCGTCTATATTTTCGTTTTACCTTTTATTCTCTATAAAATGGGCAATTTGTCGCTAGTCGCCCTACCGGCCAACTTGCTCGTCCTGCCTTTTATTCCCATGACCATGCTTTTTGGTTTTCTGACGGGAGTTTTGGGAATCATTCATTACTTTCTGGCTGTGCCTACAGGGTTTCTTTCTTATCTTATTTTACATTATGAGCTTGGAATTGTTGATTTTTTAGCCAATGTTCCTTTTGCTTCGCTCATCATCCCCGATTTCCCTTTGATTTTTGTATTTGTAATTTACATTTATTTTATTTATAAACTTTTCGGTATGGCTATCAAAAATTTTTTTATCTTATATAATATTCATTAGTCCTTAATAACCACGACCGTGGTTATTAAGGACTAATGAATTTCGTAGATTTTAAGAGATAGCTTCCGCGAAGTTTTTTTCTATAACTTCCCAGTTGAGATTCTCAAAAAATGCTTCCACATATTTTTTTTTCTCCGAGGTCGGATAGTCATAGATATAAGCATGCTCCCACATATCAATGCCCAGTATCCATTCCACTCCGTTTAATTGCCCTAAATGCTGTTCGTCTATCCATATATGAACTAATTGCTCGGTTTTTTTATCCCAACCCAAGACCGCCCAACCTATTCCACGTATCATGGCTAAATTTTTAAAGGTAGAAAGCCAGATGTCAAAAGAACCCAGCTGTTCTTTTATTTTTTTTCTTAATTTCGAATTGTCGGATAATTTTTTTGCTCCTCCTTCCAAGGATTTGAAATAGTATTCGTGATTTCTCATACCGTTAAATTCAAAACTGAATCTACGCTGAATTTCACTCACGACATAGGGGGCAAAGATATCTTCCTTCGCGTAACCCTCGTATTCGGGAATTTTCTCCAAAATAAGATTCGTATTTTTCACATATCCAGCATAGAGTTTCAAATGCTCCTCAATATTTTTTACAGAGATGCCTTTCAGTTCTTTTATCTCAAATTTCTTTTCTTTAAATTTTTGCATATACTTGCATTATATCATGTTTGAGAAAATTAAACGGCATAGCAAAAAATACGGTTTGGCGGTTTTGGTTGTTTCTCTTTCCTTTTTCGCTGTTTTTGTCTTTTATCTCGATTGGCAATATTCTCATCCCCGCTTGACCTTCGTTATGCTTGATGTCGGTCAAGGCGACGCGCTTTTTATAGAATCTCCAACAGGCACGCAAATCCTGATAGATGCCGGTCCGCCAAGAAAAGTTTTAAGTCCTCTCTCTCGGGCAATGTCGCCATTTGACAGGAGTTTGGATGTCGCCATTATAACCAACCCGGATCAAGATCACATAGGCGGGTTTTTGGACGTTCTTTCTGTTTATAAAGTGGGGAAGTTTTTAGAGTCCGGAACTCTGAATGATTCGAAATCATATCAGAATTTAAGGGAAGAAATAAAAAATAAAAATATACCGATGATTTTAGCCGAACGCGGGATGAGGTTGCATCTCGGCGGCGGAGCGATTTTGGACATCTTGTTTCCCGACAGGAATGTTTCAAGCTGGACGGCTAATGACGGCTCGATAGTGGCTCGCCTTGATTATGGAGACACCAGTATAATACTTGCCGGAGATTCTACTATTAAGACAGAGAAAATAATTCTGGAAAATTATTCTTCATCCGAACTCGAAAGTAAAATTTTAAAGGTAGGACATCATGGTTCTCGTACTTCCTCTTCGGATGCGTTTGTTCGCGCGGTTTCTCCCGTGTATGCGCTTATCTCGAATGGCAGAGAAAACAAATATGGGCATCCGCATTCGGAGATTTTAGATGCGCTTTCTTCGGCTGGAGCGGAAATTTTTCGAACAGATTTGCTGGGCACTATTGTTATGAAATCCGATGGTCAGGATGTCAAGTTTTCATTCCACAAGTGAAAATTTCAAATTTGTGTTAGTATAAAAATAATTATAATTAAATTATTATCGAAACCATGCGAGACAAAAAGATAGAAAAACTTATAAAGGGCGAGGAAAAAAGGCAATCCGAAGGGTTGGAGCTTATTCCGTCGGAAAATTATGTTTCGGAAGACGTTCTTAGGGCAAACGGATCGGTGTTTACCAATAAATATTCAGAGGGCTATCCGGGAAGGCGATACTATGGAGGGCAGGATTTTACCGACGGAGTAGAAAGATTGGCTATTGAGAGGATATGTAAGCTTTTTAAATGTAAATATGCAAATGTTCAAGCTCACTCCGGCGCTCCGGCGAATCTCGCGGTTTATGCCGCCTTGCTTGAACCGGGAGATACGGTGCTGGGCATGGATCTCTCGCATGGCGGACATTTGACCCATGGCCACCCGATGACCCTTCCGGCCAAGATATATAAATTTGTAACATACAAAATGAAAGATCCCGACACCGGGGAAATCGATTATGAAGATATGCGCAGAGTGGCCAAAGAACATAAACCTAAATTGATTATTGCCGGTTTTTCCGCTTATCCTCGAAGTTTAAATTACAAAAAATTCGTGGAAATTGCGCGCGAAGTGGGGGCTGTCACCATGGCGGATATGGCGCATATTGCCGGACTTATTGCGGCGGGAACTCTTCGTAATCCTTTTGATGACGGTTTCGACATTATCACCTCGACCACTCACAAGACGCTTCGCGGTCCGCGCGGAGGCATTATTCTTACCCGTGAAAACGAAGAGATTGCAAAGAAAATCGATAAGTCTATTTTCCCGGGCATTCAAGGCGGACCGCATATGCATATTATTGCCGCTAAGGCTGTCGCTTTTGGCGAAGCGATGACGCCTAAATATAAAAAATACGCGCTCCAGATTTTGAAAAATGCCAAAACCATGGCGGAAGTTTTCCGTAAAAACAAAATTCGGATGATTGGCGGGGGGACCGACAACCATCTGATCTTGGCGGATGTTTTTGGATCGCTGGGGGTAACAGGCAAAGAG
>MFTQ01000005.1 GCA_001785355.1 Candidatus Nomurabacteria bacterium RIFCSPHIGHO2_01_FULL_41_71 | reverse complement strand
CTATTGTCTCCGTCCATGCGAATGGCGAGACGAGGTTGAGTCGGTTCGCCCGATGAGTCGTTGGTGTAATACACATAAAAATCGCCGCTCATTCGTGTATGTTGCTACGAAGACAACTTCCTTTTTCATCCGCTTGATTCTATAGACTTATCAATTTTTTGTAAAGCTTATTATTTTAGATATTTTTCTATATTTTTTCTGTGTTCTGTAAAACTGCGGGCAAAATAAATATTTCCTTCCTTATCATGTAGATAATAAAGGTAGGGAGAGGTCTTGGGATGAATAGCGGCCCGAATGGAAGAAAGTCCGGGGTTTACTATCGGATGTGAAGGCAAACCCCCTTTTTCATATGTCTCCGGGGCGGCATCGGCCTGAAGAAGCATGCCAAGCTTGTGTCTGCGCCATAGAATGCCGGATATGAGATCCCGATCTTCTTCTCCTTTCGCTTCTTTTTCTATAACGGAGGCCATCTTAATGATATCTTCCATGCTTTTGCCGCTTTGCGCGATTTCGTTTTCCAACACGGAAATTTTTTTATTAAAATTCTCGCTCATATACTTGATAACATCTTTTTCGGTGGCAATGGTAAAAAAGAAATATGTATCCGGAAAAAGATAACCTTCTTCGGCCACGGACAAAAATTCAGTCTCGTCAAAATGAGAAAGCAAAAGAGAAAAGGTTTTCGCGATTTCCGAGACGGAAAATCCTTCCGGAATAGTCGCTTTAATCGGAGCAAGCCCGCTTTCTCCCCGCACTATGCGCCTAGCCACATCGATAACCGAAGTCTTATTTTCAAAAAGATAATCAGCTGGGATAATATGTTTCTCTCCGCCAAATAAAATGACAAAGGCTTCAAAAAAAGCGCGGGAACGAATGATATCGGCCTCTTTTAATCGCAGAGATACATTCCTTAGATTATCCCCCTGCTTCACTTCAATTATCGTGCCCTTGGGAAAATCCCCCGGAGAACCAACGAAGAAAAAAACAAAAAACACAAAGACGGCAAATACTCCGAATATAAATAATTGATTTCGTTCTGGCATAAGCTATATGGGAAGATTGGTAGGCGGAGAAGCTTCTTTCGACTCGATACGCTCTAGCGTAGGCACCTTGAGTATCTGGCCCGGAAAGTGCCATACGGTAGCCAGCTCTTCGGTATTAAGCACAAAGGTCTGATGATGAACATACGGCAGAAAAAAATTTTTAACGATAAACATATACCACGCGTGCGTCCAGTGGGACGAAAGAAGAAAAGTATGTTCGTGAAAAAGATGATGCCGAAGCGGGAGATGAAAAAAAGCTCTTTCCCGATACTCATGCAACATTCTGTTGGCCATGATCATCACCTGCTTGGGAGAAAGACCCAGAATTCCGCTGTTCAAGGCGTCTCCTTGAGCCGAATTGAAACGATAAAATTCATTGCAATCCGGTCTTGAGAATTGACGGAGGATCAAGCGGATATCTCTGGAATTATTTGTTCTTTGTCCCACGGGATATATTTCCTTCTTGGCAACATACATCAAGCGAACCCCGGTCTCAAAACCAAGCTTGGAGGTTTTTGCGCTCATGGCCGTTACGGAATTTTTAAAAAAATCCGGGGTGCGGTATTCAACAGTATACCCTTCTTTCTTCATTAGATCCTTATGATGGCGAGCGTATGCCGCAAGAAGTTTTTTTATTTGAATTTTGGATTCTTCGATCCAATCATGTTTGCCAAACCACGTACCCTTGGTACGCCACATTTTCTTCGAAGGAGTAATCACAAACTGAAGCCACGCCTGTTCTCCTTTTTTAAGAGAACCAAAAAATTCTATGATGGGAGAAATCGGATCAACCTTGTATTCTTCTTTCGGATCTTCGTCCAACCCAAAATCGATATAAGTCTTGATGGGAAAAGCTTCCGGCCTAATCAATCGAAATTCGCAACCCCAAGCGTTCCAGGCGCTTTTCGGAGTTATCTCGTCCACCCCCAAAGTGTAATCCTCCACTACCTTTACCTGAGACTGCGGATATTGCGCGTACATCTGGGTTTCGATAAGCCCTCTGATGCGAGAAGGAGTGCGAATATAAAAATGGACCTGTCCCTCCAAAGACACGATTTCAAGCGAAAACCAGAACCATACCGCTCCCTGCCAATACTCTTCCTTGCCTCCTTTCATGCTCCAATGAAAAAGAGCATTGGAGATAAAAAGCTCCATAGCCTGCGGAGAACGAACCACTTCCCGCGGAGGAATAATCTCCAAAAGCACAAATTCGATTCCGGAAATGAAATCCTGTCGGACATAATGAAGCCAGACCTTGAAAGCGATATATCCAAGAAAAATCACAGATAGAGTGGGTAAAACAGCGAAAAAGATCCTAAAAAAGAAAAAAGTTATATCATCAAGCGAAAGACCCGGGAAAAAGAAAAACAGAAGAATAAAAACAAGAACCAGTATGGCAATTATTTCAAACGCGCTAACAGCCTCATCGCTAAAGACGCCTTTAAACATACCTGTATTTTAATATAGAAAATCGAAAAAAACCAGCAACCTAAGCCGCCACATAGAACCCTTTTGCATTCTTTTTGAAATACTTGGGATTTGCAAGGTTTACGAGAATAGTATTCTTTTTGAAATATCTTTCCTTCATTACTTTTTCCACCACCTGATCCTTGGTCATAGGTCCGTCTTTCTTCAGAATTTCCCTAATCACTTCTCTGGCAGTGCCGGACTTGTATCCCCATTCCGAGAGCGCGTACATCCCTCGACCCACCAACACAAAGCGCAAATCCTTTATAAGCTCGTTATGGCAGGTGGCATAATTGATTTTTTTGCCGAAAATTTTGGAAATTGCGTCCGCCACTTCTTTGAAATGCATAGGGCTCCCATGCCGGCGCATCACAAGATACGCATAATCCTTTACTCCGCGGGTATGCACATTGGGAGAACTTGCTTTACCCCATTCACCGAGCGGATTTTTTGAAATTTTTTTAGACATCAAAAGCCACCTTCTGGCGATTTCCTCATTTTTGTATTTGTCGGCCACTTCCTTCAAATGTTCCAAAAACTTTTTTATCATTTCCGTCTCCGGAATCAAATCTTCATCTTTCAAATTAGCGTAGAGATTTTTCAGGGAATCATGCACTTTTTCGCTTACTTCATCGTCTACGCTCCAACGAGCGTGAAAATGATCATCTTCCCGGTGCTTCTTGAAAGCATCACCCAAAACCAAAAAAAAATGCACATGATTCCGGGTAACTTTGTCTTTGGAAATATGAGACAAGAGCTCATGTTCGGCCACAATAGATCCGAGAGTGTGAATTAAAGCCTTCAACTCGTCGAAAACAGCCTGTTCCGCTTTATAAGCATCGGACTTCTTTATTGAATGAAGAGAAGCCTCCTCCACCTGGCGAACGCGTTCTCTGGTAATATTATATTTTTTGCCGATTTCTTCCAGAGTTTTCCTATGACCGTTCAAAGTAAGACCAAATCTGTTCATGACGACGTCGGAAGCCCTCTCTCCCAGATGAGAAGTCAGTCTCTTGGTCACATGTTTTGGTTTGAAAGATATTGTAGCCATAAATTTAAATTTATCCGTCAAAATTTTATAAATTCTACCTTTTCGCTCTCTGTCTGTCAATCTCGGTCAAATGCTTCTTGCGCAAGCGGATAGACTTCGGCGTAATTTCCAGATATTCATCATTATTCATAACCTCAAGCCCTCTCTCGATACTCAAAATAAAAGGAGGATTCAAGTATATCGCCTCATCGGTGCCGGAAGCGCGCATATTGGTGAGTTGCTTGCCCTTGGTGGGATTCACCGACATCTCTTCTCCCTTCAAAACATTGCCGACCACCATGCCTTCATAAACTTCCGCACCATGTTCAATATATAATATACCACGTTCTTGTAAATTTGCAAGGGCGAAAGCCACGGCCTTGCCGTTAATCATGGAAGTCATAGAACCGTATTCCCTCTTTTTAATCTCCCCGGCGTATGGCCGGAAACCTACCACTCTGGAAGACATTATGCCTTCGCCTTTGGTATCGATAATAAATTCGCTTCTAAATCCCAGAAGTCCTCTGGTCGGAATATCAAAGATTATCCTGGACGCGCCGTTTTTACCTTGCATATCTTTCATAATGCCACGACGTTTCCCTATCTTCTCTATCACACCGCCCGAATATTCATCCGGCACATCAATGACCAATTCTTCATATGGCTCGACAAGCTCGCCGTTATGCTCTTTAAAAATAACTTCCGGTTGTGAAACCTGCATCTCGAATCCTTCACGGCGCATATTTTCGAGCAAGATAGCTATGTGAAGCTCGCCCCGACCGTAAATTTTGAAAAAATTCGGTCCTAATTTTGCTTCATTTTGGGGATTGAAATCCACTTTCAATCCCACATTTATTTCCAACTCTTTTTCCAATCTTTCTTTTATTTGTCTTCCCGTGACAAATTTTCCATCGCGTCCCGCAAAAGGAGAATCATTCACTAGAAAATTTAGAGAAAGAGTCGGTTCGTCTATGGCGATTCTGGGCAAAGTTTCTGTCTTTTCGTCTTCACAGATAGTCTCGCCTATATAAATATCGGGGATGCCGGCCACAAGCACAATATCCCCGGAAGTTGCGCTTTCTGTTTCTTTGCGAGCTACCCCCTCGAAGGTAAAAAGTTTGGTTATTTTTCCTGTTCTCGGAGGTCGTTCACCTTTGATAAAAACCGACGAACCGGAAGCAATCTTTCCGGAATAAATTCTGGCTACAGCAAGCCTGCCTAGAAAATTATCATAACCCAAATTGAAAACCTGAGCGGACATTTTACTATTTTCGTTAATAGAAGCGAGAGGTACTTTTTCTAAAATTAAATTTAGAAGTGGAGAAAGATCCTCCGATTTATCACCCAGATTCTTGAATGCTTTGCCTTCGCGACCAATGGCATACACTGTTTCAAAATTTGCCTGTTCATCATTCGCGCCTAATTCAAAAAATAATTCTAAAATTTCTTCATGCACTCTATGTGGATCAGAAGCGGGCTTGTCAATTTTATTTATTACCACTATGGGTTTAAGGCCGAGTTCGAGAGATTTCTTGAGCACAAATCTGGTTTGAGGCATAGGTCCTTCTACCGCGTCCACCAAAAGTACCACCGAGTCCACGGCCCGGAGCACCCGCTCCACCTCCGAACCGAAATCCGCGTGGCCGGGAGTATCTACAATATTTATCTTGGTATCTTTATAGTAAATAGAAGTATTTTTGGAATAGATAGTTATCCCACGCTCTTTCTCAAGCGCGTTAGAGTCCATAGAGAGACCTTCGTCCTGAAATCCCCCGTTCTGCTTCATAAGCGCGTCGGTTAGAGTGGTCTTGCCATGATCCACATGAGCTATGATTGCAATGTTACGTATCTCCATAATTTAGACAAAAAAAGCCCTTGCGGCTTTTTCTTAAAATAACATAAAAAATCCCTTAAGTAAACTTTTTTATTTCAGGCCGGCAAGAATTTCCACCGCGCGGTCCAACTGCTCTTTGGTATGAGCGGCGGAAATTTGAAAACGAAGTCGCGCCTTGCCTTCCGGCACGACCGGAAACCAGAGGCCAACCACGTAAAGGCCGGCACGCAAGAGCGCCCTGCTCATGTCTTGAGTTTTTTTTGCGTCTCCGAGCATGACCGGCACTATCGGGTGTTCGCCTTGGAGCACATCAAGACCGAGTTCTTTGACTTTATTTCTGAAATATTTGGAATTCTCTCTGGCCTGCTTAAGCAACTCCGGCTTCTCTTTTAAAAGATCCAGGGCGCGAATTGAAGCTATCACTACGGACGGAGGTAAGGAATTAGAAAAAAGATAAGTTCGAGATTTTTGGCGGAGGATCTCTACTATTTCTTTCCTTCCGGCTATATATCCGCCTACCGCTCCCCCGAGAGCCTTGCCGAATGTCCCGGAGAGTACATCAATCTGCGCTTTGAGCCCAAAGTGTTCCGGGGTGCCGGAACCGGTTTCGCCGAGAACCCCCACCCCATGCGCATCATCCACGAAAAGCATCGCCTCATGTTTCTCGGCTAAGAATTTCAGTCTGGGTATATCCGCCAGACATCCTTCCATAGAGAATACTCCGTCAGTCACTATGATCTTGAAACGGTAATTTTTGCTTTTATCTTCCTCAAGCATTTTCTCAAGTAGAACGACGTCCCCATGCGGATAAATCCTTTTTGTCACGTTTTCTTTCTTGCAAAGCTTGAAAGCGTCAATAATACTCGCATGATTGAGTTCGTCGCTATAAATAACATCCATATAGGGCTCCGTAGAGCCGAAAGGTTCGTTGGTAATTGTTGCAAAGAAACCCAAATTCGCCATAAAGTTGGTAGAATAAAGGATGGCGTCTTCGGTGCCTAGAAATTCGGAGAGCTTTTTCTCCAGCTGTTTGTGGATAGTCTCCGTGCCGGAAATAAAGCGCACCGAGGAAAGCCCGAACCCGTATTTATCCATGGAGTCTCTGGCAGCCCTCACAATTTCCGGATGGTTGGCTAGGCCTAGATAATTGTTCGAAGCGAACATAAGAACTTTTTTACTTCCCCCGCCAACGACAGAGTCGTTCATCTCTACTTCCGCCCCCTGCGCTCCCTCGAGCTCGCGCTCAACTTTAAATTTTCCCGCTTGTTTCAAGAACTCCAGTTCTTTTTCGACACTTTCTGTAAATTTATTCGAATACATATTATTTCAATTATAATAAAAATCAACCTAAACACAATGTCCCCTAACTCGCGTAGGTACTTTTTTAGTAGACATCTTAAAGTGACTTTAAAGTTCCTTGTTTGGTAACTTCTAATATTTCAATGTATTCTAGAATTTTTAGGCCCTCAAGATCTTTTATAAATTTCTCAGGCAATTTTATTTTTCCGACCCAAACACTTTGATGAATCATGCGAAACTCTAGAATTTTTAGAACCTCCCTTATCAAATCTCTTTCCCTGTTAAAAGTAGTTGGTATATCATAACTTACTATAATGACTTTGTTTCCTGATTCTTTATGATAAGAATTTTTATCAAGGGTTTTAGTTTTTCTAATTTTATTTAGTTTTTCTCTCCCTTCAGGAGAAATTTTAATTTTTTGATCAGAATCCTGAACAACCAGACCTTGGGATTTGAGCTTAGAAATATATTTCTGTAATTGTCTTTTCCTTTGTTTATTAAATTTACTAGCCTCCCTTTCTTTACTAAAAATATTAATCTCGCTTTGTATTTTTCCAGAAGATGCGCCATAACCAGCTTTAAGAAAAGCAGAGATAAAATCGACTTGATCCAAAGCTCTGTCTTCAAAAAAATCTAAAATTTTGTAAATAATTTCTCCTCGCACCTCTGAATAGTATATCTCCACTTGTCTACCAACACAAGTAGGTACTTTTATGGTAGACATCGAGATTAATTATAGGTACATTTTAAATTCCTTGCCATAGTCTTTGAAACCCAGCTTGGTATACATAGCGTGAACCTCCGGTCTCTCGTATCGGCTTGTACCAACAATCTTGTAACATTTTATTTTCTTTGCTTCAGCTATAACCGCCTGAACCAGTTGAGTGCCAATACCTTTCCCTCTGTTCTCTTCATTAACAAAGACATCTTCAAGAAATCCATATGGCCCCTTGCCTTGCTCGTTGAAAATAATATAAAGATAAGCCCACCCTAAAACACTGCCGTTTTCTTCAGCAATAATCTTTACTGCGTAGCTTTTGTCTTCTCTTTTAGAAACTATTTCCACCTTATTATCCATTTATCTTAAAAATAATTTTTGGGTTCTGGTTCATGGCTTTCTCGAACTTTGCGGGAGTGAAATTTTTGAAGGGGAAAATAGTACCCTTGCCTTTCTTCAAGATCACGTTCCAGATAGCGTCCTGGATACCGTTTGATTTGTCGTTGAGTATCCTTTGCGCTATCTGCCAGGTATGGAAGATTTCCCGGCCGATGATGTTATACATAGTGAGGCCCCGAACGATCACTCTGGAAAATTTTGGAATAGTCAGATCCCCGTCTTTGAGCCCGAAGAATATAACACTGCCTCCCCGACGAGTAGCATCAATGGAATTATTCACCGAAGAAAAAGCTCCGGCCATTTCCATGGAGATATCCACGCCTTTGCCATAGGTCAGCTTCATAATTTGATCTATTACTGATTTATCACTTTCCCAGTCGTGATCCTTCTTTATTTTGGGAATCAAAATAATTTCGTGAGCACCTAATTTTTTCGCCATATTTAAGTTTTCTTTGTTGATATCGACTGCTATTGCTTTCGTGGCGCCGAAATGTCTTGCCAAAAGTATAGAGAAAAGACCTATAGGCCCGCAACCAAAGATGGCCACCCGCTGCCCGCGGAAGTCCACTTTAGTGCAAGCATGCACCGCATTTCCAAATGGATCATAAATAGCCGCAATTTCCGGCCGCAAGCGGCTCTCATCTACCACCCACAAATTCTTGGCCGGTATTTTTACATATTCGGCAAAAATTCCATCAATAGTAATGCCTAAAATTGCTTCGTTGATACAGACATTTTGTTCACCAATCCGGCATTGAAAGCACCGGCCGCAAGTGACATGTGAATCTCCAGACACCAAGGCCCCGACTTCGATCTTCGCTTTATTATGAGGATCAGTGTCGTAATAAAGACTTTTCACCATCGAGCCGGCCTGAACTATTTCTCCCACGAATTCATGTCCGACTATTCGCCTATCTTTTTTTTCCTTTTGTAAAGAGCCATGAATCAAATCCCTGAAAGCGGTGCGATACCAGAGTCCACGGTCGCTCCCACATACGCCAGCGTAGCGTATTTTTAGTATTACCGAAGTAGCATCCGAAGAATTTTTCTTTTCATCCAAAACAGGCATGGGAACCTTACGCATTACGAAGCCTTTACTCTTATCCCAGCCATCATGTTTGGCGTCAAAAGTCAGAGCCTTGATGATTTTCTTCATATAAACAGAATTCTATCATTAAAAAATAGAAAGTAAACTTACTCCACAGTGACACTTTTGGCGAGATTGCGAGGGCGGTCTACGTCGCGACCCAAGGCTACGGCGGTATGATACGCGAAAAGCTGGAGCGGAATCGTATTTAAAAGGGGTTCAAGAAGCTCCATGGTCTTGGGAACATAAATGACATCGTCGCAAAGCTCTTTCGCTTCGGCATCACCTTCGGTCGCAATAATTATGACCTTGCTTTTGCGCGCCCGGACTTCTTCCACATTACTTTTTATCTTTTCATAAAGTTCATTCTTGGTCATAATGGCAAACACCGGGAAATCCGAAGACAGGAGCGCTATGGCTCCATGTTTCATTTCTCCGGCAGGATAAGCTTCGCTGTGAATGTAGGATATCTCTTTTAATTTAAGCGAGCCTTCCAAAGCAACCGGATAATTTATTCCCCTGCCGATGAACAGAAAATCGGAATTATTTTTGTATTTTTCCGCGATTGTTTTAATATCGTTGGAATTTTTTAAAATTCGATTCATCTTTGCCGGAATTTTCAGAAATTCTTCCAAAATTTTCTGACCTGTCTCAAGATCCACGCCATGCAATCTTCCGAACTCAAGAGCATACAACAAAAGAACGGCAACCATGTTGGTAAAAGCCTTGGTGGAGGCCACCGCGAGTTCCGGTCCCGCATGGATATAAGTGCCGGCGCCCGCTTCTCTGGCGATGGTAGAACCTACGACGTTTACAATACCTCGCGCTACTGCACCCCTTTTCTTGGCCTCGCGAAGAGCCATAACCGTATCTATAGTCTCTCCGGATTGGGATACGGCGAATACCAGAGTATGTCTGTCTACAATCGGTTCCCGATATCTAAATTCACTCGAGACATCAACATCAATGGGAAGACCGGAAAGTTTTTCGAAGGCATATTTCGCGCACATGCAAGCATGAGAAGCGGTGCCACAAGCAATCAGAATTATTCTCTTTACTTGACGCATTTCTTCAAGGCTCATATTGAGACCTCCGAGTTTCCCTGTGCCTCCCCCTATATCCATCCGGCCACGAATAGCATCTTCGAATACGGTAGGCTGATCAAAAATTTCTTTGAGCATGAAATTTTCGAACCCCCCTTTTTGCGCTTTTTCAACATCCCAATCTATCTTTATAACACTTTTAGAAATTTCTTCGTCTTTTAAATTGAAAACTTCGAAACCTTCTCGGCTGATCTTCGCCACTTCACCATCTTCCAGAAAACTTACTTTCTTGGTATATGGTAGAATCGGAGTGATGTCCGAGGCCAGATAATATTCACTGTCGCCAAGACCGATAACAAGAGGACTCCCCATGCGCGCCGCCACCAGCTCACCGGGATGGTCTGCGTGGATTACGACCAGGCCATAAGTTCCCCGCACGGACAATAAAGCGCTCCTGACTGCCTGAAAAAGATCGCCTCTTCCGACATTTTGGTAATTCTTGAAAATCCATTTAGCCAGAATTTCCGTGTCAGTCTCGGATTCTAAAGATTCATTTAATTTTTCTTTGAGCTCTCTGTAATTTTCGATAATGCCGTTGTGAACAAGCGCCAATTTCCCCGCTCCGGCCGTGTGCGGATGCGCGTTTTTTTCGGAAACTCCCCCATGAGTAGCCCAACGAGTATGAGCAATGCCCAGAACCCCTTTATAAGGAAGTCTGACTTCCTTAGTTTTATTTTTGATTTTTTTGGCTAGCATTTCTACCTTCCCGACTTCCCTGATTCTCTCAATTTTTCCGTCATGTAAAACAGCTACGCCCGCGGAGTCATAACCGCGATACTCTAAATCCTTCAGGCCCTCAAGGAGAACCGGTAGCGCTTCTTTATTCCCGATGTATCCGACAATGCCACACATAGTGTGTTTATTAAACCATATCAGAACCTATTTTCAAAACAAAGTATCATAGCGTTCCCCGCGCGCTAAAGCGCCTCTGTGCGAACCACAGAGCTTCTGCTGAAGCAGAAGTGCGGGGAAACGCTCTGCACACCACACAATCTTTTAAAAAGGATGTGGTGTGCAGAAATACAAATACGGACTCGGTTTTGCGAAACTATTTTGCGGGAGGGAGGATTCGCAAAACCGAGACTAATGTTTTTGAAATTCGGCGGGGATTCGGGTTTCCGCCCCGC
>MFTQ01000004.1 GCA_001785355.1 Candidatus Nomurabacteria bacterium RIFCSPHIGHO2_01_FULL_41_71 | reverse complement strand
GGCTGGCATGTGGAAAGCGTAATGTACAGTTTTTTTATTTTGGCCGGGCGGGACATTTTGGATTCTATGATCATTCGATCCAAGAGCGAAAAATTATATGAATGCTATATGACCAGTAATTGTTACAATGTCAGATACTCTAATATAGCCAAGGCGTGTATCGATTCGCAATTCATATATGATTGCATAGATTGCCAAGATTGTTTTATGTCTTACGGGCTTCGCAACAAAAGATATTTTTTTAAAAATAAACAATATCCCGAAGAAGAATACGAAAAAATATTGCAAAGTTATCAGCTCGATACTTTCTCGGGTGTAAAAAAAGCGAAAAAAGAATACAAAGAATTTATTTTAAATCATCCGCGCAGGTATGCTCTGGTTTTTCGTTGTCTGAACAGTTTGGGCGATATAGTTTCCGATTCGAAAAATGTGAAATATTCTTTTGTGGCCAAAAATTCTGAAAATTGTAGATATAGCGATTTTATTGGGGACACTTTAAGTCCTGATAAAGATTCTTTTGATTTGACGCTTTGCGGAGGAGTTTCTGAGAGCTACGAATGCATGGTCGGCGACCATTCTCAACTCAACTTTTTTGCTCTTTTTTCCGTCAAAAGCCAGGATCTCAAGTACACCCAACATTGCCATAACTGCAAACATAGCCTTGGCTCTGTGGGGATTCGCAATTCAAATTATGTTATTTTCAACAAGCAATATACAAAAGAAGAATATGAAAAATTAGCGCCTAAAATAATCAAACACATGGATGAGATGCCCTACACAGACAAAGCAGGCAATGTCTATAAATACGGAGAATTTTACCCGATAGAACTTTCGCCTTTCGGATACAACGAATCATGCGCGCCGGAGCTCCTTGCCCTCTCCAAAGAGCAAGCTTTGGAGAGAGGATACAGCTGGCAGGATAATGTGCAGAAAACCGTCGGCAAGGAAACATTGCTACCTAAAAACATACCGGATTCTATCAACGATATCGATGATTCGATACTTGAGGAAGTTCTTGTATGCGTGGAATGTAATAGAAATTACAAGATAGTTCAGAACGAGTTTATTTTCTATAAAAAAATGAAGATTCCTATTCCGCGAAAATGCTTCTTCTGTCGTCACGCTAATCGCCTAGCTCGTAGGAATCCATTTAAGCTCTGGCACAGGCAATGTATGTGCGAAAAACGAAAACATTTTCACGGAACAGGGAAGTGCGCGGTAGAATTTGAAACCAGCTACGCTCCCGATCGACCGGAGATAGTTTACTGCGAAAAATGTTACCAGCAGGAAGTTTACTAATCTCGGATAACCTCAGACTAGAACTTTAGGCTAATAATTCTCTAAAATACATCATATCACTATGGGGGCGGCCGTGCCTAAGTGATATTGATTGGGTATGAACCGTTTTCAAACGCAATCTGGATTGATGCTCAAAACATAATTATTTATTAAGTTAAAAGAGGGGACATATTCTTCGCCTAAAAATCCTTTTATGTCTTCTTCTTTGATTAAATTTTTATATTCTTCCGTAAAATTTACAGAAAGAGGCAGATAAGACCAATGCCATTTTTCTTCGTTGTATCCACTTGCGCGGTTTGGTCCTTTTTGATCGTATGTTTGACAGAAACCAAATTTCCAGGCGTTCTGGTGGAGCCAGGCGTATTCTTTTTGACCCTTTTCGGAATCGAAATATATCGAGTCGGCTCCGTTTATGTCTATATCTGTGCCCCAATGGTGCCTGGAGGTGCCGGGCGCGGCGCTATATTCAAGAATTTTACGAAATCTTTCCAATTCATCCGGAAAGATTTCTGGAAGCTTTTGTCCCTCTACCAGAGTGATGCCGTTCCATTTATTATTCCAGAGCATTTTTTGGTAATCAAAATTTCTGGCGGCTGATGCTATATTTAAAATTATATCGCTTTTTAGGGCTTCATTTCTCATTTTTTCATATGATGCATATGTTTCTTTTCTTAAATACATTTTTGTCCGCGCTACGGTGTACTCAAAGGGAATTTGAACGAAATCGGGCCATACGGAAGGATCGAACTTACCCAAGAGATATGTTTTTTTCTCTGCAGTTGTTCGCGCTATTTCTTCTTTAAATAATCTTTCTTCTTCCGCTTTTTCTCGCGCGCGTTCCGGAGCTAAAATGACGTATGGAACAGCTACAAAAGAGATAACCACCAGTACCAGAATCAGTTTTAATAAATTTTTTTGCACAAAAAGACAATACCATAATTAAATGATATAATCTAATATAGCATTATGTATTTAGATTTGGTTAAAATTTTTGTGCCCACGGCTTTTGCCTTTTTTCTTGGCCTTTTTTTCACTCCTTTTGCCACTCATTTTTTCTATAAATATAAGATGTGGAAAAAATATTCAAGGAGTATCGAAACATCCACTACTGATTTTAAGAATATTCATAATGAGAAAGGAGAGCTCAACACTCCCAGAATAGGAGGGGTAATAATTTGGGGTTCGATATTATTTTCTACTTTGGTTTTTTATACTATGGGAATTTTTTCTCCTTCTCCATTATCGATAAAACTGAATTTTCTCTCTCGCAATCAGACTTTAATCCCGTTTTTTACTTTACTTTTGGGGGCCATTATAGGACTTTGGGATGATTTAATTCAAATTTATAGCGACAGTAAATTTGCCCGAGATGATGTTTCTTGGCGAAATTGGAAGGCTTTTTTGATTGCTCTTATTTCTTTTCTGATTGGAATATGGTTTTTTTATAAATTGGATATGACAAGCCTTCATATTCCTTTCGGCGGAGATTTGTATCTTGGATTTTTGATAATTCCTTTTTTTATGTTAGTGACGCTTGCTACCTTTTCCGGGGGAGTAATAGACGGCATAGACGGTCTTGCCGGCGGAGTGCTAGCTTCCATTTTTGCCGCGTATTCGGCAATCGCTTTTGCCAACAACCAGATAGATCTGGCGGCTTTCTCCGGAGTGATTACCGGAGCGCTTTTGGCATTTTTATGGTTTAATATTCCTCCAGCCAGGTTCTATATGGGAGAAACGGGAATTATGGGACTTACCATTACGCTTGCCACTCTGGCTTTTCTTACCGATTCGGTATTTATTTTGCCGATAGTGGCTTTGCCGCTTGCAGTCACTTCGGTTTCAGTCATTCTGCAAATGCTGTCAAAAAAATTTCGAGGAGGAAAAAGAATTTTTAGACTGGCCCCCCTCCATCATCACTTCGAAGCCATCGGTTGGCCGACTTACAAGGTAACCATGCGATACTGGGTGTCGTCTATTATTTTTTCGATTATTGGTATCATTTTGGCGATTATCAGCCGATAAAATAAATTATGAGAGAACACAAAGCGGATAAATTTTTCTTTATAGTTTTGTTTCTGCTTGTTTTTTTAGGGGTAGCGATGTTCATTTCCGCTTCTTTGGGTATTTTAGTAAAAAGCAAATCTACTTTTTATTCGGTTCTTTTTAACCAGCTTGTGCTGGGTCTTGGTTTAGGGCTTTTAGGTATGTACTTTACCACCAAGATAAATTATAAATTTTGGCGTAAATACGCATTTTATATTTTTTTATTTTCCATCATTATTACCGCGGCTGTTTTTATTCCTTATTTTGGCTGGAGTCACGGCGGAGCAACCAGATGGATAAAACTCGGCCCTATTTCTTTTCAACCGGTAGAATTTCTGAAATTCGGTTTTATAATTTATTTTGCCGCCTGGCTTGCCTGGGCCAAGAACAAAGTGCAAGATTTCAAATTCGGAATCTTGCCGCTTTTTGTGATGCTTTCGATTATTGCTCTTATCCTGTTCAAACAGCCGGACACCAAGAGTTTCATTCTGATAACCCTTACTGGATGTTCCATGCTTTTTATCTCCGGAGTGCCCATGAAATATCTTCTTGGTTTTGGTATCTGCGCCATTATTGCTCTTTCTATTTTTACCGCTTTTACCCCGTATCTTAAAAATAGGGTAAAAACATTTATTGATCCTTCAAGTGATCCCAGAGGCTCGTCTTATCAAATCCAGCAGTCATTGATTGCCTTCGGATCCGGCGGGGTTTTTGGTAGGGGATTTGGACAAAGCATTCAAAAATTCAGCTACTTACCTGAACCGCAAGGAGATTCTATTTTTTCTGTTCTGGGGGAGGAGCTTGGCTTTGTGGGAGCGTGTGGCGTTATCCTTTTATATCTTCTTTTTTTACTTCGGGGTATCCAAATAGCTAAAAATGCCCCGGATTTGTTCGGTGGACTAATGGTATCCGGAATTGTTATACTTGTCGTGTTGCAGTCTTTCATGCACATAGCTTCGACTACCGGAGTGTTTCCGCTTACCGGAGTGCCGCTTGTTTTCATGAGTCATGGGGGTACTTCTCTCATGATCTACCTTGCGGCCATGGGTATAATTCTGCAGATATCGAAATTTAACAAATAGCAAAAAATTCATGAAAATAGTTTTTACCGGAGGCGGGAGCGGGGGACATTTTTATCCCATTATTGCTGTCTCTGAAAAAATCAATCAAATAATCGATCGTGAAAACATCATAGGAGCCAAACTGTATTATATTTCTGACAGCCCCTATGACAAGGAAATGCTTTTCGAAAACGGAATTCTATTCGAAGAAGTGGCCGTGGGTAAACATTTATCTCAACTACCAAAAATACTTTTTGGTTCGATTAATGCTTTATATAAAATGTTTACTATTTATCCAGATGTAGTATTCGGTAAGGGGGGTTATGCTTCATTTCCGGCTATTTTAGCGGCCAGAATATTGCGCATCCCGGTTGTTATCCATGAATCCGATGCTGTTCCCGGAAGGGTAAATAAATGGGCCGGCCGTTTTGCCAAGAAAATAGCAATATCTTTCGAAGAAGCGGCGGAATTTTTTCCGAAAAATAGCCGGAAAAATATAGCCTGGACAGGCCAGCCTATTCGTTCCGCCATAATGGAACCTGCTTTTAAAAAAGCGGCTTTAGAATTTTTTAAATTTGAATCCAATTTACCGACAATTCTCATTTTAGGGGGATCGCAAGGAGCTGAATTGATCAACAATACCGTTCTTGATGCCCTGCCGAGATTAATAAAAAATTATCAAATAATCCATCAAACCGGAGTAAATAATTGGCAAAATATTTCTGGTCGAGCGGACGTAGTGCTTACCGGTAATTCTAATAAATTAAGATATGTGTCTAGGGCATTTCTTAATCCTTTGGAACTCAAAATGTCATCCGGAGCGGCTTCGCTGGTTGTCTCTCGGGCGGGATCGGCTCTTTTTGAGATTGCTTCATGGGGGTTGCCGGCTGTCTTGATTCCTATCACCAGAACAAACATGGATCATCAAAGAAAAAACGCTTTCAATTACGCCCGCGCCGGAGCTTGTACTGTCATCGAAGAAGCCAATATGACCGGAAATATTTTTGCTTCCGAGGTTGAGAGAATCATAGAAAACAAATCTGTATGGAATAATATGGCGGCTTCGGCGAAGACATTTCATAAACCGGATGCGGCTATAAAAATTGCTCGCGCTTTGGTGGATATGGCTTTGAGTCATGAACAGTAAAATTGTTAAAGAGACACTTTGACAGCTTGTCAAAGTGTCTCCTTTGGCAATTTTTGGTGTATCTGGGGATTTAGGGGGTTGTATTTTGTGCTATTATACATGCATGTCAGATAAAAAAATCATTACCAGATTTGCCCCCAGTCCAACTGGCTTTTTGCATGTGGGCGGGGTACGAACCGCTATTTTTAGTTGGCTGTGGGCCCAAAAAAATAATGGCGTATTTATTCTACGCATCGAAGATACGGATAAAAAAAGAGAGGTACAGGGTTCAATAGAGCACATTTTAGTTTCACTTAAGTGGCTTGGCATAGACTGGAATGAAGGTCCGGATATTGGAGGTTTGCATGGGCCGTTTAAGCAATCAGAAAGGCTTGATACTTATAAAAAATATGCCAATCTTTTGGTGGAAAAAGGCTTAGCTTATACAGACCCGTATTCTCCGGAAGAATTGCAAGCTTTTAGAAAGAAAGCGGAAGAAGAAAAAAGACCTTTTTTATATAGAAATCATCGACCGGAAAATCCCCCTAAATGGGAATATAAACAAGATGGCGCGCGACCTCTTCGCTTGAAGACTACAGCCAAAAAATATAAATGGCGCGATCTGGTTCGCGGAGATTTGGAAGCAGGCGAAGAAGCAGTGGATGATTTTGTGTTGATTAAAAGCGATGGGTATCCTACTTATAATTTTGCTCACGTAGTAGATGATATGCTGATGGAAGTGACTCATATATTTCGAGCAGACGAATTTATTTCTTCCACCCCGAATTATTTGGCTTTATATGAGGCTTTAGGAATTGATCGGCCGGAGTTTGTTACTCTACCTCCGATTTTAGGAGAAACCGGCATGAAAAAACTTGGCAAAAGAGACGGAGCCAAGGATATTTTGGATTACCAAAAGGATGGCTATCTACCGGAAGCAATGTTCAACTTTTTGGCTTTTATTGGATGGAATCCCGGGGAAGGGGATAACAGGGAAGTGATGTCAAAACAAGAGATAGTGGAATCTTTCGATCTTAAACATATACAAAGAGCCGGGGCAAAATTCAATGAAGAGAAATTGAATTGGCTGAATAAAGAGCATATTAAAAAATTGCCCAAAAAAGAATTGGAAAGCAATATTTTTTCTTTTATTCCCAGTAAATATGAAAAATACAGAGATTCAAAATTCGTGCCTATACTCTCCGAGAGAATTTCAAAATGGAGCGATATAAAAGAAATACTCGATAGCGGAGATTTTGATTTCTTTTTTAAAGCGCCTATTTATGAAAAATCAAAATTAATTTTTAGGAATACTTCGGTTGAAAGAATCAAAAATAATTTACAACTTGCTAAAAAAGCGTTGGAGAACCTAGATAAGAATAATTTTTCAGTCTCGGAGATAAAAAATGCTTTAATGCTTATGGCTGACAACTTAGAAAGCCGCGGGGAATTGCTTCATCCGGTACGTTTTGCTTTGTCCGGCCGGGATAAATCTCCAGATCCCTTTACCATAGCTTCTATTTTAGGAAAAGATGAGACCATTTCAAGATTACAAAAAGCGATTTAAATTAATTTTTTGTATTCTCGTCGTATTTTTGACGGCGCCAGTTTTTTTTTCTTTCGCTCAAACAGCCAAAGAATTGCAAAATAAGATAGACCAGAGAAACAATGATATCGTAAAACTGGAAATAGAGATACGATCTTATCAAAAAGAACTTGACGAACTAGGTCAAGAAAAAAATTCTCTCTCAAGTTCTATAAAAGCGCTTGACATTACCAGAAAAAAACTAAATGCGGATATTAGTATTACTGAAAATAAAATAGAAAAGACCAATTTTAAAATCCAAGGTTTAAGCGAAGATATCAGTACAAAGCAAAATTCGATTTCCAATAATATGCAGGCTATTGCCGCGAGTATAAAGATTACCAATGAATTTGAAAATTCAAGTTTAGTGGAAATTTTACTTTCCGCGGAAGATTTTACTCTGGCTTGGAATGATATTGACCAGAGAATATCCGTGCGGGAGAAGATCATTGATCATATTGAAATACTTCGGGGAATAAAAGTAGAACTTGAAGACACTAGAGCTGAGACGATTGAAGCAAAAAATGAACTTTTGAACTTGAAAACGGATCTAGCCGATCAAAGAAAAATAGTGGAGCAGAATTCAAAAGAAAAAAACAAGCTTTTGGCGCAGACAAAAAACAGCGAAGCCGGTTTCCAAAAAATTATAAAAGAAAGGTTGGCGCAGAAGGATGCGCTGGAGAGAGAATTGCGGGCATACGAATCAGAGCTTGTTTATATTCTGGATCCGTCAAAACTTCCGAACGCGGGGGTGTTGTCTTGGCCTCTTGATTTTATATATATTACCCAGCTTTTTGGAAAAACTTCGGATTCAAAAAGATTGTATGCCTCGGGAACGCATAGTGGAGTAGATTTTCGAGCCACAGTAGGTACTTCAGTCAAATCCATGGCTTCCGGAATAGTGGTAGGTGTGGGAGATACGGATACACAATGCCCGGGGGCATCTTTTGGTAAATTTATTCTTATTAAATATGACAATGGTCTTTCAAGCGCTTATGGCCATCTTTCGCTTGTGAAGGCAAGGGTGGGAGATAGGGTAGTAAGGGGTACGGTAGTGGCTTATAGCGGCAATACGGGCTATTCTACGGGACCCCATTTACATGTTTCTCTTTATGCTTCTGATGCCGTGGGGGTAAAGAGCATTCCGAGTAAATCTTGTCCAGGTAGGATTTTGACCCAGCCGATTGCCGCTATTAATGCTTACCTTGATCCGATGTATTATTTGCCATCATATTCATCTCGTTAATTTAATATGGTACAATCAATTTATGAAAAATGATTTTAACAGAGGGATAAGCATATTAGGGATTATCTTTTGGGGATTTATACTTATTTTAATATTGAGTTATTTTAATATCAGTATTAAGGGAGTGGTAGAAAGTCCCACGGGTCGGGAAAATTTGGGCTATGTCGAGGGGAAATCAAAAAGTATCTGGTTTAAATATCTTGAGAAACCCGCCAATTATATTTGGAACGATATTTTTATAAATCTTTTTTGGAAATCTTTTGTCTCAAATCTTGAGCGTATACGCGATGGTAAATCCACGGACTTCGACAACGCGGCGCCACAGGTGGATTATAATAATACCAAAGGGAGTTAGATCAAGATTTTGTACATAAAGTATTTTACGCACAACATATATTGTGCGACGTCTTTGTATTTATAATATATAAAGCTCTAATTCCTCTTCCCCCGCTATCTTTCTATCTGCAAGAGGTTGAAAGTTCATAACCGGCGATTTCAGCCGATTCCCTGGTATTAAAATATATTCGATTTTCTTCTTTTAGATTTTTTCCGGCTGAACACCCGACGGGATAATATTTGCTTCCTTTATTTGAAGCGAAAAAAGCTCTGGTAGCGATTTTCCCCGTGTCAAGGACGGGCCTTGACACATTGGCGGTAATGTCAGCCGTTTCTCCCTTATATTCTATCTTTAAACCTTCGTTTTTGGGTTGTTTGGAAAGTCGGCCCAGACCAAATGATATTAATCCCACCAGAATGACTATTATGACCGTCAAAATGTCTTTACTAACCGGAGAATCTAAAAATTGCTTGATTTTTTCCATTAAATTTATTATACTATTAATCTAATTTTATGGCACATAGAAAAGCTGGCGGTACGGCTAAAAACTTAAGAGATTCACAGCCCAAATATCTCGGTATTAAGCTTTCCGGTGGCCAAAAAGCCCAATCTGGCTCTATTATTGTCCGCCAGCGCGGTACAGCCATTTTGGCGGGCAATAATGTGTCTATAGGCAAGGATCATACCCTCTTCGCCATTAAATCCGGTATTGTCAAGTTTGGCTCCAAGCGTAAGGTCTCTTTCAACGGCAAAACTTTGGTAAAAAAAGTAGTGAGTGTCGTTTAGTTTAACTTTTTTCAGTAAATTTACACTTAAAACTTCACCATCCCCAAGCTGATCTTTAAGGCATTTTCGATTTTTTCTAAAGTAGCCGGCGATACGGCGCCCATTTTTTTTATAAGTCTTTTGCGATCTATACTACGAATCTGATTGAGAAGCGTCGCAGAATCTTTTTCTAGTCCTCCTTCCGGAGATTTAATCAAAATTTCATTGGGATATAAAGGTAAATTTATTTGGGAAGTAATAGCCGCTACTATCGTTACTTGGCTATGCTCGTTGGAAACATCATTTTGAATAATAACAGCGGGACGGGTCTTTTTTATCTCTGATCCTATCGTTGGGTCAAAATTAACCAGATGTATTTCCCCACGTCGAGGATAAGGATAAGATTTCGTGTAAAAGTTTTTTCTCTTAGTTTCCATTATAAATCTTTCATTTGCGCAAACTCCTTCACTATTTCCAAATCACGCGAAGACCTTTCTTTGCCTGCCAAAATCAAACCCTGCTTTATGTATTTTTTCCCCAGAGAGTGAATATATTGTCTAACTGCCAGGTCGATAACCTCACTACGATGTCTTTTTGCTGTGGCTTTATGCAAAAGGTTCAAAGTACTTTTTGGTAAAGTTATATTTATTCTGTTATATTTTTGATTAGTATGCATATAACCTATTATACACACTGTAAGTGTGTAGTCAAGCCGAATTAAAAAGTTAATTTGCCGGCGGCAATGTTTTTAAAATGATTTAAATTTTTTCCATAAGTTGCCAAAGCAAGGCTTTGGCAAAATTTGGCAAAACATTTAAATTTTCTCTACAATAAGCCCAAACGAAGACTTTTTGCCTTTGACTTCAATCGGAATTTCAAACTCTCCTACTGCTTTGATTGGTTTTTCCAGGACGATAAATTCGGGCGCGATTTCGGCATGATGTTGTTCCCTCATGGCGTCTAAAATTTCCTTCTGGTGAATACCGGAAAACAAATGACCTTTTTCATCCGCTTTGGCTTTGATGGTGAGCATTTTCCCCTTTATTTCCTCTAAATTTTTCAGCAATAAACTTTCCTGTACTTCCCTTTCAATCACAATTTCTTTTTGTCGCTTTTCCATCTCGAGGATGGCGCGAGGAGTCGCCACTTCGGCGAGTTTTCTCGGCAGAAGAAAATTCACGGCATAGCCGTCGTTCACTTCCTTTATTTCATACCTTCTCCCCACCCTAGGCACATCTTGTAAAAAAATTACGCGCATAAATGATTTTTTCGCTCATTAGTTTAATAATAATAATTTTATTGCTTTTTCCATTTGAGGATCTTTTCCCTCATCAAGATCTTTTAATGTCATTTCTACTTCATGATCCGGAATAAGACCTTTTTCTTCTATGGTGTGGCCATTTGGAGTAAGCCATTTAGCCACAGTAATTTTTAGAACGGTATTCTTAGTAATATCTACCATTTCTTGTACCGAACCTTTGCCGAAAGATTGTGTGCCTACAAGTATCGCTCGACCGTGGTCCTGCATGGCCCCAGCTACGATTTCCGAAGCAGAAGCCGACCCGCCATTTATTAAAATCACGAATTTTGCATTTTTATCAAGTATATTATATCCCCTGCTTCTAAATATTTTGGGTTTGTGGTTTTCTCCATAATTTTCAATAACCACCACTTTACCCGCCGGAAGAAACCAACTGGAAATATCCACTGCCGCCTCTAAATAACCTCCCGGGTTACCCCTTAAATCAAGTAAAAGTTTGTTGCTACCGGATTTCTCAAAATTTTGCATTGCCTGACTGAATAAATTGGTAGCATTGGCGGAAAAACTATATAATTTAATTACATAGACTCCGTCTTCCCGGAGCTCAGAATCCAAAGTAGGTACATTTATTATATCGCGAATAATTGTAAACTCCTTCGGTTCTTTGTATCCTTCGCGAAAAATAGTCAAAATGACAGAAGTGCCTTTTTCTCCGCGTATGAGTTTTATCGCCTTTTCTATAGTGAGTTCCGAAGTGATGGATTCGCCGATTTTTAAGATTTGATCGCCAGAGCGAATACCCGCGCGCTCCGCCGGAGTGTCTTTGAGTGGAGCGATGACGGTAAGCACTTTATTTTTTATCCCGACTTCCATTCCCACTCCGGTAAAATTACCGGCAATTTCTTCTTTAAAGGCTTTAGTTTCTTCCGGATTAAAAAAGACGCTATAAGGGTCATTCAGAGCTCCCAATAGACCGGAAATAGCTCCATAAACCCTTTCCTGGTCGGTTGTTTCTTCCGGACTTTGATATTTTTCATTTATAACATTCCAGGCTTTCCAGAAGGGAGCGAAATCCGTTTTAGTATCTACCGCAGTTTCTTTATTATACAGTGATATCGCTTTTTCTATTTCCGAATGTTTTTCACCACCGAAATAGTTTCCCAGAATAAAGGATGCTATGACAAGCAATATCACAAAAAGATTTTGTCTTGTTTTTAAAAATCCAATCATTATTTTACTTTTTAAAATCTTTAATGTTTCTAATTATTTCCAATATCTTCTCCGGTAAAATCTGTGTTTTCCGAAAAGTTCTCAAATAAAGTCCCCTCTTTTTTCAATCCTTTTTTGTTTTCTTTATAAAGCATATAACCTATATAAATAATTCCAAATCCAGAGAGAGTAAAAAGGATATTTTTCAGTCCATAAGGAAACCCAAGGTACGGAAGTACGCTTATCCAAATACCCGCCATTAGAAGTATTTTCCCCTTAGACATAATTTCATTATATCTTACTTGTATTTATAGCGCAAATATTTTACTTTAGGTATTCCGGCGTGTTTATATACATCCAGTCCAAAAGGTCTCGCATTATTGAAGAAGCGCTAATGAGACCGGATGCTCGTCCGGATTCCATTAAAATTGTAAATACATATCGCGGATTTTCATATGGGAAAAATCCGATTACCCAGGAATTAATTTTATTTTTTGCGAGTCCAAGTTCCGCGGTTCCGGTTTTGGCCGCTACTTTTACATATGGCACATTGAGCGCTACCGCCGTGCCGTATGTTACCGCTCCTCTCATGCCCTCGTGCACTATATCTAAATATTCTTTGTTAAAATCTAATTTTGAGACAAGGTCTCCACTTGGAGGCAAGGCCTCCAAGTTCATAATATGGGGAGATATCAATGTGCCACCGTTTGCAATAGCTGCCGCCACCCGAGACATTTCCATGGGAGTCACCTGGAAGCCATACTGCCCGATAGAGGTATTGTAAGTGTCTCCGATGCGCCATGGATCTCCTTTGAAATTTTTTTCTTTCCATTCAGGACTCGGGATAGTGCCGCTTTTTTCATCTGGCAGGTCTATTCCTGTTTTTTCTCCGACACCGAAGAGCCGAGCATATTTTTCCAGATTGGATATACCCAGACCTTTTTGACTTTCAAAACCGCCTCCGATTGTATAAAAATATACATCCGATGATACCGCCAGAGCTTCTTGCATATTTGTCCAACCGTGAGCTTTCCAATCTTTAAAAACAGAAAATTCTCCTTTGATATAGGGATTAGGTATAGAAATTTCACCAATCGACAGAATTTCTTTTTTAGGATTGATAATATTTTCGACAAGGGCGCCAAGCGCGAAAATAGGTTTAACTATCGAACCTGGAGCATACAACCCGGAAATAGTTCTATCTATAAAAACTCCGCGTTTATCGGCAAGATAGCCGTTTATTATCTTTGTGTCTTTCCCCAAAGACAATATTTCTGGATCGTATTCCGGATAACTTGTGACGGCCAATACTTCGCCGTTTTTGGCATCAAGAAGTATTCCTGCTCCGCCGACGAAAGTACTTTTTTGGGAAGCTTCTTTAATTAGAGAAAATAATTTTGCCTGTATTGAAGCATCTATGGCGGTTATCAAATCTTGTCCCCTTTTTGGAGCATTTACTATATTTTCCGAATGAATTTTTCCATAAGCGTCTCTTTCAACTATTTTTGAACCATTTTTACCTTGAAGAATGGTGTCATATTGTTTTTCCAGTCCATCAATTCCTTTAAATTCTCCCTGCCAATAATTCCCGGATTTATCTTGCGCCGGATAGCTTACATAACCCAAAAGATGCGCGAAACCATCTTTTAAATATGCGCGTATGCCGAATTTACTGCCTCCTCCCCCTTCATGCCCCATTTTTTGATTCCATGCAAGTTCCTTCTTATTTCTGTCGTAAATTATTCCCCTTTCGGCGAAAATAATGGCTCTCTCTAGGGTGTTGTTTTCACTTCTTTTATAATAGGCTTCTCCTTTTTTGATTTGCAGATATCCCAATCTGCCCAGAAAAGTCAAAATAAAAATTAAAAAAAAGATTCCCAATCCCGCGGCGGTTTTTTTGGAAATTGGTTTTTCTATTCGACCTTCAAATTGTTGACGATCGAAATTTTGAAGATTGGTAGAATCCAGAAATATCTCATCCGGATCTACCAGGGTATTTTTTATTCGATTTTTTTTGAATCTACGCAAAATCATGATATCAATATTCTAATCTTATTTTCTTTTTCAATAATTCCAAAATGATAAAAACAACCAAGGAAACGATAAAAAACACACCGGTCACTCCCGAGAATACTTGAACCGGCGCGCTGTAGAGAAGATCTGATATTAAAGAAATGATTACCGCTTCAGCAAAAAAATGGAAATAAAACATTTCCAAAAAAGCTAATATTAAAGATACCCAAAAAGGCATAATGAATACAGATATGAGAAGCGCCACGGAAGCCAGAATCCGCATTTTCATATGCCCATCTTAGCATACAGGTAAACAAGTCGCTATTTTAACCCTGCCAATTTTGAGGCCAGACCAATGTAATTTTCCGGAGTGATTTTTTTTAGTTCTTCTTTTATTTTTCCGCTCACTTTGAGAGTATCTATAAATTCATGAATCTCGGCCAGAGTGACTTTTTTTCCGCGGGAGAGCTCTTTTAATTTCTCATAGGGCATCATCATTCCTTCACGACGCAGGATGGTCTGAATGGCTTCGGTGATTACTTCCGGATGATTCTGCAAATCTTCCCCTATCTTCTCTTTGTCAATTCTGATTTTGCTCAATCCTTTTAAGAGAGAAGTATGGGCCAAATAGGTATATCCGAAAGCTGTGCCGAAAGAACGTTCCACCGTAGAGTCTGAAAGGTCTCTTTGCAGTCTGGAGATTGGCAGTTTGCGGGCAAAAAATTCAAAAAGTGCGTTGGCCAGCCCCAAATTTCCTTCACTGTTTTCAAAATCAATTGGATTTATCTTGTGGGGCATAGTAGAAGAACCCACTTCCCTCTTCTTTGGCATCTGCTCTACCCAACCATCAGAAATATATCTCCACATATCTTGATTGAAATCAAGAAGAATAGTATTTATCCGCCTCAAGGTATCAAAGATGGCAATATAACTATCATGGCATTCTATTTGAGTAGTGGTTAGATTAGGTTCCAGTTTCAAGACTCCGGGTTTTTGTTTGTTGAAACTGTTGATAAATTTTTTACTGAACTTTACCCAGTCTGTATTTTTATATGCCGCGACATGGGCGTTGTAATTTCCTGTAGCTCCATTTAATTTTGTGCCTATCTTTATATTTTTAAGTCCTTCCAGTCTTTTTTCTAAGCGGGTGCTGAAAACGAACATTTCTTTGCCGAAAGTGGTGGGGCTGGCAGATTGGCCGTGCGTTCTGGCGAGCATCGGTAAATTTTTATATTTTTTAGCTAATTGATTTAAACTTCCGATTATCTCTTTGACGCCGGGAATCATTACATGCTCTAGGGCATCTCGAAGCATCAACGCGTAAGCGATATTATTGGTGTCCTCTGAAGTAAGAGCAAAATGAATCCACCCCACCCTATTTTTTAAAGATGTTTTTGAATATTTTTCTTTCAAAAAATATTCTACCGCTTTTACATCATGGTTGATTGTCTCCTCTAATTTTTTTATGCGCTCATAATCCTTTGGAGACAATTTATAGAAACTTCTAATTTTTTTAATTTCGGTGTTTTTGAATTTTTTTAATTTTGTTTTTCCCGATAAAGAAAGAAAAATCAGATATTCCCCTTCCATTACCACTCGGTATTTCATCAGAGCTTGCTCGGAAAAGTAGGGCGTGAGCGCTCGCGTTTTTTTAAAATATCTGCCATCGAGTGGACTAATGGAGTTGTTTACCATACTCATATATTATACCATAAATAATAATAATTTGCAAGGATTATAATTTATTTTTTAAATTTTTCGCGACGCGTTCTTTGGTTGGTTGTGAAAGGTCATGATTGAAAGGTTTACCGGTTATGGTTTCGTATATTTCAATGTAACGGCGAGAAAGCTCCGCGATGAGATGGGTCGGAGCCTTGGGGAGTGTTTTGTCTTTATATGGATCGCAGTTGTCTTTGAACCACAGGCGCAGAAACTCCTTGTCGAAATATTCCGGCTCCTGTTCGTCGTTGAAACGTTCATCATAGCTCTCAGCTTTCCAATAACGCGATGAGTCCGGTGTATGAATTTCATCTATCAGGATCAATTTTCCTTCCTGGTCTAGGCCGAATTCGTATTTTGTGTCTACCAACAACCATCCCTGCTCTAACGCTATCTCTTGACCTCTTTTGAACAAGGTCTTGGCAACGCGTTCGATTTCTTGTGTTAATTCCAGAGAGAGCAATCCTTCGGATACTATTTCGTCCGGAGTGATGGGTCGGTCGTGATCTTCTGACTTGGTGGTAGGAGTGAAAACCGGCTCTGGCAATTTTTGATTTTTCTTAATTCCTTCGGGCAAAACAAAATTGCCAAAATTGCGTTTACCTTCTTTATAATGGGTCCAAAGCGAAGTAGATGTGACTCCCGTAATGTATCCGCGAACAACACATTCAATAGGAAGCGGAGTGCATTTTTTGGCTACAACCACATTAGGGTCGGGAGTGCCGAAGACGTGGTTTTCTATAATATCTTTCGTTTTATCAAACCAGAACAAACTGATTTGATTAAGCACTTCTCCTTTAAAAGGCACATGCGCGATAATCCTGTCAAAAGAAGAATGCCGGTCGGTGGAAATTAAAGTTACTGTGTTTTTGGCCACATAGATGTCCCGCACTTTACCGATTTTCTTTTTACCCAAATTCGTAAAATTTGTTTCCACTAATACATCATCTATGTGTTTTTTGATTATTTCAATATCCATTTATTTATAAATAATTATTTTATCTGGTGTTAATTTGGATTTTATGGAAACTTGAGGTTCTGATTCTTTTGTTACTTTTCCTGCAATCTTTGCTTGAATTTCAAAATCTTTTGCTCTTTTAACGCAGTACTCGGCGTCTTTTTCGTCCACCACCAGAAGCATTCCTTGCCCTCCGTGCCACACCTCGTAAAATTCTTCATCGGTGATGTTTCGCCAAAAAGCGCATTCTCGCATGATTTGAGGCGGATCCCATAGATCGAAAAGTTCCGCGGAAAGTTTTTTAGGTAAGAGAATATCCTTGGCCAATTTTTCTCTGAACGCCCCTCCGGAAAGATGAACTACTGCGTGAAGCGTAATTTCCGGTTTGAAATTTTTATCATACCAGCCGTGCAGAGTGTTTACATAGGCATCATAAAGTACGGACGGGGTCGCGGTCTGTCGGATGCGTTCTTTCGCATCCGGATTTCTCCACCACTCCTTGCCGTATTTTACTCGAAGCGCTCCGCGAATAGAGCTTATGCCGTTGCACCGGAAACCATTTTCTTTTAGCGCGATTATCACCTGCCCGGGTGCCAGATTTTCTCCGGTGATCATTTTATCCTTATGATAGGCTCCGATCATCGTGCCTGACCAGTTTAATTTGGTTTTAGAATCGCTTATTTCTGAACCAAGTGCGTCTCCCATTTGCGCGGTTTCTCCTTTCAATATCACAATTTTTTCTTCTTTGGCTACTTCCCCCAGTCCGGCTATGGCGCTCTTATAAGTTTCGCTGATTTTATCGCCTTTCTTGCCTATGCTGGTGGTGTCGAAAACATTCACCAAGACCAAAGGAATGCCTCCAAAGCGGGTAATATCGCTCGCGGTCATGGCAACGAGGTCATAGGCTGCCAGATGATGGGTTTTAGCGGCATCAATAATGATACCCTTTGTTCCGATTCCGTCGGTGGAGGCTTCAATAAAATATCCTTCGGGGAGATTTTTAAAGGTGAAAGGACGAGGACCTCGGAATCCTCCGCCGGATAAGTCGTGTACTTCCACAAACGGAGAATTTTTGTAACTCGCTTTGCAAACCGACCCGGCGAAACTGGAAAATAGCGCTTCTTCTTCTACATCCACACCATCTTCCGCATAAGCTTTTACGCGTTGAGAATTTTTCTGAAAGTAAAAGGTGTTTAACATTTTTATTTCTGATTTAAATATTTTTTATACCCGATTTTTAAAAGTTTCTTACCCTTGACTTCAGTATCTTTAGATAATTTTTTTTTATATAGAAGCAATTTTTTCTCTAAATTTTTATCAGAGGTGGCGAGAATTTGGACAGCCAGAAGCCCGGCATTTTTTCCGGCGTTGATGCCGACCGTGGCCACTGGCACGCCGGGAGGCATGCTCACGGTGGAGAGAAGAGAATCCAGCCCGTCCAAGCTTTTTGTTTTTATTGGAATTCCAATTACCGGCAAAGTAGTCAAAGATGCAGCCACTCCCGCTAAATGCGCTGCTCCGCCGGCTCCCGCTATGATAACCATAATTCCGCGTTCTTTGGCAGTGGTAACGCATTTATGAACCAAATTAGGGCTTCTGTGGGCTGATGCCACCGTCATATCATATAAGACACCGAATTCTTCGAGAACCTTTGCCGATTCGGAAAACACCTCTAAATCCGTATCTGAGCCCATAATTATACTTACTTTCACACTTTTTTTCATAAGTTTATTTTATTTTATCATTTCTAGAGCTTTTTTACCAATATCTCTTCTATATTGCATTCCCTCGAACGAAATTTTTTCAATAGTCTTGTAGGCTTTTTCTAGCGCTTCTTCTAAAGAATTTCCCAATGCCGAAACTCCAAGCACCCGTCCGCCGTTAGTGACCAATTGTTCTCTCTCATTTATTTTGGTGCCAGCGTGAAAAATAACGATGTCGTCGTCATTGTCAAAGAGACTCTTTGACATAGAATCTTTTGTCAAAGAGACTCTTTGACACACCCCCGAAATTATTTTTTCCTTCTCATAACTCCCCGGGTACCCGCCGGAGCAAAGCACAACATTGCAAGCAAATTTATTTTTCCATCTGACTTCAACTTCCTCCAATTTTCCATCAATAGAAGCGTCTACTATATCGAGCAGATCCGTGTCTAAAAGCCTCATATAAGCTTCCGCTTCCGGGTCGCCGAAGCGCGCGTTGAATTCCAGAATTTTCGGACCGTCGGGCGTGAGCATAAGACCGGGATAAAGTATTCCCACAAATGGTTCTTCGGCATTGAGATTTTTTATGGTAGGCGCAATAATTTCTTTTTCAATTCTTTGCATCATTTCTTTATTCATGAAAGGGAGCGGAGCAACAACACCCACTCCTCCGGTGTTCAGCCCCGTATCTCTTTCTCCAATTTTTTTATGATCTTGAGAAGCTGGAAATATTTTATATGTTTTTCCGTCGGAAAATACATGAATGGAAATTTCCGGGCCTGTCAAAAATTCTTCGATCACCACTTCATTGCCCGCGCCGCCAAAAACTTTTTTTATCATCATCTCTTCAAGTGTTTGCAGGGATTCTGAAAGTGTTTTTACTATCACTACTCCCTTACCGAGCGCCAGTCCGCTTGCCTTAATTACAAGGGAGGACTTGGAGGCAAGGCCTCCAAGTGGAGGCCTTGCCTCCAAGTAAGCTTTTGCCTTCTCAAAATTACTAAATATTTCAAATCTGGCCGTCGGTAAATTGTGTTTGCGCATAAAATTCTTGGAATACGCTTTGGACCATTCTATTTGTGCGGCTACCTTGGTCGGGCCCCAGACTCGCAAATTATTTTTCTTAAATTCATCCACGACACCGAGTGCTAATGGCTCATCTGCTACAACCAAAGTCAAATCTATTTTTTCGTTTTTTGCGAAATCAATAAGTTTTGAAATTTCCCTCTCTTTAATTTCTAGATTGGTTCCAAGCTCTGCCGTACCGGCATTTCCTCGCGCAAAAAATAATTTCCCCGCTCTCGGCGACTGCGCTATTTTCCACCCGATCGCATGTTCCCTGCCCCCACCCGCACCGATTATTAAAATTTTTTGTTTTTTCATTGAGTTAATTTTTCTAAAATCTCCACATATAACTCATTTTCTTTTTTTTTGAGCCGTGCATATAGAGATTCAACAGTATCATTAATTTGAATTTTTTCAAAAGTTCTCCCTAAAACCGGCCCAAAATCAAAGTCAAGGGTTAAAAAATGAATAGAAGAGCCGGCAAAAGTTGCTTTCCGATCTAAAAAATTCTGAACGGCTTTATTACCATACATTTCTTTATTCCACAAAGCTTCCGTGTCGTCAGGATTTTTCACTTTTTCGTTGACTGTATCAGGAATTAAACCCGGATGTATATTTAAGATTTTGTTCTTATATTCTTTTATAATTTTTTTAGGAATAATTTTCTTCCAACCAGCGAGACATATATAGTCCGGGGACATTTTCTCCAATACCGGTATCGCGTTCTCTTTATCAGAAACTACCGCGGAAATTTCCGCATTAATTTTACCGGCATCAACCGCCCTTCGTATTGTCTTTAAATTAGTGTGACTACCTCCCTCATGAACCATCAGTACTAATTTTTTTTTACTCGTTTGGGACATCATAGCTAACTTCGGATTTTCTCTCTTTTAAATCTATCGGGTACTCGCCGGTAAAAAAGGAAGTGCATAAATGATTTTTTGGAATTCCTATGGATTCGATCAATCCCTCCAATGAAAGATACTGAAGAGAAGTGGCCCCGAGCCACTTGCGAATCTCTTCGACGGTCATATTCGAGGCGATGAGTTCTTTTTGCTTTGGGGTATCAATGCCGTAAAAATCCGGGAAGCGCACCGGCGGAGAAGAAATGAGCAAGTGCACTTCCTTGGCGCCGTTTTCAAACAAAGACGTGACCAGTTTTTTGGAAGTGTGTCCTCGGACGATAGAGTCATCAATCACTGCGATTCTTTTATCTTTAAGAACTTCCGGCAAAGGCACGAGTTTCAGGGCTACGCTATGCCTGCGCGATTCTTGAGTGGGTTCGATGAAAGTGCGGTGCACATAGCGATTTTTCACTATTCCAAGCTCGAGTGGCACACCCGAAGTTTCCGAGAATCCTATAGCCACCGGCATAGCTGTATCCGGTACGGGCACAACGGCATCAACCGCCAGATTATTGCATTCTCTAGCCAGCATTTTACCAAAATTTTTGCGAACATTGTAGATGAGTCTGCCGTTGAGTACACTATCAGGCCGCGCAAAGTAGATATATTCAAAAATATCGTGCTTGGGATTAGCGGGGGCCAAGTTTACGCATTTGAGCCCTTGTTCATTTATTACAAGCATTTCTCCCGGCATAACTTCCTGGATAAAATCCGCACCGATAGTTTTAAGCGCGCAAGTTTCCGATGCTATCACAAATCCATCCCCCAAAGAAGAATTAAGCGAGCCAAGACAGAGAGGCCTCATGCCGTATTCATCTCTGACAGCTATTAAAGTATGATGTGTCATCATCACCAAAGCAAAAGCGCCGGTGAGCAAAGGGTATACTTTCTCCATCGCTTCTTGAAGCGTTAACTTCTCTTTTAGATAAAAATCTATGGCGTCGGTAATCAATTCCGAATCACTACGGTCTTTTTTCAGCGCGTTTTTTGATTTTAAAAAATCTTCTAATGCTTTGACGGAAGGCAAGTTGCCGTTGTGTGCCAAGGCAAAAGTCTCCGTGTCGTTTAAGACTGGCTGGGCATGATTTAAAGCTCCGCCCCCGGATGTGGAATATCTGTTGTGCCCAATACCGATGTAGCCGGAAAGTTTTTCAATGTCTTCTTCACGGTAAACTTGAGATACCAAACCCGCGCCTTTATGAGTATGCAATTTATCTCCATCATTGGTAGTGATGCCGGAAGCCTCTTGGCCTCGGTGTTGCAGAGCAAAAAGCCCGAAGAAACAAAGTCTGGAAACAGGCAATCCCTTGCCGTATACTCCTACGATACCGCATTTTTCTCTTAATTCTGACATATTATTGTTTGAAATATCGATTACGATGTTTCGACATCGACTCGGACGCTGTGAGCGAGATTACTCCCTCACGTGCTTCTCGCTTGTCGAAATAATTTATTGCGTTTTTAAAAATCTGCAAACTCATACCCCCTTTTGGGATTTTTCTACTTTTTTGTTTTTTAGTTTGCCACAGCGGGCTTTGGTGGAAGAACATCGCTCGTTCCGGATGTGGCATGAGCCCCAGTACCCGTCCATTATACGCTAAAACTCCGGCAATATCACTCTCTGAACCGTTCGGATTAGATTCCAAATTTTGAAAATCGTATATCTCTCCTTTTGTATACTTAAAAGCTACGGCTAAATTTTTTACTTTTTTTTCCTTTATATATCTGCCTTCTCCGTGCGCTATCGGTAAAGAAATATTTTTAATACCTTTGAGCCAAGGGCTTTTGCCGACTGGCTTCAAATCCACCCAGCGATCAATATATTTTCCATTTTTATTATAAGTCAGCGCGCCGGGGACGATTCCAAGGTTTGTTATAATCTGGAATCCGTTGCAAATACCGATAAGCAAAGTGTCATGAGATAGAAATTCTTCCAGTTCTTTTGAAAGATGATTTTTAAATTTGTTTGCGTAAGCTTTTCCGCTACCGGTATCATCTCCGTAAGAAAATCCGCCCGGAAATACCATTATTTGATATTCTTTGAGCATCTTTGGTTTTTTTATCAAGTCATTGATATGCACAATATCCGCGCTTCCGCCCGCCCAATCAAAAGCAAATTTTGTTTCTTCTTCGCAATTCAGTCCGTATCCGGACATAATTATAATTCTTGGTTTTTTTTTATTTTTTATTTTCATATATTTTTTGAAAATCTGTGGTAAATATCATGTAATTTTTTTACACTAGTTTCAACTATTTTATTTCTTCCCTCCGTGATTATTACCTTTCCGTCCCTTGAAACTTCTCCCAATTTTGCATAGTTTGCATAGGAAACTCCTATGCATGTTTTTTCAAATTGTTTTATATTTTTAGGAGATACTGATACTAATATCCTTCCCTGGCTTTCGGAAAAAAGCTTCACCTCTGTGGAAGTTGCCAAAGCCTTGCTTTGGCAACATTTGGCAACCTTGGCAAATGAAACGTTGCAGCCGAGCATTCCGCCGATACAGGCTTTGGCGAGCGTTATGCCAAGCCCACCGGAAGCGACCGAGATCGCAGAGGCGATCAGTTCTTTCTTTATCGCTTTTTCGAGCGCCAAATAAGTTTTTAGATTTTTTTCTAAATTAACTTTTGGCACATTGTTTCCAACAAAACCAAACATTTTATAATATTCACTTCCGCCCAATTCATCATATGTTTCTCCTAATAAATAAATTACATCGCCAGTATTTTTAAACTCCGGCGAAACAGCTTTATAAAAATCAGGCATTACCCCAATAGCGGAAATTAAAAGTGTTGGTGGAATAGAAATGGCTACCGGATCTCCTTTGGAATCGTAGCCTTTAAAATCGTTAAACATGCTGTCTTTGCCGGAAATAAATGGAGTGCCATATCCGACCGCATAATCATAGCAGGCTTTTACAGCGTCTTTTAATTCGGCTAGACGTGTTGGATCATTTGAAGAATACCAACAAAAATTGTCTAAGAGAGCAAGGTGCGACATTGTGCCCCCCGCGCAAATCGCGTTTCTTACGGCGGTGTCTAGCGCGCAGGCGGCCATATGATAAGTATTGATGTCGGAATATGAAGGATATAAAGCTTCTGATAAGACGACTCCCCTGTTAGACGAGAGAACGGGTCGGAAAACTTGCGCATCGGTATTTATTCTTCCTCGCCCGGATAATGGCTTTAAAACGGAAGATGCCTGCACTTCATGGTCATATTGTTCGGAAATAAAAGAAAATCCGCGCAAATTATTTTTTCCAAGCAACTTTTCTAAGATTCCAGTAAGTGATCCGTGTTTCAGTATTTTAGGCTCTAAGTGGGTTCGAATTATCGGCTGTGTTGTTAGATGATGTTTAGGTAAACCATTGTGCAAGAATTCCATATCTATATCCATTATCACTTTGCCTTTATATTTTACGATAACTTTTCCGGAATTCGTGAATTCTCCTATTACTGCCGCTTCCACGCCGCGGCTTTGCATAAGATTGTAAAATCTCTTCCATTTTTTCTTTGGCACCGAGAGAGTCATACGTTCTTGTGATTCTGAAATCCAAATTTCCCAAGGTCGCAAGCCGGGATATTTAAGAGGGACTTTTTCTAAAAAAACTTTTGCGCCTCCGCATTCTTTAGCCATTTCCGCCACCGAGCAGGACAAACCCCCCGCGCCATTGTCCGTAATGCTATTGTATAAGTTCATATCGCGAGCCTCTTTTACTATCGCGTCGCTTAACTTTTTTTGGGTAATCGGGTCGCCGATTTGCACAGCGCTTGTGGGAGAATTAGAGTCTATGGCGACAGATGAAAATGTCGCTCCATGAATTCCATCCAATCCAACCCTCCCCCCCACAACAACGATATAACCCCCCGTTTCCGCTTTTTTTTCATGCAATAGTTTTTTTCCTATTTTGCGAGGCAAAAGTCCCACAGTGCCGGCAAAAACCATGGGTTTGGCTCGATAACGATCATCAAATTTTATAAAACCAGAAAGAGTTGGAATTCCGGAACAATTACCTCCAACGTTTATTCCTTTGATAACTCCTTCCATGATCCTCTTTGGCAATAACATTTTCTGTTTTAAATTTTTATCTTTAAAATATTCTTTTTTATCATTGGGATTGCCGAAACAAAATCCGTAAGTATTCGCTACCGGCTTAGCTCCTAATCCGAATCCGATAGTATCTCGATTTACCCCCACGATGCCAGTGATTGCTCCACCAAATGGATCCAAGGCCGAAGGGCTGTTGTGTGTTTCAACTTTATGGGTTATTAAATAGTTTTTGTCGAAAATTATTCCTCCGGCATTGTCAGAAAAAACAGAAACGCAAAAATCATTCCTCCCTTTCTTTTTTCTTATTTCATTAGTCGCCCCTTTTATATAAGTTTTATACAAGCCGTCTTTTATATCATCTATCGGGTTTGCGAAAATAGTGTGTTTGCAATGTTCGGACCAGGTCTGGGCAAGGGCTTCGATTTCTATATCATTTGGATCTCTATTTTTTTTACTGAAATATGATCGAATAGCTTTCATAGAAGGGAGATCGAGAGCAAGAGGTCCTCTACGCGTATTTGTATCGTCCATTATTCCTTCCCTGCCTATTTTCTCCAGCTCCATGTCCTCGAGCCCGAGCGGAATTTTAATAACCAAGTCAGACTTCTTTAAAAATACTTCAGGAACATCGTCTGGTAAACTTTTTGTTTTTTTTATTTCTTTTGCGTTGAATATATTTGCTCTTTCAATTAGAGGATTATGAAGAGAAAAAGCGATCTTCTCCGCCCCTGTTCTGTCTATTTTCTTATAAATTAAATAGATTTTCGATGTGTAGACAGCGAACGAATTTTCTTTTAAATGCAACAGATCTCCAATAGTTTCTTTGACGGTGTGAGCGATGTTGTCCGTAACACCCGGCTTAAAACCAATTTCAATCGCATAAGTAAAAGACGTCGGATGTCCAACGTCCGGAAATTTATCTATTGAAAATTCTTCAAGAATGGGATTGGTAAGGGCGCTGGCTATTTTTAATATTTCTTCACGCGAAAAATTATGTGAAAGAAGATAAGAATAAAGGAAATTGACTTTCCCCTTTTCTGTCACATATATCCTTGAAATCATAGAGATATAGTATAATATGGATGAATTAAAAACAAATAATCTTTAAATTTTAATGAAAAATATAGTTACTATCGGCGGAGGAACCGGAAGCTATACCGTGCTTTCCGGCCTAAAAAATATTCCGAATATTTCAATTTCTGCCATTGTATCTATGGCGGATGATGGCGGTTCAACGGGAGTATTGCGTGATGAATTGGGAGTGCTTCCTCCGGGAGATGTAAGGCAGTGCCTTGTGGCCCTTTCCGAACACAGTGATAAAGTGCGCAAATTGATGAATTATAGATTTCAAAACGGAGCCCTCTCTGGTCACAGCTTTGGCAATATTTTTTTGGCGGCATTGGAAAAAGTAACCGGAGATTTTGCTCTAGGGGTGGAAATTGCTTCGGAAATTCTAAAAATAAAAGGAAAGGTTGTGCCGATTACCAAAGATAAAGCCGATCTGTTGGTTGAACTTTCGAATGGCAAAATTATAAATGGAGAAAATGCAATTCAAAATACCAATGTCCAAAGAAATGGAATTAAAAAAATATTTTATAAAAATAAAATTTCCTTAAGTGAACACGCCAAAGTCGCTATTCTAAATGCGGATGCGATTATTCTCGGTCCTGGTAATTATTATTGTTCTATTGTCCCGAATTTAATAATAGGCGGTTTTAAAGAGGCAATAAATAAAAGTCGGGCAAAAATCATCTTTCCCGTCAATCTTACCAATAAGCTTGGGCATACTGCCGGCTGGAGAGTAAGCGATTATGTCAGAGATATAGAAGAACGCATTGGGAAGAAGATAGATATAATCCTCGTAAATAACAAGAAACCGAACCCTGCTCAAATAAAAGCCTACGAATCAGAAGAAGGAAAAGGAGCGTTGGTGTTGGATGACCTGGAAGAAAAAAGGGTTGTCCGTGCCCCCCTCCTCTCTTTAAGAGTAGTGATTCGAAACAAGAAAGAAACTTTTCAAGTTTCTCGCGGATATATCCGCCATGATCCGGCTAAATTAACAAACTCTATCAAGACAATAATAGAAAAAAATTAGAAATATCACCAATAACGCTCCACTACATGATGTTCTTCTGCCCCCGTTCCGACATAAATTATTTCTGCGCGGAGCGTTTTTTCTAAAAATTTGACATAGCGAAGGGCCTCTTTCGGCAATTTCCCGCCGTAATCAGACAGCTTGCCTTTCCAAACAGGGAAAGATTTATAAACGCATTTTATATTTTCTCGGGAAAGATCAAATGGGATTTCCGCAGTTTTTTTATTGTTAATAATATAACCCGTGCAAACTTTTATTATTTTAAATCCATTAAGAACATCGAGCTTGGTCAGTACCAGCTTGGTGGCATTATTGATATTTATGGCGTATTTAAGAAGCGGAATATCGAGCCAGCCTGTTCTTCGTAACCGGCCGGTAACTGCTCCGATTTCAAAGCCGAGCCTTCGAAGCGCTATACCCTGCTCGAATTCGTTTTTACTGTTCGGGTCGAGATTGTAAAATTTTTCTTTTTCATGGCTAAAATTTTTGTCTCGGCACCAAACGGCTGATTTTAATCCACCAAGCTCTGTCGGGAAAGGTCCTTCGCCCACCTTCGTGGTATAAGCTTTAAAGATACCGATAGACCCACCAATCGAGGACGGCGCAAGACCGAGTCCCGTGCCTATACCGGAGGCGATGGTGTGCGATGATGTGACGAATGGATAGTTGCCGAAACGGAGATCCAGCAACGTCCCCTGCGCTCCTTCCGCGATTATTTTTCGACCGTTTTTTAAAGTTCTCTCTGTTAATTTAGCCGAATTTATAACGGAGAGTTTGCGTAAAAATTTTATACCATGCCAGAATTTTTCTTCATTTTCTTTTAATTCTTTATTTTTTACTTTATATTGAAAAATTTTACTCAGCATTTTTTTATGTTCCAAAGAAAGTTTATCATATTTTTGCTTAAAATCATTATGAAAAATATCCCCCACTCTCAGCGCTTTCCGCATGATCAAATCGGTATAAGAAGGCGAGATTCCTTTACCAGTCGAGCCTATTTTTTTCTTTCCTTTTTTTTGTTCCGAAACGGAATCAAGTAGGATGTGCGTGGGTAAGGTCAGCACAGCATGTGGCGAAATAGAAATACGATTTAAAAAGGAGATATTTTTCGGTATAGTTTTAGTTTCTTGAAGCAGAGCTCCGGGATTAATAACCATACCGGCGCCTAAATGTATTTGAGCTTTGCCAAAAACCCCGGAAGGAATCAGTTTGAAGACATAGGGTTTGCCTTTGTGCCATATGGTATGCCCGGCATTATTTCCACCCTGAAATCTCACTATTAAATCATTTTTTGAAAGCTTGGAAGCAATCCTCGCCACACCTTTGCCCTTGCCCTCATCTCCCCACTGGAGACCTATTACCGGAGTAATTTTTGATCTTTTCTTTTTTTTCATTCTTATTAAGAAACTACCGTCTCTTGTAGTTAGGAGCTGGGCTTACCATGAATATGTCATGAATATGGCTTTCAGAAAGTCCGGACGAAGTAATAGTGTAATATGAACTTTTCCGTAATTTAAGAATATTTTTTGCGCCCAAATATCCCATGCCTGCTCGAAGTCCTCCGATATATTGATGGATTACTTCCGAAAGAGCTCCCTTGTAGGCTACATGGCCGGAGACTCCCTCCGGCACTAGCTTGGCTGGATCGTATTGATCATCCTGAAAATATCTATCCTTGCTTCCGCGTTGCATGGCTCCAAGCGACCCCATACCGCGATACTTTTTAAATTTTTGGTCATTCATAACTATGGTATCCCCTGGAGACTCATCTGTCCCGGCGAATAAACTTCCAGCCATCACTACATCCGCCCCAAAAGAGAGAGCCTTGACAACATCTCCTGAATGCTTGATACCTCCGTCAGCAATAACCGGAATATTATATTTTCTGCATATCTCATAAACGGAAAGTATGGCGGAGAGCTGGGGCACGCCTACGCCTGAAACCACGCGAGTGGTGCATATGGATCCGGGGCCGATTCCGACCTTAATGGCGCTGGCTCCGGCTTTTATTAAATCTTTAGCCGCTTCCCCTGTTGCCACATTTCCGGCGATAATATCAAGTTTAGGATATGCTTCGCGTATTTTCTTTACCGCATCAAGCACACCCTTGGAATGTCCGTGAGCCGTATCCACACAGATTATGTCTACTTCGCTCTTTGTTAAAATTTCCACTTGCGCAAGCACATCCCTGCCGACTCCGACTGCCGCTCCCACCCTCAGTCTGCCGAAACGATCTTTGGTGGCATTCGGATGTTCTTTTGATTTTGCAATATCCCGATAAGTAATCATTCCGGCAAGTTTTCCTTTTTTGTCGACAAGTGGAAGTTTTTCTATGGCATATTTATTAAAAATCTTATTGGCTTCTTCTATGGTAGTGTCGGGTCCGCCGGTAATTAATTTGGTGGTCATTATCTTCTCGATGGGTGCAGATTCATTTTTTTGGAAACGCAGGTCGCGGTTGGTAACAATACCCACCAGCAGACCCTTTTTATCCAAGACCGGAAATCCTCCGAAACCGGATTTTTTCTGTATGGTAAAAGCGTCTCCGACCGTTGCTCCGACAAAAAGAGTAACAGGATTTAGAATGCGTCCAGATTCATAGCGTTTGACTTTCTCCACTTCCTTCGCCTGATCCGCCAAGGAGAGATTTTTATGAATGATACCTATGCCTCCTTCTTCGGCAATAGCTATCGCCATCGCGCTTTCGGTTACCGTATCCATGGCGGCAGATATCAAAGGTATATGTAGGGAAATATTTTTTGTCAGAAGGGTTTTAGTTTCCACTTCTTTCGGCAAGACCTCACTATAGCCGGGCACTAAAAGCACATCATCAAAAGTCAGTCCCACTCCCAGATTTTTCGATCGGGCAAATTTTGAGGATCTTTCATTCATTATCTGTAATTATACTTAGAAAAAGAATTTAGTCAATTTGGAATTTAATTTATTTATTCATAGTGTCGCTTACGATATGTCCATCGACAAGCAGAATAGTCCGGTCTGAAAGATTTGCGTATTGGGCTTCGTGCGTTACCATAATGATAGTTTGTCCTTCTTTATTGAGTTCGAGGAACGCTTGCATGACTTGTCCGGAAGTTTCGGTATCAAGATTAGCTGTCGGTTCATCGGCAAAAATTATTTTTGGGTCATGAGCAATAGCGCGCGCTATTGATACGCGCTGTTGCTGTCCGCCTGAAAGCTCGCCGGGTAAATTGTTTTCCCGATCGGTAAGCCCCACTTTGGCAAGGGCTTTCTTCGCTTGCCGCTCCGCTCCCTTAAAATTATACCCTTGCATAAGCAAGGGAAGCATCGTATTTTCGAGAGCAGTCAGTGACGGAAGAATGGCGTAATCTTGAAAAATATATCCGAGGTCGTTTAATCTGATTTTTGTGCGTTCTTCTTCCGGAAGCGACACTAAATTTTGTCCGTTTATAATAACTTCTCCCGCTGTCGGCATATCCAAAAGGCCGAGCTGGTAAAGCAGGGTGGATTTACCCGAACCTGATTTGCCGGTGATAGTAAGAAATTGCCCGGCTGGAACCGAAAAAGAAAGGTCATTGACCGCTACGATGGTCTCGTCTCCGCTTTTGAATTTTTTAGTCAGATTTCTTATTTCAAGCATATAATTTTATCTGCCTAAAATGGCATTTAGAGTATTTTGGCGGATTACGATTCGCGCCGGTATGTATCCAGCGATGATGGTGGTAGCGAGTAAAATCCAAGCTCGAAGCATGGCGGAAGGAACCGTAGCCACCAATATTCCGTCCGAGAAAGGGAAATTTATCGGGTGGACGGCAAAATACGGCTTGATTAAAAAGAAAATTAAAATCATGCCAAGAATTATTCCCAAGGCGGCATAAAAGAACGCTTGATATATGTAGGAAAATAATATGGCTTTTTGATTTATTCCTATACCTTTCAGGATGCCTATGTATCTGCGTCTGGTGATGGCATTTACAAAAATCACAATAAAAATAGTAATCGAAGCCACTACTAATCCAATACCGGAAATTGCGGATCCTAAAATACCGAAAGTGGCCTTAATATCTTTTAAAAATTTCGGGAAAGCTTCTTCGGCTGTTTGCACCCGGGCATAAGAACCAACCCCGTTTCGAAGCAAAAAATTTCTGGCCAATATTGGATCGGATCCGGGCAAGAGTTGAATGGCTATAGTTCCCGCGTTTAGATCAGATCGACCGGTTAGTTTTCTTACTTCGCTGTCGAGCGCTATTACGGAAGTATCGAATTCATCAACCTTGCTGGATACTATTCCTTTAATGAAATATTCTTTCGAAATATTATCGGCTTTGACTTTCACCCTCTGGCCCACTTCTATGTTTTTTAAGGTTTGAAAACCGGGAGCTTCAATGGGTGTAAATTCGTAAAGAAGATTTTTGCCTATAAGCACGCTGTCTTGATCGGTTTCTTCCAGATAATTTCCCCGTATTATGAATTTGGAAATACCGGAAAATTTTTCTTCTCCCGCCGGAGAAATACCCAAAAGCGCGGCGCCCACGCCATCGCGCTTATCTCCGGGTCTGATGGTGTCCCTGTAGTTTGATTCGACTCGAGCTGCACCGGTAAATCTAATTGTATGATTTTTATAACCGGGAACGGTTTTTATTATTTCGGAAATTTTCGGAGTCTGTTCGATGACGGAGCGATTCAAGAAAGGCGAAATGACGATATCTCCGATGGCGTATTTTTTTTGGGCATCTTCCGATCCCTGAATAAGACCGATTAAAATCCCGGATACGATGATCAGATTCAGAAATGTAAGTGTCATTACGAAGACGATAAGGGTGGTAGTCCATATGTTGGCATGTCGAAGATCGCGCGAGGCCAAAAACCAGCCCACTTTTAAATTCTGCGAAAAAGAATTCTCTGTTTTTTCCTTTCTGTCCATTTTTATTTTGGATTTTTTTCAAGCGCTACTTCCTCTCCCAGGCTAAGTCCGGATATTATTTCTACCATATTATTTTCTCCCCGAAAACCGGTTATTATTTCCCGTTCTTCAAATTTTCCGCTTTCGGAAAACACTTGCGCGAATGACTTTCCTTCTCGCTCAAAAATAGCCACGAACGGAATGATCAGCGCATTTTTTACTTCTCCGGCCAGGATTTTAACATTGGTATTCATTCCTATGCGGATATCGGGGTTCTGGTCGCCCAAGTAAACTTTTATCTTATAATTTACTATTCCGTCTTCAGTAACGGCACTCGGATCGATATGAGCGACTACTCCCGTGAATTTTCGACTTTCCCCAAAAGCGTCAAAGGTTATATCGGCGTTTTGGCCGACTTTCAGATAAGTTATATCGGATTCGTTAATAGGAACTTCAATGAATAAATTATCCACATCCTCCAGGGCAATTACCGCTTTAGAGGATTGCGCCAGTTCGCCCGGTTTTATATCCACTCTGGTAATGGTTCCCGCAACCGGAGCTCGAATAATAGTATATTCAAAATCAGCCCTGGCATTCTCCAATTGTCCTCTTGCCGATAAAATATCGGCTTCTGCCAACGCCAAATCGGCGGGTGTGGCTGAAGATTGTTTAATGGATAATTCAGCTTTTCTTTGGTTTATCAACGCTTCAGCGTTCCCTATAGCTAAATTTTTTGTTTCTAAAGCTTCTTGGTACGCGTTCCAGTTTGTTTGATAATCAGATGCTTTTTTATTCGGAATTGAGATAGTCCATTCTTTTACGTTATTTACATCCACTCCGGAGAAGCTGATATATAATCCGGAATCTCCCAAAGGTTGAGCGGTAATGGAAGCAACTATACCTTCGCCCTGCGTTAATCCCCTTAAACCAAAAGCCTGGCCAGTGCCGGACTGATAAAGGGAAACAATAATATCGCCTTCTATATCTTTAGAATAATTACCGGATATTACGGGAGCAATATAGTTCCCCGAACTGGAAGTAGAAGTAGGCCTTGCTTCAGGAGTAGAATTTAATAGATCTTTATAAGCATTTTGGGTTAAAATTTCTTGCTGGGATTTAACTCGTTCAAAATCATTTTTTGCGTTTAAAAGCGCCACTTCAGCGAGCATTATTTCTTCACTAGAAGATCCGTCTAAAATTTTCTGATACTTTGCGCGGGCGGCGGCTTCCGCTCCTCGAGCGGAAGTGAGAGCGGCAAGTTCTTTACCCTGATCAAGAGTCGCCAATATTGCTCCTTCATTCACCTTGTCGCTCACGGAAACGCGAACGTTTCGGACCGTACCGCTTTTATAAAAAGACAGATCGAAATTCGCGGAAGAAACTATTTGCCCTGTCGCCAAGACGGTTTCCGCCAAATCTCCGCGTATTACTTTTTCTGTGGTTATGCCATCGCCGTCGTTTCTCGCGAAAATTTTATAACTCGCAAAAACCAGAACCAAAAAGATTGATCCGTAAAGTATTTTTTTATTTTTTGGCTGATTTTTTACTTTTTTAATTAATTTTATCCAAAGATTTTTCAAATTATCGATCATATAATTTATCAATTCCGGATTTTATCTCCATTCTTTTACAATGGTCCACTTAATACTAAGCGCGGAGCCAATTGTGATCATCATAGAAATAAATATGGCGATCCATCCGAGGATAGGAATAAAACCAAGCATGAAATACACGACAATGCCGAAAAGAATCGTTTTCCAATTTATTTCATGGTGCGTATTTTTTGATACCCATTTATAAATAACTGATCCCAAGAATATGGGTGTGGTGATAACGGCAAAGATAGTTAAGGCCAGAAAAGATATAATTCCAAGAATTCCTAATGGAATACCCACCACAGTAGCAAGAAGAATTAAAGATAAAACAGGTAGGACAATGAAAGCGATCACTCCGCGACCAAATTCACGAAGGGGGTTTGCCGTGGCTTTCTCCACCAATTCCCGGCTGTATCGACGGAAAATCAATCCAAGAAGAAGTCCTGCGATTAAAAACATCAGGAATTTAGCGATAAACCAAAATGTAAATAAAGCGACAAGTCTGGCTTGGAATTGACCCTCAGTTGTGTCCTTAACGTTTTTTTCTTTAAAATTTGTTTCTCCTCGAACAACGGCTCCTTTTTCCATTACAGCCAGCTCTTTTGCTTCATAAGTGAAATCTCCTCCAATATCGGCCTTGGGGCCGAGGGTTACCTTGTCAGCTTTAATATTTACATTTTTAGCTACCGAGGAATTCAAATATATTTCTCCGCCGATAAATTTTAGATCTCCTCCGATTATTGAATCAACTCTAACCATACCTCCCGCAACCACCGCATCCCCGCTTATTAGCTTACCTAAAAGATTAATTTGCCCCCCACCTATCAGAACATCTCCCCGCACTCGGCCTTGCACGACAATAGTTCCGCCTCCAGCGCGGAGATCATCCGCAATATCGCCGAGTATGGTGACATTGCCTCCTCCCGTCGCCACATCTCCAGCCACCGGTCCGGAAATCAAGACTGATCCGCCGACGACAAAAAGATCGCCCCGGACATCTCCGGCGCTGGTTGTATTCCCTCCAGCCATATATAAATCACCTTCTATGCGCGTTTCGGAAGAAAGCGAAACTTGCTCCCCCGCTTTAAATTCCGCCGCTAAAGCAAACATCGGAATCGCGATTAAAGCCATCGTTCCAGCCAGTAATATTTTATATAAATTTTTCATATTCATATTCTACAATATGTCTTAATTAAGTCACAAGACCGCATGCGCGTTCTAAGTTCACTCTCCAGCATGAAATCATTATAGCATGACTTACAAATAAAAATACCAAAATTATTAAAAATATGATAATCTTTCTTGAGACATTGGGAGATCGTCTAACGGTAGGACAGCGGCCTTTGAAGCCGTGAATCTTGGTTCGATTCCAAGTCTCCCAGCAAAGAAAGTAAAAAATTTATAAACATGAAAATAGAACGCCCAAAATCTAAACAACCATTACCAGAAAATGCAAAACTTGTTTTTAAGGGCATTATGTTTGATACATATCAATGGGAAGTAGAAGGATATGACGGTAGTAAAAAAATTTTTGAAAAATTAAAGCGTCCCGATACTACAATGATTATTCCTGTTACAGAAAATGGCAAAATTATCGTTGCCCTACAAGAACAACCCCATAAACCGCCATTCATAGGCACGGTCGGGGGAAGAGTTGATGAGGGAGAAGATATTTTACAAGCCGCCAAACGAGAGCTTTTAGAAGAAACAGGATATGAAGCAAAAGAATGGATTTTATTTGATGCAATCCAGCCTGTAAGTAAAATTGAATGGGCTATTTACACTTTCATTGCTAAGGGATGTAAAAAAATTGCAGAACAGAATTTAGATGGTGCAGAAAAGATTGAATTAAAATTTATAACTTTTGATGAGTTCATTGACCTTGCTGTAAATGATGATAAATTTGGAGACGAGTTAAAAATAAAGATTTTGGAAGCGAAACTACAACCCAAAAAAATAGAAGAATTAAAAAAGTTATTGAAACCAGTAGAAAAATAAAATGACTAAAAGAATAGATTTAGTTAAAGAATTTCATAAAAAATTTAAAGTCCCTGTCCTCAAAAAACCATCATTGATTCCAAAAAATAGGTCAGACCTTAGATACGAGTTAATGAAAGAAGAAGTGGAGGAATACCTGCTTGGGGCCAAAAATGGCGATTTGAAAAATATTGCAAAAGAATTAGTTGATATACTATACGGAGTATACGGAACAATTTTAGAACATGGATTACAAGACGACATAGACGAAATTTTCAAAGAAGTACATCTTTCCCATATGAGTAAAGATTATAGTAAATACAAAATGTTAAAAGGCAAGAATTATTTTAAGCCCAATATGAAGAAAATTTTAACAGGAGTCTCAAAAAAATTTTGAGCCACGGTCCCGCGTGCGGGACCGTGGCTCTGCGACCCTACGGAATTTTAAGCAAATACGGCTCGTCGCGGAGCCGTCTGCTTACCCTCCGGCCGGTATTGGCCCAGAGGGGAAAATGCCGGGCCACCTGCCAGAGCAGGAGAGCTTTCTTCCTGCTCGGCGTGGCTAAACTAGCCCGACTAAAAAAAGATTGCCCGAGGCTCTCATAAAACCTCGGGTTGGCTTTTTTTTCCAGGTGGTCACTAAAAAAGCTAACCACCACCAAGGTCTGGGCCCCGGCGACTTCCAAAGTCCCGGGGTTGCCGACCCTCCTTGCTCCCTCGGCCGTGAGCTCCGGGAGCACAAAATTATCGAGGAGCTCTCGAGGACTCCCCGACGGCGCCACGGACGAGTCCATCTCGTCACGTGGCGTCTGAGTGTAGTGGGCAAAAAAAGAGGCAACATACAGCCTCTCTTCCACACCCACTAAACCTGATTCAGAACCAAGCTCGTCTTTGAGATATTCCTCAAAAAACTGCAGAGCCTGGTTTGAATCTACGCCGAAAAGCGAAAAAAATTCATCCATATATATCCCCCTTGTGGCCTTCTTTGGGGCCACGGAATCTACATTCAAATCGGAGTATATATATATATGCATAAAAATATGCAATGTTATGTTTTATTTCCTTTTTGTTCCAAAATTCTCACTAACGCAAGTTCGAGCGGGAGTTCGGCGATAAAAGCGTCATCGATATTCTGATATTCTTCAAGCAGTATGGAGAGCGCCGGGGAGCGGATCATACTTTCTTTGTCTATTTTTATCAGTTCTTTCAAAAATTCCAAATCGGATTCATTTACGTCCGCTTTCATTTCACTTTCAATTTCTGGTGCATATCGCAAAATTATAGCCAAGCGAAATTTTTGGATAATAAGTTTAAGATATAATTTCATATCCAAATTTTCCATAGAAGCTTGACGCACGACTGATATCCCTTTTTCCAAATTTTTTTCAGCAATGGCGGACAAAAAATTATTTATCAAAGTTGTTTTTGGGGCGCCGGTAATTTTCTCCGCATCTTCTTTTTTAATTTTATTTCCCTTTGAAAAATTCAGAATCTTCTGAAGGGCCCCGAGCGCGTCCCGAAAAGATCCGTCTCCCAGTATTGCCACTAATTCCGCGCTTCCGGCATCAAGTTCGAAGCCCTCTTTCTTTCCGATATCAATCAGCATTTTCCGGCAAATAGCGCCAGTCGCCTTTTTGAAAGTAAAAACTTGGCAACGGGAAACTATGGTTTCCGGCACTTTCTCCAGCTCGGTAGTAGCCAGAATGAAAATTACATGTTTTGGGGGTTCCTCCAGAGTCTTGAGTAAAGCGCCCCAGGCATCCTTAGAGAGCATATGCACTTCGTCGATAATGTAAACTTTATATTTAGAGTCAAATGGGAGAACTCGCACCCCGTCGCGAAGCTCTTTTATATCTTCAATTCCGCGATTTGAGGCGGCATCTATCTCATAGAGATCATTGGCGGAGACTCCTATTTTTCCCGCGAATATCCGGGCGACGGAAGTCTTACCCGTACCGCGAGAACCCACGAACAGATAAGCATGAGAAACTTTTTTGGTTTCTATCGCATTCTCCAGAACTTTCACGATATGATCTTGGCCCAGAACATCGTCGAAATTCTTCGGCCTGTATTTGCGATATAGCGCAAGTTGATGCATCGTATTATTCTAACTCAAAATATGGTTTTATCAAAACTGTTTAAGTTTTTAAATTACCTAACTTTTTCGACCGGTAGAGTTAGGTAATTTTATTAAAAAAATTATTAACGATAGTTTCCACTTGCCCGGCGTTTTCTGTTTCCATTAATTTCATTCTAAGTTCCTTGGCGTCGTCAAAGCCATTTGCATAAGCTTTATAATGTTTCTTCATAATGGCAAAATTTTTTTGTTTTCCGAGCATTTTTTCAAAAAGTTTCGTGTGTTCCACCAACACTTTTAATTTTTCTTTTATAGACTTGTCAAAGAGACACTTTGACAAGTCTGGTGTCAAAGTGTCTCTTTGACATTTTACAAATAGCCATGGATTTCCGAATATCGCCCTACCTAGCATCACTCCGTCGCAACCTGTTTCTTTACATTTTTTCTTAGCGTCGTTTATGTCTACGACATCGCCATTGCCGATGATAAATGTCTCCTTCTTCATTTCATCTCGAATTTGAATTATTTTTTTCATAAATTCCCAATGAGCGGGGGCATCGGACATTTCTTTGCGAGTACGTAGATGAACGGCAAGCGCCGCTAAATCTTCTTCCAGAAGAAAGCGTATCCATTCTAAATCAATCTGATTGTATCCCAAGCGGGTTTTTACCGAGATCGGCAATCCGCGAGCTCCTTCCTTGGCCGCTTTGATAACTTCACGGGCAAGGTTTTTATTTTTCATCATGGCCGCCCCGGCGTATTGCTTCTCTACAGAGCGGTCCGGACAGCCCATATTTATGTCCACTCCGTCAAAACCAAGTTTTCGGCACAAAGAAACTGCTTTCTTTATGTTTTCAGGCTTACCGCCGAATATTTGCGCCACTATTGGACGCTCGTTTTCTTCGTATTTTAAATCAACAAGAATCTTTTCTTTTCCCGGAGAACATAATCCGTCGGCAGAGACGAACTCCGTCCAAAAGATATCCGGCTTCCCATATTTTGCGATTATCTGCCTAAATGCGCAGTCTGTGACATCCGCCATGGGCGCCAGGCAAAAAACAGGTTTTTTAAGTTTTTTCCAAAATCCCAATTCATTCATCGAATTTATAATAAACTTTATTTCCGAATCTTAAATCAATATATTGAAGAAAAGAATACTTGTTTTTGAGTTCCGTACGGAGAGGTTCCGTATCAAGCGCCGCTTGGAGATTTTCGGAGATTTTCTCCAAGTCAGAATTTTTTTTAAAAATTATTTTTGGCGAGTTTAAATATGAAGAATCCGAAGAAAGATGAATCTCTATATCGCCGTCGATCTTTGAGTACAGGGACACCGGCACAAACCCAAAGCGAGGCAGAACATCTATGAACGATATAAATTTGCCGAAGACTTCCGGAAAAAAATAATTTTCTTTTAGCGCGCCAAAAAATCTGAAATACACATCGCCGGAGAAATACGGGGCTTGATCGAAGACATATCCGCTCGCATCCATAAAAAAACATCCTTTTTCTGAATTTTCAGAAAACTCGATTTCCATATTCGCGCCGCACCAGATATATTTGTTTTCCCTTTCGGATACCGAAACAAGCAAGGTTCGCAAATTCTGAAGATTGAAGGAAACATTCTCAAGTCTGGAAAATTCAACCATAAGCTCTTTTTTTATTTGATTCTTCGGAAGGAGAAGAAAATTGGACTTCGGGAAAATCCAAAGGTGTTTTGTCTTCAAGTTTTTTTCAACTACTTCCGTTATGCTTTCTGTATCCACCGCCTTTTCTCCGGAAATTTTAATTTCAGAAATATTAAACGCCGGAAGTCTGGCAACGTAAGCAAGTATCCAAAGCAAAACCAAAAAAGCCAAAGCCGCAAGAGCAATCTTTGTACCCAAAATCATGCGTCGTTTTTTTTTGAGATCGCGCAGACGGGAAGAATTTAAAACGCCTTTTCTCGCCATATTACTTTATTAATTCCCTGTCTCCCATATATTTGCGCAGAACTTCCGGAATTTTTATCGAACCGTCGGCTTGCTGGTAGTTTTCGATTATTTGGCAAATCAAACGAGGCATAGCAAGCGCCGTATTGTTGAGCGAATGAACAAATTGCATTTTACCGTTTTCATCCTTATATCTTATGCCAAGTCTTCTAGTCTGAAAATCATGAAAATAAGAAGAGGAGTGGGTTTCTCTGTATCGCTCTTCGCTCGGCATCCAAACTTCAATGTCATATTTTTTTACCTGGCCAAGCCCTAAGTCTCCCCCGCAATTTACCACCACATGATAAGGAAGACCGAGTTCTTGAAGCAGAGCTTCTGAATTTAAGGTGAGTTCTTCGTGAAAACGCACCGATTCTTCATGAGACGCTTCGCACAAGATCACCTGTTCATATTTTACAAATTCATGAATTCTAAAAATTCCCTTCGTGTCCTTGCCGTGACTGCCCGCTTCTCGGCGAAAACATGGAGAAAAAGCAAAAAATTTAAGGGGAAGATTTTTTTTGTCTATTATTTCATTCATGAAATATCCCATAGTGCCCACTTCGGCTGTACCGGCAAGATAATCGCCATCTTGAGTTTTATACAAATCATCTTCACTTTGAGGCAAATATCCGGTGCCAAGAAACGGCTCCCTCCGAAGCAGGGAAGGCACAATCATTGGAGTAAATCCTTCGCGATCCATAAATTTTTCTTCCACAAACCTCATAAGCGCCCATTCCAGCCTGGCTCCGTCATTTTTTAAAAAATATCCTCGAAATCCAGCGACCTTACTCCCCCGCTCATAATCCGCCATATTATGCATAAGCATAAGCTCAACGTGATTTCTGGGAGTGAAATCAAACTTCGGTTTTTCTCCCCAAACTCGAATTTCCGCATTTTCCGCATCGCTTGCTCCTTCCGGCACGGAAATATCCGGCACATTCGGCACATGAAGCATCAGCTTCTGCCATTCTTCCATTATCGTTTTTAACTTCTCCTCCTTTTTCTTGATTTCTTCTTTTACTACCCGCATTTCTTCGATAAGCTGAATCTTCAGAGCCGGATCCTGATCTCGAGCAATGTCGTTTGACACTCGATTTATTTCACCGCGAAGATTCTCTATCTCTTTCTGTTCTACCAGCCGTTCATCATCAAGCGCAATCAGGCTATCAATGTCGATCTCAATGTGTTTTTTCCGCGCGCCGGAACGCACAATGTCCCCATTCTCCCGAATAAATTTTATGTCCAACATATTTCCATTATAGAGAAGTATTGATATAATTGCAAAATATTAAAAATAAAAATAGAGAATATGGAATTTGATTTAAAAATTTTAAGAGGAAGAGATATTCCGGAAAATTTAAGAGAAATACCCCAGCCGCCCGGAAAACTTTATATAGCCGGCTCTTTGCCGCCCCAAGACACAGTGTGTCTGGCGGTAGTCGGTTCCAGAAAAGCCACCACTTACGGCAAAGACGCGGTAAAAAAATTGATTTCCGGGTTGAAGGGATACAAGATAGCTATAGTCTCGGGTCTCGCAGTCGGCATAGACGCGCTCTCGCATGAAGCCGCGCTCGACGCCGGACTCTGCGCCGTGGCTTTTCCCGGCTCGGGAATCTCGGAAAAAGCGTTTTTTCCTCCGACCAGTCTTGGGTTAGCGCATAGGATAATCAAGGCGGGCGGATGTCTGCTCTCCGAATTTGAGCCGGATTTCAAGGCGCAATATTATTCATTTCCAATGAGAAACCGGCTGGTGGCAGGAATTTCAAAAGCGGCTCTTATTATAGAAGCACAGGAAAAATCCGGCACTCTCATCACCGCGCGCATGGCTCTTGATTACAATAAAGACGTGCTGGCGGTACCCGGAAATATCAATTCGGAATTTTCCAAAGGCACTAATAAGCTCATTCGCCAAGGCGCCATCCCCATAACTTCAAGCGATGACATCTTGGAAGCGCTCGGTTTTAAAGTGGACAAAAAAAGCAAACAACAAAATCTTTTTGAAGACGCTCGTCCGGAAGAAAAATCGGTATTAAAAATTTTGACGGAGCCGATGTCTCGCGATGAACTAATTCAGATGATGAAAATGCCCACCGGCGAAGCCAATGCCCTGCTTTCGATAATGGAGATTAAAGGTCTGATAAGAGAAGAGCTCGGTGAAATTCGCGCGGCATTTTGAAAGAAAAATTTGCAAAAAAATTATATTTCGTGTAATACTTGGCAAATATGAGATTGCTTGTTGTCGAGTCGCCGTCGAAAGCGAGGACAATAGAAAAATATCTGGAAGGCTCTTTTACCGTGCGCGCTTCGGTGGGACACATCCGTGACTTGCCTAAATCCAACAAAACAGCCATTGACATAGAAGCGGGATTCGTTCCGCGTTATGAAATATCGAAAGGAAAAGAAAAAGTGGTTTATGAACTTAAAAATTTAGCCGAGAAAGCGAGTGAGATAATTTTGGCCACTGACCCGGACCGTGAAGGAGAAGCCATTGCTTGGCATATCGAGACATTGCTTAAAGAAGACAAAAAAATAAAATCCTCAATAAAAAGAGTGGCTTTCAATGAAATTACCAAAAAAGCCGTGGAAGAAGCGCTGAAGCATCCGAGGGAAATAAATACCGCTCTGCGTCGAGCCCAGGAAGCTAGACGAGTGCTGGACCGTCTGGTGGGATACGATCTTTCCGGCCTTATCTGGAAAAAAGTCAGATACGGCCTTTCTGCCGGACGAGTGCAATCTCCGGCTTTGCGGATAATCATGGAACGCGAGCGCGAAATCAGAGCTTTCATTCCGGAAAAATTTTGGAGAATTCACGGAATTTTTGAAACAGAACATAAAGACAGAATTATTCTGAATTGTTCCGAAGAACCAAGAGACGAAAAATTGGTTGAAAAAATTATAAAAGCCGGAGAAAACGGAGATTGGATTGTCAGTGATGTAAAAGAATCGGAACAAAAACGTTCTCCTAGGGCTCCATTCACTACTTCTACTCTCCAGCAGACGGCAAGCTCGCGCTTGGGCTTCTCTCCTTCTCGCACTATGCAGATAGCCCAGAAATTGTATGAAGCGGGACATATTACTTACATGAGAACAGACAGCACTAATTTATCTTCAACTGCCCGAGAACAAATCATATCATTTATAAAAAAAGAATACGGGGAAAAATACGCGCAAGCGAGAATTTATAAAACCAAATCAAAGAACGCCCAAGAAGCGCATGAAGCCATTCGACCCACTCATATAAATAAACTACAAGTGGGCGCCGACGAGCAGAGCAGGCTTTATCGCCTCATCTGGGAGAGAGCTGTTTCTTCTCAAATGGCAGACGCAAAATTATTGAAAACTAAAATTTCGGCAAAAATCATAAATCACGAGGATTTGCCGGATTTCTCAGCCATCGGCTCCCGTCTTCTCTTTCCCGGATGGCTTCAAGCGGACAAAGATGCCGGAGGCGAAGATGTGGAGCTTCCAAAATGCGCTTCCGGAGAAAAATTAAAATTGTTGAATCTAAATAAGGAAGAAAAATTTACCGAACCCCCGGGGAGATACAGCGAGGCTGGACTTGTCAAAGAGCTTGAACAGCGCGGAATCGGCAGACCCAGCACCTATGCCTCGATCATGAGAACAATAGAAGAGCGGGATTATGTCAGAAAAGAAAATAAAACATTATTCCCCACCGATGTGGGTGAAGTAGTTTCGGATTTTTTAGAAACTCATTTTGCGAATTATATTTCCGACACTTTTACGGCAGAAATGGAAAACGAATTGGACGAAATTTCAAGAGGAGAGCGCGAATATGAAAAAACCTTAAAAGATTTTTATATTCCTTTTTTAAAAGATGTAAAAAGCAAGGAAAAATTGGAAAAAGCCACCAATCTCGGTTTGGCGCCGGATAACATAAAATGCCCAAAATGCGGGAATTCGATGATTATAAAACTTTCCCGCGGGGGAAAATTTTATTCTTGTTCAAAATATCCCGATTGTGACGGAGCCTTGATGCTCGACGGCACAGAACTGAAAGGACCGAAAGAAACCGGAGAAATATGTCCGGAATGCGCTGCGTCCGCCGAAGTCTCGGCAAAGGCGGGGAGGAAAAAAATACCTGAAATTGGCAAACTGATCATCAAAGAACGCCGCGACGGATCCGGCACTTTTGTTTCATGTTCGCGCTATCCAAAATGTAAATTCATTAAAAAAGACGAAGCCGAGGAGTCAAAAAAACGCACCGGTGTCGTTTGCCCGCTTTGCAAGAAAGGCGATATTAGTGAGCGGCGCGGAAGATTTGGAATTTTTTATTCTTGTTCCAACTATCCAAATTGCAAGTTTGCCATTAAGGCCAAACCCACCGGTAAAATTTGCCCCGAATGCGGATCTCTCATGATGGAAGGCACTAAAACCATCCCCGAGCGATGCAGTAAAAAAGATTGCCCAAATTTCCGTCCGGATAAATTGAACAAGATGAAGTAAATTTCACCATGTCGTGAATTTGCGCATATGCGCAAATTCACGACATGTGTTTGTTTTGTAATGTCTACCGAAAAACACATATGTTGATTTCCGTAGACAATTAAAATAGCCAGCGAACATACTCCTTTCGGGTGTTGCTGGCTATTTAAAAATCGTAAACAATCTGGCGAGATTCCGCGTATCTCGCCAAAATTTTGTTGAGCCCCTCGAACCCGCAATCGAGGAGCACAATTCGACCATCAATTCGGCCAAAATTCTCGGCCTTGTTGAGGTCAATCCCTGCCGACTCGATGTCAGCAAGGTCCCGGAAAGGACAAAGCACGAGCTCGTCCTTTCCGATCGGTGTTCCTCGGACTTGGATATTCACAAGTCCGAAGAACGAAAAAAGGGTGGGGGCCAGAGGAAGCTCTGGATAGCGGGCATACATCCGCCCTTCCTCCAGGTTCGCCGTTACGCCGGCGAACAAATGCCTCAACCGAGCAAACGGTTGAGGATTTCCCCCTCTTAAAATATTCGTGGCATGTTGCGCCACGAATATTTTCTCGATTACCCTTTTCGCCCAGTAAATTACTTTTACCCGGGCGACTTTCATCGCTACGCCCCCCACACAGAAGACGAAGCGAGTCGTGCCATACTCAAAATTCATGGCTGCCTCCTCCTCTTCTTTGGGGGACGAAATTGTCCAAATATATTATACATTACTTTTTACTTCTTGTCTATGGGAAATTGAAGCTCGGAGCAATAAATGCTAAAATCGGGGTATGGAACAGGGGCTCAAGGAACTTCTGGATTTGACCGGAAAAATTACGCAAAAAGAGCGAGCGCTTTTGGAACGCGCTTATAATTTTTCTCTCAAGGCTCACCAAGGGCAGAAAAGGCTCTCCGGAGACACATATTTTACGCATGTGCTCGAAACTGCAAAAATTCTAACTAAACTCGGTATGGACACGGCTACCGTGGCCGCCGGTCTCTTGCACGATACCCTGGAAGATACGCAAATCTCCGAAGAAGAGCTTCTTCTAGAATTCGGAGAAAATATAGTGTTCCTTATTAAGGGTGTTACCAAATTGGGAACCTTAAAATATCGAGGGCAAGAACGACATGTAGAAAGTTTAAGAAAATTTTTCATGGCTATGGCAAGCGATCTGCGGGTAGTTATTATTAAATTCGCCGACAGATTGCATAATTTACGCACCCTAGAACACATCAGAGAAGATAAAAGAAAACGAATCGCCGTGGAATCCATCGAAGTTTACGCTCCGCTCGCCAATCGCCTCGGTATGGGAAAACTCAAGGGTGAAATTGAAGACGCGGCATTCCCCTATGCATATCCGAAAGAATATAAAGAAGTGGAAGAAATTATTAAAGATAAAAAAGATCTGTATGAAAAATATCTTGCGGAAATACGTAGAAAGCTGGGAGAAGAATTAAATAAACAAAAAATAAAATTTACTGAAATCGATTATCGGGTAAAACATAAATACAGCTTGTATCGGAAGCTTTTGAAATACAACATGGATCTGGAGAAAATCCATGATATCGTCGCTTTGCGAGTGGTAGTGGAAACGATAGAAGAATGCTATCGAGTGCTTGGGATGGTGCATTCGCTGTGGAATCCTCTTCCCGGCAGAATCAAGGATTATATCGCGGTACCCAAGCCCAACGGCTATCGATCCATTCACACCACTGTGTTTACGGGATCCGGAGGCATCGCTGAAATTCAAATCAGAACCCAAGAAATGCATGCCGAGGCGGCTTATGGTATCGCGGCGCATTTCGTTTATAAAGAAAATAAAAAAAATAAAAATCCCGGTGAAAAATCTAGATTTACTTGGATAGAGGAACTAAAAAATCTAAATTACAATCCCAATGAACCGCATAAATTCCTCGAATATCTGAAAATGGATTTTTTTAATAACAGAATCTTTATATTCACCCCCAAGGGAGATGTGATAGATTTGCCGGAAGATTCCACTCCGGTAGACTTCGCCTACGCCATACATTCGGATATCGGAGATCATACTTTTGGAGCGAAAATAAACGGCAAGATGTCTCAAATATTTACAAAATTAAAAAACGGGAATATTGTGGAAATCATAGATAAAAAAGAAGCTCACCCTTCGAGTAAATGGCTTGGATTCGTCAAGACAGCCGGAGCGAAAAAACATATCCGATCATACCTGGAAAAAAACAGCCTGCTCTCCAGACTTAAATCTTTCGGGCGTTCCTAGATGCTAAAATTGGAAATATTATACAGACTCGCGTCGTCCGCTTTTATTTCATCTTTTGATCTATCGTCTTCCGGCGTGATTTCTGTTTTTTGCGATTCAATTTCTGTTTTGGTTATATGATCTTCCAAAAGTTCATCGGGTCTCCTTCCCGCTTCACTTTTGTTGATCAGATCAAGAATCATCCGAAGATCGTCAGTGGAAAAAAAATCTATTTTTATCTGTCCACCGAGTTCTCGCCTATCTATGTGGACTCTGGTGCCAAGCTTATTTTGAAATTCTTCTTCAAGCTCCATAATCTCGGGGTCCGGCATAAACTCTTTCTTGCGTACCCGATCATAAGCGATTTTTCGCGCCAGCTTTTCTGCCTCACGCACGGTGATTTTCTTGTATATTATTTCTTTAAAGAGAACCATCTGCTCCTCGGAACGATCCGAGAGCATAAGTAACGGTCTGGTGTGCCCGTCGGTGATTTTTCCTTGAGAGAGCGCCACCAGTATTTCTTCGGGGAGAGAGAGAATACGCAAGGAGTTCGTCACATATTCCCTGCTTTTACCCACTTTTTTTGCCACTTCGTTATGAGTAAATTTGAATTCTTTTACCAGACGGAAAAAAGCCCGAGCCCGATCTACCACATTGAGATCTTCTCTCTGAAGATTTTCTATTATAGCAAGCTCGAGTTTCATCATGGAAGTATCTCCGGTGCGGATAATAACCGGCACCTGGGAGACTCCGGCAATCTTGGCGGCCCGAAGCCTTCGCTCTCCGGCGATGAGTTCATATTCGGCCATTATTCCCCCGTCGTCTTTCTCCACTTCCATTCGGGAAACAGTAAGCGGTTGAAGCACTCCGTATTGCTTGATTGAAGTCGCCAAATCTTCCAGTCTGGTTTCATCGAAATCCCGCCTTGGCTGATAAGGATTGGGTTTAATCTTATCGGTATCGATCCAAAAAATAGAATTGGAATACAAATTGGACATGAATTGATTTTAACATAAAATTTTAGTAAAGTGTAAATCTGCCGGAGTGGCGGAATTGGTAGACGCGCACGACTCAAAATCGTGTCTCGCAAGGGGTGAGAGTTCGATTCTCTCCTCCGGCACTATGAGTAAATTTATTGTATGGGGTGGAAAACCATTGAAGGGAACATACGTTGTTTCTGGGGCAAAAAATGCGGGTCCAAAACTGCCTATCACAGCGTTGCTTTCTAAAGAAAAATGTATTTTCCATAATATTCCGAGAATTTCGGATACCTATAGAGCCATTGATGCGCTTACTTCACTCGGATGCAAAGTGCGTTTTTTGGATAAAAATATAATAGAAGTTGAAAGTTTAGAAATTAATTCTTCAGAAATTCCGCTTGAAGCAATGACCGCGCGACAATCGGTGCTTTTTATTGGAGCGACGCTGGCGAGAACCGGTAAAGTCATCTTCTACCCCATCAGAGGAGACGCCATCGGCAAAAGACCGCTCAACAGGCACCTAGAAGGCATAAAAGCGCTGGGGGGTAAAGTTTTAGAACATGACAATAAAATAGAAATATCAATGCCAAAAAGACCAAAATCAACAATATATACGTTTGAAAAAAATACCCATTCCGGAACAGAAAATTTAATTTTGGCATCGGTGTTCAATGAAGGAAAAGTAATTTTAAAAAATGCGGCGGCGGAGCCGGAAGTTGATAATTTAATAAATTGTCTGAATGATATGGGAGCGAAAATAAAAAGAATCGAGCAGAGAACTATTGAAATAATAGGAGTGACGCCCCTCTTGCGCGGAGTAAATGCATATTCAATTTATGACCGGCTTGAAGCGGCCACAGCCATCATTCTTTCAATAATGACCGGTGGAAATATAACTGTTAAAAACGTTTCCAGGGAACTTCTGGAACCATTAATAGAAACTTTAAAAAAAATCGGGGTTGAAATTGGTTTTAAAAAAAATACCGCAAAAATAAATAAAATCAACAAACCATTGAAACCGACGGAAATAATTACCGATTGGTATCCGGGTTTTATGACTGATTGGCAGCCGCTTATGACTTTGTTGCTTGCATATATGGCAAAAGGTAAATCAACGATTCATGAAAGAATTTTCGAAACCAGATGGAGATATCTGGCCGAATTGCAAAAAATGGGCCTAAAGCATGATTTATTCCATCCTAAAGGTTATGGCGCAAAATTTTATAATTTCAATGATTCGGAATACAATGCCAAGGAAACTTACGGCGCCAATGTCTTTGGTCCGACAAAACTCCAGTCTGCGGAATTGAATTCTCATGACGTAAGAGCCGGTATAGATATGCTGTTAGCCAGTTTACTAGCTCCAGGAAAAAGCATAATCAACGACCCTGCAAATCATATTGATCGCGGTTATGAAAATATAGTTGAAAAATTAAATGCCTTGGGCGCGGATATAAAGAGGATTTAAAAATGAAAAAACCGAAAGTAATCGTCATTTTAGGCCAAACCGCCACTGGTAAAAGTGATTTAGCGGTGAAAATTGCCGGAAAAATCGGTGGCGAAATAATTTCGGCCGATTCGAGACAAGTCTATAAGGGGCTCGATATTGGTACCGGTAAAATTACCAAAAAACAAATGATGGGGACACCCCATCATTTGTTAAATGTGATTAGTCCGAAAAATAAATTTTCAGTTGAAAAATATCAAAAGCTGACAATCTCCGCTATGGCGGAGATTGTCAGCCGAGGTAAAATTCCGATCATCTGCGGTGGTACCGGATTCTATATCGATGCGGTAACAAAAGGATTAAAATTTCCCTCAGTTCCTCTTGATAAAAAATTACGCCGCAAATTGGCACAAAAAAGTGCGACCGTATTATTTCGTATATTGATAAAGTTAGACAAAAATAGAGCAAAAAATATAGATCCAAAAAATAAAGTCAGATTGATCAGGGCAATTGAAATAGCCAAAGCCTTAGGTAAAGTCCCCCACTTAGTACTCGGAGTACTAAGTTATAAATTTATCAAAATTGGATTATATCTGCCTCCAGAAAAATTAAAAGAGAAGGTGGAAAAACGTGTAAAAAAAATGTTTAAAACGGGACTTTTAAAAGAAATCGAAAAGTTAAAGAAATCGGGCGTTTCGGAAAATAGACTACGAGAACTTGGCTTTGAATATTTTCATCCAACTCCTGAAAAAGTAATAACGGAAACTATCAAATATGCCAAGCGTCAGATGACCTGGTTTAAACGCGATAAAGATATCAAATGGTTTGATGCGTCTAAAAAAATTTATTTTAAAAAAACTTTATACTACTAAATCTTTCTCGACTCTTTTTAATAATACTGCATTTGTTGCAACGATTATTGAAGAAATACTCATAAGGAGTGCCGCAAATTCCGGACGAAGCATAATACCGAAGCTAGGATACAGAATTCCACCGGCAACTGGTATCGCTAGAACATTATAAATTGAAGCCCAGAAAAGATTTTGTTTCATTTTGCGAACTGTTGCCTTGCTCAAGGTTATTGCTCGCAGTATATCTAACGGGTCAGATTTCATCAACACGACTTTTGCGGTCTCTATAGCTACGTCCGTGCCTGCACCAATGGCAATGCCCACATCAGATTGAGCGAGCGCGGGTGCGTCGTTAACTCCATCTCCGACCATGGCCGTGAATTTTCCTTCCTGTTGTAACTTTTTTACATAGCTTGCTTTGTCTGCAGGCATTACTTCAGCAAACACTCTTTCGATGCCAATTTGACTGGCTACTTTTTCTGCGGTCATTTTATTGTCGCCCGTGATCATGGCAATTTCAATACCCAAAGCCTTCAATCGTTCAACCGTTTTTACAGCGGTAGGTTTTATTGGATCAGCCGCACCGATTACAGCTTTGACAGCGCCGTCAACCGCAAGAATCATGATCGTTTCCCCTTTTTCCAGAAACTCATTTATTTGTTTCTTTAATGCCCCGAGAACAATGTTGTTTTCTTTCATGAGCTTCACTGTACCTATCAGAACTTGTTTTCCATCTACGATAGCTTTCACCCCCAAGCCAGAAAGATTTTCAAATTTATCAACCGACTCTGGCAATGTAAGGCCACGTTTTTTAAGTTCATTGAGTACCGCACCAGCCAAAGGGTGGGATGACTTAGCTTCAGCCGCACCGACTAGACGAAGTGCTTCGCTTGCATCAAAACCATCTACGGTAGCAACATCTATTATTTTCGGCTTTCCTTCAGTTAGAGTTCCTGTTTTATCGAGCACAATGGCTTGGATTTTTGAAACTTGTTCAAGAGTTGGTGCATCTTTTATAAGAATATTATGTTTTGCTCCGAGGCCTGTGCCGACAGCCACAGCAGTCGGTGTAGCAAGTCCTAACGCATCGGGACAGGCAATGACAACCGTAGCGATCGCAAAGGAGAGTGCTAGAATAATCGGTACCCCCATAATAAAATACCAAACACCAAAAACTAAAAGACCAGATCCGACTGCCCCAATAACTAAATATTTTGCAAACTGATCAGCAATTCTTTGTCCAGGGGCTTTTGAATTCTGCGCTTCTTCAACCATCGCCACAATTCGTGCAAGAGCGGTGTCTTTGCCGACTTTTGTCGCCTTAAATTTCACCGATCCGGCAGTGTTGATTGATCCGCCAATTACTTGATCCCCAATCTTTTTTGAAGTAGGAATTGATTCCCCAGTAACCAAAGATTCATCTATGGCGGTTTCCCCTTCGGTAATTTCTCCATCGACAGGAACCTTGTCTCCCGGCTTCAATATAATAATGTCGCCAAGTTGTATATCTGAAGTGGAAACCATTACTTCCTTCCCATCTTTAAAAATTCTGGCTTGAGGCGGGACGAGATTGAAAAGTGCTTGGAGAGCGTCGGTTGTTCCGCGACGAGATTTCATCTCCATCCAGTGACCAAACAAGACAAAAGTAATAAGCATAGCGGCCGCTTCGTAATATGAATCGGCACTACCGATCAGGGTTAATAAAATGCTGAAGCCATAAGCCGCGGTAATACCGACGGCAATGAGCACCGCCATATTGAGCACCTTACTTTTGAGAGCAAAGTATGTTGAATATAGAAAAATCCAACCAGAATAGAAAAATACCGGTGTTGTTAAAATAAAGAGGAGCCAGGGAAGTGGTATTGGGAAAGGAAGATTAATTTTCAGAAACTCCGTGCCTAGAGGTGAATACAAAATAATAGGAATTGTAAGAATAAGCGTGAAGAAGAATTTATTCCGAATATCTATCTCCATGAGACGCGCCATTTCCCGACCGGCAAGTCCTGTATGATCCATACCCATTGTCATCGACATGCTCATTTTAAATTTCTCCCAGAAACCCATTTTTGATGGATCACCCATTACATGACCAGCATGATCACTATTGCGTGTTTTTGCTTCAGTCTTCACAAGTCTCATGCCACACTTTGGGCATGAGCCAGGAATGTTCTTGATTACTTCCGGGTGCATTGGGCAGGTATATATTATTTCTTCTGTTTCCTTATGATCTTGGTAATTATTTTTCATATCTTTAAAGATTTTTTAAGATGCCAAAATTAAGAATTATTTTTATTAAATGCTAATTTTAACCAAAAACTAAAACTTTATCTGAACTTTCAACCATTTTAAGTAAGTCCGACATCGTGGAAACTGGACATATGTTGCTTTCTTTTCCCCGTAATTTTATACAAGTGCCACAAACATAAACATTACCTTTTAGGTTTTTGAATTCAGCCACTCTTGCAGAAATATCAAAATCTTTGGTGTCAGGAATAGAGTCTAATTCTGAACCTTCGTTCATTAAAAAAACTTCCGCTTGATGCCCAGCTTTAAGTGTAGTAATGCCAAGACGAAATGTATTCCATATGTGTTCTGGTTTATTTGATTGTAAAATAATACCTAGTTTCATAGAATTTTATTTTACTAAATTAAATCTTTTTTCTTTTCCTCGAACTCTTTTTTATCAATCTCACCTTTTGCATATCGTTCTTTTAAAATATCAAGAGCATTTGATCCTGATTTTGAATTTTTACTGCCAACTTCACGCACAACCCAAACAATGAAGATAATAATCAGAGCCCAGAAAAAAAACATCATAAATCCACCACCAAACCAACCTACCATACTACCAGCACCCCAATCACCATAGTTATTATATCCGTACATCATATCAATTTTTGTAATTAATTTTTAATATATTTAGCAAGAAAACCAACAAACCAAATACCAGCTCCCGTAATCACATTCCAAAGAACCAGTCCACCAATGAAATTACCGAAGGTAAAGATAGTTTCTACAGGACCCACATTAAGATGCAAAATATATGGAAGAACTGATGGTCGGGCTATAGGCAATAATCCCCAAATGACATAACATAATATATATGTGATGTTTATCCAAGCTAATCCTATTTTAATGGCACGTGTAGTATTCATAAATTTTATTTATTTGATAATGCATACAGATCCACGAGTTCTTTAATGACTTTATGTTCTTGTTTTGTGTCATTGAGCATATGCTTTACATGTCCCTGAAGATGGTTAGCCAAAAGTAACCTATCCATACTTTTTAATGACAGTTGAATTGACCGAGATTGTGTAATGAGATCAACACAATATTTTTCTACCTCAATTGCTTTAACTAGACCATCTATCTGACCACGAATTATTTTAGCCCGATGTAATGCTCTCTTTTTTAATTTTTGATCTAACATAATTTATATAAATTAGTTATTAATCTCGACCTACTATAGTAGTATATACCCCTATATCCTATTGTCAAATCAAGAGCTGTGGATAACCAATTCCTTAAATAGGCGCTTTCTCTGGGGCCCTATCGTTATTGGTTTCTATGAATTTTTTAATTTTTTCACCATCAATCGTATCAAGTTCAAGAAGGTAACCCCATGATGTAAGAGCGACTGGAACATCTAGATCTTTACGTGGCAACATTATTTTTTTCCCGGATGCACTTTGAAATGCGCTCCTAATTATATCTACATCACTTTGTGCTAAATCCTCCCTATACCACACAACCGCTGCGCCATGCTCCATACTATGAAGCACAAGTTCGTCGGGAACAGGCTCGTCTTTAATTCCGGCTCCCGCCACGCCAGTCCAATGTGGTCCGGAAGTCGGAGGATTTGAATTATATCCCGAATGTGGCGCATTTTTTGCAACATGCGCTGCGCCTAAATCAGCAATCTTTTCTCCCATCATGGTCTTGCTAAGTTCTTCTTGTTTTTTTAATCCCCCTTTGGTAGACAACAATGTGCCACCCACGATAATAACTAATGTTAATAATCCAATTCCTATAAATACTTTGTGTTCTGTTTTCATAATGATTTTTTAATTAATCTTTTAAGCTCCACAGCTTGCTCCTCCCTTTTGTTCCTGTGGTTTTATTTGTGATAATATCTTTTGATACCCCGACACACTCGAATAATCAGCTCCTAGGATTTTTTTTGGGTCAATGGTGTTCCAATCAATACCTTGAGATGTGACAAAGGTTTTAATTGCTTCGTATGTATCTGGAAACCACAGTGTATTTACCTCTAAGGTAATTTTATACATATCTGCTTCAGTTGCTCCTTGTGAAGCCATAAGTTCTAGTAATCCCAGCATAGCCATGCCGTGATTACAATCCGGAAAATAAGTCGAATTGTTGCAACATGGTCTAAATATTCCTTTTGAAACCCTTTCGACGAGTGCTTGCTGTTCTGGTGTAAGTGTCACAAACGAATGCATACTGTAGTGATCCATTGCATTTCCTTTGGCCAATGTCCATCCGCCCGTAGATGCGAAATTTCCCGCACCTCCATATTTAGGGTCCATTATCGAACCATTTTCTAGAATCGGATTCTTATTAGCTAGCCCAAAAGCCCAAAGCATATTTAACACTACTCCTGAGTTTTCAGAATTAATTACAAGATTTTTATTATCAGCTCCGTAAAGCAATTTTTTATCAGCTTCGCTCAGTCCGCCTCTTTGGGTATAGAGATTTTCAAACTTTGTTTGATCAATTACTCCAGCTTCGACCATTTGTAAGCCAAAGTTTTTCCAATCCAAAGAAAATAATTCTTTTTGGGCAACTGGAGTAAAACCCAAAACCAAAATCACAAAAATAACTAAAAATCCATATAATATTTCTTTTATTCTATTTTTCATTTCAGCAACAATTTTTTAACTTATCTTCTAATGATTCGACTTCTTTATTTTCTTTTAACTCATTTTTGTTTCTGAATTTCAAGAACATTTTTTTGAGTTCTGTCACGATGCCCCCGATTGTAGCGCCCATCAAGATTGCAACTGGAAACTCATAACGAGAAACAGAAATAAACCCCAACCACATCCCTCCAAGCATCCAAAGCCACGTGAGTGTTACCCCAGCGCAAATAGAACAGATTTGTATAGGCAATTTTTTATTAATTACCCATACGCTTAGAGTCAAGAGAAAAATAGATATTATGGGAATAATCATAATTAAATAAAGAAAATTAAGATTCCAATAATAATCATGGCAATTCCCGCCCAAAGTCGGACTTCGTCTATATTGTCACGCTTCCATATCTGCATTTTGTCAACCAATAATTTGTTTGCTGATATGAACAAAATCGCAACCAAGGGAATAATCAGAATGAAGTTATAGAGCAAAAGATAATTGAATCCGCTCATATATGTCATTTGATCGCGCAAGAGTCCGATAACCATAAGGTATGGTCCACCCATACATGGGAATTGGCAAATACCAACAAGTATTCCAAGGATAAATACAGCAAGAAACGACGCTTTATCCATGAACTTACTCATAGCTGAATGAGCTACTCCTGGAATTTTGAGTTTGATCGGAAATGCCGGAAAGAAACGATTAAGAAGATTTAACACACCAAAGATAATAAGAACCGTCGCCCCCAATTTCCCCATAAAATGGGGGGTATTGAAGAGATGCAGTACTTTTAGTATTCCAAGCCCAATTAGGAAATATGCCATGAATATACCAACTACATATGTCCCACCTAGTTGAAGGATTTTTTTTCGACTTACTTGCATACCAAAAAGAAATGCAATGGTTATAAGAAGAATTGAGAATGAGCAGGGATGCACGCTATCTAGGATGGCGGCAATAAGGACAAGGGGCAGAAGCCAAGTACCTTCTCTACTCAAACTCCAGATTATTGATGAAATAATTGAACTATTTTTTAGCACAACTAATCCAACTATAACAATAATAATAATAATGCTAATTGTAATAATGAATTTTTTCATATTATTTATGGAGTTACGTTAGCTCTAAACTTGAGCTCGACTGTATTTTTGTTCTCGTCTTCCAGAAAAACGACGCGCTCAATAAGTCCGACTCCGGCCGGACCGTGAGCATTCGGATCAAAGACAACTTCAATGTCGAGTGATCCACCGGCTCCTACGATAGCGTTGGCCTTGGGAACTGCCCCGCCGTGACCAGGCATACCAAAAGGTCTACTTCTACTTCCATCTGATTTTATGATGTACGCAGTGGTGCACATACAAGAAGTGGTTAAACTTGGTACTTTTATATCTTGAGTTGTGAAGTTAGTTACTTTAAATACTTTACTTACATTGCCATTCTTCATAGAGATAGTGCCGAAGTCATAGAATGTTTCTGGGGCAGTCAAAATACTTGTAGTTATATCTTCTGTTCCTGCTGTATGTGAGTTTACTAATTCTTGAGCGCCTTCTGGAATTCCTTTAGCGCTGGTTGCAACACCTTCATCTTTACCAGGCTTTCCAAAAAAGAAAAGCCCAATGATAAGAATTGCTATTATAACGATGAATGCGATAATTTTATTTTTGTCTTTCATATTTTTTTCCATAATTTACAATAGTAAAAATCCTCTTGTGAAGGACTTAAAAGACATAACTAAAAATTTTACGACAAAATTCAGAGCTATGTCTTAATATGAAAGAGAGGGGCTATTTTCAAAAAGTGCTAGCCATTTGATTATTCTTTCTTTGTAGGTATGTAACTTTTGATCGTATAAAAAATATTTCCATTTATAAAAATACTGGTTTTGTTTTAAAAGATTCTGTTTACCGAATAGATACAAGACTATTCCTAAAACCAGAAGTGAGAAAATGGATAGCGATGGAATAATCACATTCGAAAATTGACGCCAGTTTTTGATATGATCAAGACTACTTTGGCAGATTGAGTAACTATTCTCTGCGTAGGGACAATTTATCATCGGCGCCTCGGGTGTGTGACTGGCATGACTAAACTGTAACAAACCGAACACAGCTATGCCGATAAAGCTAAAAATTAAAATTGTGGTGAAAACGTATTTCATAAAGTTACGTCATAAGTATATACCCATTCAAGTTTCTTGAAAAGCCTATTTCCACTCAAAGCGGGCTTTCAAATCCTGGACTGGAACACTATAGAAAATATGGTTATAAAATGGAATAGTGTTTTCCAGGGTTTTAATCTGGTAAATTAATCTAATAAACCAGCCTTATTTTAGCATACTTTAATTACCTTTAAAAATTAAAGGGGTTAACTATTGAGTCATAGAACAGAAAGTAAAAATGGAAAGCCCGCTTTCACATTACCTTATGGCCTTGATTTATTTGAAAGGTATGTTAAAGTAATGCTCGAATGCGGCGGTACAGCTCACAGCTCTGGCAATTAAGCCAGACCATAGGGCACAGCCGCGTAACGGGGGACATATGTTGGAGTTCATTCGCGTCTGCGACATCTGGAAGTCGTTCTGGCAAGCACTGGAGGAAGAGGTCGTCGCCTTGGGCGGACGTCCGGAAATGCTGGAAAGGTTGGCCAAGAGGGATGTCCAACCCGCGATCCGCTATCTGGCACGGATTCTTGTTGACATGGCGAGTCCCTGTCCCAAGGTGCTTGACGGAAAACCAGTGGTGGATTTTGATGTCAAGAGAGCCCAGGGAGTCTGGAAGTCGGCAGTGCTGTGGGAGAATGGTCAAGTCCCCTTCTGCACGTTTACCTTCCAGAACGTGCAGAATAGCACTAGGGTTATTGTTGGGATCTGGCACGGCGCTGACGGCGTCCAGATTCAGAACATTGACCTGGTTACTCTCGATTGTCCCGCACTGAATCAGGGCAGGAATCAACCCCATCAGCACTTGGCGCACCTTGCCGTGAAGTCTCAAGTGATAGACGGGGTCATCTATCACGCAGACAAGGGTTATGTCGAGTTCGCTCTGACCCGAATCCCTGGGATGAATTTCCGCCGTCTGATTATCTATGACGGCGGGAAGGTCATGTTCACGGAGTGGTAGCGACCTTCGCTGTCCTTTAATTTTATCCCCGTTTTTATAAAAATGAGGACGCAGGTCTCACGTGCGTAGTGAGACATAAGAAGAGGGGTTCTTGCATTGATTTGTTCATACCCCTCTCCCTTCAAAAGTTTTTTAACTTAGAAAGTTTCTGAAGGGAAAATATTAAAAGCAAAAACACTAAACTAAAAGTGAAAAAGAAATTAAATTGTGCGGGCTTTCAAATCCTGGAGTGGAACACTATACAAACAATGATTCTTAAGTGGAATAGTGTTTTTGAAGGATTTAATTTGATTGCTTAATCTAATAAACAAGCCTTATTTTAGCACATTTTAAAAGAAATAATTCTCTATACTTTTTTTTTCTCCCATATTACGTCCATGTCTTTTAAATTATAGTTCGGATTGAATGAGAACTGTCTAGGTTCAGCAAAGGCATCAGTGACACCAATTGCAGTGATTCGTCGATCCATTTCACGTTCAAATTCTCCTCCAGTCCGGTTAGTGCGGATTGTTTTACTTTTAGAAACTTCTATCCGGTCAAATCCATTTGCCATAGGGATTAAAAGCTGCAGTTAAAATTTTCTGGCCGTTCTCTTCGAAATGATGGAGCAATACTATACCCTGGCAGCGTTTAGTTTCTGGATCTTGAAGAACTAACTGAAAATAATTTTCCATATCCCACATGTTTTTTTCTCCTCGATTTGGATTATCTCCGGAAACGCATACTCCACCAACCATACGGGCGTGAGCAGTCTCAGGAGATTTGGAAATGTAACCACTAAGCCGCGCTCGATTTTTCCCGGAAGAAGTCATAAATTTATCAAGTTCTCCCTCAACAAATTCTCGTTCTTCGGTAAAAATACCGATAAATTGTTGAAGTGTGTATGAAGCAAATTGTTCATCGTTGTACGTTCCTTTTCCAATTGCATTTTCGGCATCAAGATATTGATTGAAATCTAAATGGCCCAAACGGAATTCTTCCGGATTTAGTTTTTTGCCGTCTAGTAACTCTAATGCTTTTCTGGTTTTCTCTTTTTGCCCGCGTAATTGACCGGCAAATTCGCGAGTTCTTCCTTTGGTAGATGTACTAGTTTCTGTCAATCCAGATGTCATTCTTTCATATCTAGCAATAATTTGCCGTACTTGTTCGTCAGAATAATTGGTGCCTGCTTTTTTATTCAACACTCTTTTCATTTGTTTCAAAAATGTATCATTCAAGCCGAGTTTTCCAATTTGTAATTTATTTATTTTTTCTACCCTTGCGGCGTCTCCACGTTTTTTTGATAATTGCGCAAAATATGCCGGCATTTTTTTAGCAATCTCGGTATTTTCCCATCCGGCCGTAATCAGTCGGCGGTTGATTTCTTTGATTCTGTCGGCAAAAAGACTATGGAATTCGCACAAGAGAGCATAATCTCGATTTTGAGCAGTTGCTACTCTATCGTTTGTACCTTGAATGTATTCCCGAATATCTTCGAAGTTAGCAAATTCGTATTCAAAAAGAAGTTTTTTAACTTCTCTGGGTTCAATTGGAGGTGTTCCGTAAGTTGTTTCTGATAAAATAATAAATAATTTTTGCTCAAGCGTCAGTGACGTTACATCAAGATCTTTTAATACTTCGCTTCCAGTAAATAAATTGAAGACTTCTTCGATACGGTCATTGACCTTTTTCTTAACTATTTCCGGATCAAAATTAGCTGCCTTAAATTCGTCTGCTATATAAGTAACTCCTTCTTCAAGTTGCGCCATTCCTTTCCGATCTAATTCTGCTCCTGGCTTCATTTTAATATCTCCAGCCGCCAGAAGATCGATTTCATAACGTTCTTTTATTTTGAAGCCTTGTAAATCCGCTGACCTGTCTTTACAGCTCTCATTCTTCTCGAAAGTAGTCCATTGTCCGGAATTGTTTTGATAAATGGCCCTTAAAACATCTTTATAAAATGGAGACTGTCGTTGTGTTTCAGTTGGATTACCTTGCCCAGTAGCATGCTCGGCAATCGATTCTAAACCAGCAATGAAAACTTCCTCTGTATGCGATGCTTTTGCTTCTCGATAACCATTTATAATGGCAGGCGAAAGAACTCTAAATTTTCCAAGAAATTCTTCGACTAATCCTTTTTCGTCCAATGTGAGCGCGCCTTCTTTTAAACATTGAAGATAGTCTGTTATTAGCTGGGGAGCATTTCCTCCAAATCTACCAACAAGTTGATTTAGAAAAATCATATCCGTCTTATCCTTTATAAGCACATTAAAATTCGAAGATATGAGATTCTGAAGTCCTCTTTGCTCTTCCTTAAATAAAAGCGGAGCTTGTTCGGGAAATTCTAGAAGAAGATCGGTTGGATGTGGATGAAATTTTATTACTTCCCAAGCACTATCGCCCAAGTAAAATTGAAGAGCACTTTTTTCTTCCTTAGTTTTTTCTAGAACTTTTTCATAATACTCTGATATTCTATTCAGACGAGCCGTAAATTCGGTTTCACCTTCTTTGGAATCGACGGCGAATGCTGTCTCTAGAAGGAATGGTAGAACAGAATAAAAAATTCGAGAAATAATAGTTCTATCGCTTAATGTTTGAATGCGACTAATAAGATCAGTCAGAAGCTTCTCAAGTTCCGGATATTCATAAAGTTTTTGAAATAATTTATCGTCAAAGAAACTCTCTACATCATTGTCATAATGAGAAAATAGCTGAGTAATGGTCAATCCTTTTTGAAAAGCAAGTTGGAATTTTTCGCTATCTGGTAAATCGATGCTTTGCATACCAAAATATTTTCTATAACCCTCGATAATAAGATTGATGTTTTTAGAATCTTTAATGAATAACAATCCGTCAGGAAGCATAAAATTAGCCTTACCTAAATGTCTATATATAGCCAACATGAGCGCTTCGTTGGCAAAATATCTATTACCTGCTTCACTTCCGTTGGCGATTTCGTTAAGAATAGGAACTAGAATCTTATAATCCTTTTCCTTTTCCATATGTTCAACCGTATCTTCCAAATATGATTCCATTCGCTCCCATAACAAAGGCGGTATAGGCATATTTTGAGTGGCCAGTTTCATTAGTAGCTCTCTGCCTAAAATATATATACTTTTACTTTGGCTGGGCAAGATTTCAACAATCTGATCTTGATAGGTAGTTATGTCATTGGTGAACCGATGAAGCATATTCGATAAAATACTTCTTTCAGATTCTACCGAACTTTCCCGAAAAAGCTGAAAAATAAAAAGTATTGCTTCGTTGCTTCTACTACGGCTTTCATTGGAGCTAGAATCTATGATTTCTAGAGCGATTGCGGGGTTTGGATGTGATAATAATTTATCCGCTAGAGATGTAGGCTCAATAATTTTTCCTTGACTTAGATATTCACTTATCAAACTTCTGGCATTTTCTAGAAACCTCTCTCGCTCTTCGGGTGTAGCATTAAGGAACACATGGCTTTCCATAAAAACTTTCAGCCGAGGTAATTCTTTGACCGCTCTCATTATAGGACTTTCAAGTCGAGTTCGAGAAATATCATCAAAATCATATTTCAAAGGACGCTCTTCCATTAACTTCGGTAATTCTTGCTTAATCAATTTATAAGCTTCACCGACAGGATCTCCATTACGAAGCAAATCAGCAAGCGATTTAAAACTGTCTTCTATTTTTTCATTCATTCTAGCATAAGATATTCTTTCCGCGGCATTTCTGTCTTCTACACCATATCGATTTAAGTAAACAGTTCCTTTTTCATTATATTCGGATAATATTTCGGCTTGAATATCTGGAGGAAGATTGGAAATGTGAGGAAGGACATATTTTGTAAAAAAATCTCCTTTAAGAATTGCTAAATCTTTCGGAGAAATTGCGTCTGTTTCTTTTTTTTTGCTTTCTGCGATTAAAGTTTTTAACTGATTGATTTTTAAACGTAAATTCACACCTACTTGTTCGTACAGATGGCCAACGGGTATCGATATGTCATATTTTAAACCATCTTTCCAACTAAGAGCATAGTTATATCCTGAATGTCTTATTTCGGGAAAAAGATTTTCAATCAAATATACTTTGTGTGTGATATCAATAAATTCAGCACACTTTCTTTTTAATGCTAGCTTCTCGGTGTATTTTAAAGGATTTCTTCCTAAAGCTCTTATTTGTGAAAGGCACTCTTCTAGTAATTTATCTATCTGATTTCTTAAATCTTTCTCAGGCACCGAAAATCTTCTGCTTATTATAGTTTTATATTCTTTACCTAATTCTTGGCATTCTCGATGTAGAACTAATGCGGCTTCGAGAGGTTTAATTTGGGAATTTACATTTGAATACTGACTTTCCAAGGTACTCGACCATTTGGAATATTCATCCACAGGGTCTTCTACTTTTTCTATTCTTCGTCTATTTCTATGACCAGCTTCGCTTAGCCTATGTTGTGCTCCAAAACTTCTAGAAGTCATTTTGTCTAATTGAGCTAATTTAGATTTCAACTGCCGAGAAAGTTCAGAGAAATCAAGCGGCACTTCTGCGCTAGGGCTTTCGGGTAAGTCTGGTAATATTGGTCTTTTAGTTTCTATATCTTCAAAAATATCATGAGCTGCATCAAGATAGGTTTGTATATCAATCAAGATTCTTTCTTGGTCAGGAGTTTGTTCTTGTCCCTCTTTAATCTGGCTCATAGCCGAGGGAATATCGTGTGGTTCCAAAGGTTCTTTTGACCTTTTAGACCTTTCTGTAAAAACTGGCGACTCCATTTTCATTTATAGATTTTAGCACTTCTATGTGTCTCGTGCTAGCTGTTAATGATGCATTAATGGTTGACTATCTTAGACGAACTGAGGTTAACATACTAGACAAAGTTCCATTCCCTTTCAGAGCGTCAAAAAATAACCCATAAAAAATCAGCTGATTTCAACGTGCGGGTGGTGAGGGAATCGAACCCCCGACGGCGGTTTTGGAGACCGCAGTTATGCCACTTAACTAACCACCCATTATTTAGGTAATAACGAGCTGATTATACATCAGAAGTTAAAAAATAAAAACTGATTTATTTCTTCGCTTCTTTGTGCTTGGTTTGTTTTTTGCACCACTTGCAATATTTTTTGAGTTCGATTTTTTTAGTTACCAGTTTCTTGTTTTTGGCAGACCAATAATTTATACGTTTACAAGCGGAACAAGCAAGTTTTATAAGTCGATCTTGAGACATAACTATATGTTATTACAAATTACATTAAAAAGCAACTTTCCTTGATTTAATTTTTTCTTTCATAAGTTTGCTTGCTATTTTTGAAAATTTTTTCGGATCTCCTGTGGTTAAATAGATTATTTTTTCTTTTTTCTCCGCATTATTTTCCATCAGATAATTAGATAAGAGAGATTTGGCATGTCTGGCAATTCCTTCCCCGCCGTCCAAAAGATTCACCCCCGGACCCACTATTTTCACTATTGCTTGCTTAAGAAAAGGATAATGAGTGCAACCCAAGACAAGCTGGTCAATTTTTGAATTTTTAATTCTATCCAAATATTTAAAAAGCAATCTGCGAACCTCTCCACCCATAAGCTCTCCGCGTTCCACCGCATCTTCCAAATCTTTGCATCCTATATTCAACACTTTAATTCCTTGGCAATAATCCTTAATAAGTTTTTGCAAAGCAAGACTTTTGGAAGTGGAAGGGGTGGAAATAACAGCTATTTTTTTTGTCTTGGTATTTTCTGCCGCTTTTTTAATCGCCGGCACGGTACCCACTATCGGAAGCGAATATTTGTTTCGTAACTCCCCAATGGCCGCGCAGGTAGCGGTATTGCAAGCCACTACCATCATTTTGATATCATGGCGCTTCCGTAGGTAGTCGGTGATTTTATATACTCGATTTACAAGCTCCTTTTTATTTTTCTCTCCATAGGGCACATACAACTGATCCGCAAGAAAAACAAAATTTTCTTTTGGGAGCAGGCGTTTTAATTTGAGAAGCACGGAGAGCCCGCCGACTCCGGAATCAAATACTCCTATCGGTCTGGTATTTATTTTTTTACTTATTCTTTTTTCTTCAATAGCCGGCATTTTTTATAATTTTTTCCAATAATTGAATGGGTTGAATCGGAAAATTCTCCGCAAGAGCTTGGTGGTAAAACACAGTCGAGGGAGTAAGTCCGGGTAAGGTATTGACCTCTATCACTATTATATTCCCTGTGGCTATTTGGACAAAGACATCGATTCTGGCATATCCTCGAACTTTGAGCGTTTTTAGCACCTGTTCAATTTGTTTTTTGACTTTATTTAAATTTTTTTGAGAAATTATTTCTTTCGGTGGAGGAGTAATATTTACCCCCGTGCCTCCTTGAAACTTCTCCTCCACGCCAAGAATTACCGATTCAGCAATAGTAATAGAGGGGGAGAGAACCTCTAGCCTGCCGTCTTTTTCCAGCACCCCTATCGTTATTTCCAAATATCCGCTTCGTCTGACATAGACAATTTCGCCCCCGACTGTTTTCAGTTTATCTGTTTCAATAAAAGATTCAAAAATTATATCGGAGGGGTTCTCGGGCATATTTACGGGAGTTTTTTGTCTGGTAAAAGTCCCAGGCGGGACCATCAGAATTTTTTTTCTAATTAAAGAAAGATAAGCAAATAAATCTTTTGAATTCTGGAGCCTTACCACTCCGGCCGAACATCCATCTCCTCGAGGCTTGACAATCAATGTTCTTGTGCCAAGCTTTTGCAAAAGCATATTCCAGTATTTATTTTGTTGTTTTGTTTTAATAATTTCGGCGATATCGCCCTGACGGAGTAAAAAATGTTTGGCTACGCTTACGCCCGGAATATGAGCTTCCGCTATGGTCTCGCTTGTCGCCCACTTGTCCATGCAGAGTTTTGAGGCAACGCTTCCGGATCCGTTGAATTTCACTTTTTTTTCTTCAAGTATTTTTTGGATAGTTCCATCTTCTCCTATCCCTCCATGCAAGCCGAGAAAAATAAATTTATGCTGTTTGATAAGATCTCCGATCGAAAGCTTTCTGGGTATAAAAAATTCTTCCGTGACTTCTCCCCTTTTTAGCGCGAGACCAAGCTTTACTTTTTCTACAAGAAAACGAAGCCTAGCAAAATCTTTTTGGGCCTTTTTGGCATTTTCTGTTATTTCTTCCACTGTATGATTGAGAATATACGAGTAGGGCAATTCCCAGACCTCTCTGTCCTTTCCCAAAAGATAAGGAAGAGGTTTATAAAGCTTGGAGCCCCGCAATTTAAGCCAGACATTCGTACCGCTCATAAGAGATGTTTGTTTTTCCGCGGTTTCTCCTCCAAAAAGCACCGCTACCGGTTTTCTTTTTTCCGACAGCGAAATATTTTTAATTGTTTTTTTGATTTTCCTGCGTAAAAAAGCGTTATTTATGATGAAACGAAATAAATCCCGGTGAGAAAAACCAACTCTGGAAGATTGCTGAAAGAGAAAACTGTTTTGTTCCATGCCAGAAATTGGATTAAAATCCGAAAACCATACATTGCCGTCCGGCAAGAAAAACCCGTCAAAACGCGCAAAATCCCGCATACCAAAAACAGAAAAAAGCTGTTCGGCTTCTATCTGAATCTTTTCGATAATCTCATTCCCGAATCTCGGCGGACAATGGTAGGTCACTTGGCGAGTAGGAAGATATTTTTTGCGAAAATCGAAAAATTGATTTTCATCATATTCAACCTCGATCTCCGAAGGTATCATGGCCACCGCTTGGTTAAATCTGTTTTCCAATATAATCACCGTGAATTCCTTGCCCTTCATAAAAGGTTCCATCACCACCCGAGTATCCATACGTTTCCGAAAAAGCGTCTCAACACTTGTCACTGCATCGGAAATATTTTCTACCGAAAACACACCAATACTCGAACCTCCGGAAGAAGGTTTTATTATGGCGCGAGTTATTTTTTCTTTATTCCAAAATTCGGTTATTTTTTTAAAAATATTTTTCTTGGTATCGGTAATTTTGAGCACTATGGAATTCGGAGCATAAAAACCAAGCGAGCGGATATATTCATTGGCTCGAAATTTATCAAAAGCTATTTTGCATGATTTGGAAGAGGTTCCAATAAAAGGTATTTTGTGTTTTTCAAGAAAACTTTGAATTTCGCCATCTTCGCCAAAAGAGCCGTGAATGGCGGGAAAAACAATATCAACACTCTTTAAAACGCGAATAAGGGCGGATTCGGAAAGGAATCTACCCGTTTTTCGAAGCTTAAAATCAAAATCGCTCGGGGTGTTGGAATAAAGCTGAGCAGTGGATATTTTATACGGTTTTTTCTTTTCATCAAAATAGATTGGAACGACATCGACCTCCAGACTTCCCAGATGATCAAGCACACTGCGGGCGGAATTGAGTGAAATTCCACGTTCCAGGGAAGGCCCTCCAGTTAAAATAGCGATTCTAATTTTTTTTTGCAAAAAATGGTTACGCGCCATGCCTTTACAGTATAACACTTTTTATATCTTTTGGCACGTTAGTTAGGTTTTTGTAGCCATTTTTTGCAATTAAAATCATATCTTCTATTCGCACCCCGCCGAAACCTTTAAAATAGAGCCCGGGTTCGACAGTCATCACGCATCCGGCAGGGATAATATCTTCGCTTTTTGGCTTGAAATTCGGCCATTCATGAATCACGGTTCCCACTCCGTGACCAAGCCCGTGTTTAAAATTATTCTTGAAAACTTTCGCCAGAAAACCCCGCGCGAATCTGTCTATGATTTTGGCCCTGCGCTCTCCTTTCTGGATTTGTTTCAAAGCGCGATTTTGAGCTCCTAATACAGCCAAATAAATTTTCTTTTGTTTTTTTGTCGGTTCGCCCCAGAAATAAGTGCGAGTCATATCCGAACAATACCCATTTATTGTGCAACCAAAATCAAGCATAATGAAATCTCCCCTTCTGAGTTTTGTCTTGCCGGGGGTATGATGAATATTGGCTGAATTTTTACCGAAAGCCACAATGGGCGGAAAAGAAAGTATTGGCGCGCCTAATTTTACAAACCGATTAGTTATAAATCGAGCAATGTCGAATTCCGTTACTCCTGTTTTTAACTTTTTCAAAACATCATAAAGTAATAATTCGCTTAATTTTTGAGCTTTTTTAATATTGGCAATTTCTCTTTTATTTTTTACCGCCCGAACTTGATGAATCAGTTTCATTTAAAACAATTTCGTTATGTCCTTATAAGTCACCGCCAACATGAATAAGATTAATATAGCGAAGCCCGTCATGTTTGCAATATTGAAAAATTTACGATTAATACGCGAACCTTTTATCTTCTCAATCAGAAGAAAAAATAGCCTACCTCCGTCAAGCGCGGGAAAAGGAACCAAGTTTATAATGCCTAAATTAATAGAAATCAAAGCCGTAAAAGAAATAAGATAAGAAAAACCGAAACCATAAACTTCTCCCACCATGCCGACCAGCCCCACCGGACCGGCTACATTATCTAAACTGCCATTTCCCATTAGACTTTCTTTGGCAAGCTTAAAGAGCCCAACAACAGTCTCTTTGATGGCGGATGTCGTCATTTTCATACCCTCAGGCAAAGCAAGCCATATCGGTAATTTAACTATGCCTATCTGATCCATACTAATACCGACCACCGGATCTTCGTTTGGCCCGGAAACAATGGGAATCACCTTGGTAAAAAGTAATTTATTTGTTTTAGAACTTCGCACAAAACCGATTTCTATTTCATCTCCGATACTTGAAATAATAAAAATTTTAATTTTATCCGGATTGATTAAGGTTAGGGTTTCTCTGCTGTTTTTCATTGAAATTATCTTGTCTCCCGGCCTAAGATCAGCGTTTGCGGCCGGTAAACCGGGAATTACGGAAATAATTACCGTATTTACATCCTTGGGTATATATCCGGCAAATCCTTCGTCAGCCGCCACGGGCAAACCAGAAATAAAAGCATAAGAAAAAAGAAGAAAGGCAAGAAGAAAGTTGGCCAAGATTCCGGCAGATAAAACCACAGCTTGTTGCCATTTAGGCTTGAAAGAAAAACTCCCCGACTTGGAGGCCTTGCCTCCAAGTGGAGGCAAGGCCTCCAAGTCTTCTGCTTCATTTGGATTTTCACCGAAAATTTTTACAAATCCGCCAATTGGAAACAAATTAAAAGTATATTCTGTTTCTCCTTTTTTAATCCCGAACAATTTAGGCGGAAAGCCGAATCCAAATTCATCCACTCGTATGCCGAATTTCTTCGCCGCAAAAAAATGCCCAAACTCATGGACCAACACCAAAATTAACAAAATTATAAAAAAAATTAAAATATTCATCCCATCACTTCACGTTCTTTCTTTTCAAAAGCATTTCCCAGATTTTTATTAATTTCATCGATTATTTTCTGAAGCTCCTCTTTCGCTCGAAATTTTTCATCTTCGGTCATTTTTCCTTCACGTTCTAGTTTCTGCACCTCGTCCCATATCCGCTCACGCTCTTTACGCACGGTAATTCTGCTTTCTTCGAGCTTTTCTTTTAAGACTTTTACCAGTTTCTGTCTGGTCTCGGTAGTTAATTGAGGAAATATTACCCTGATGCCGACTTCATCGGTAGCTACCGATAGCCCTAGATTTGAAACAACTATCGCTTTCTCGATATCCTTCACTTGACTCTTGTCCCAAGGCGCTATGCGCAGAGTTTTTGGATCTTCAATGGAAATAGAAGCAAGATTTTTTATGGGCATAAATGAACCGTATGATTCCACAGATACACCGTCAAGCACAGAGGGAGAAGCTCGGCCGACATTCAGCTCTCGATATTCCTTGCTCAAGAATTCTTCCACTTTCTTAAGTCCTGCCTTGAAATTAGAAAAGTTGTATTGCATATAAGATTGAGTATATCATAAATTCGGAGTTAAAAACGCCACGGATTCCATTAGACTCTTGGTAGAAGACCCGGGCATACGCAAAAATTTCCTAACTTTGAAAAAATGTTCAAAAACACCTATGTCAAGGACCGTCCTTGACACTAACTTTTTGTGGAGTATATGTTCAAGGGCGTTTAAAAATTTTAATGCCTTTAATCTGACAGATTTTTCCAACTCCTCTTCTTCCCCTTCGTTTTCAATCAGAAGGTCTTTTATAAAATCAACCCTCTTTTGTAAACTCATATTTAAAAATTTATCTGCCATTTCCGCCTCCTCTCCCAAAGCCCGCTCCAAGGAAATCACATAAAATCTGGAGGCAAGGGTCTTAAGCAGAGCATTCTTGTCCGGCACTATCAGAAAAAAAATAACGTCTTCTATGGGCTCTTCAAACATTTTCAGAAGAGTGTTTTGAGCTTCCAGAAGAAAATTATTGGTTGAAATTATAAAAATTCTTTTATTTGCTTGCGCGGATAAACTGGAGGAGAAGCTTTTTTCGACGCTTAAAGATTTTAAATTTCTGGCATTTTCCACACTGAAAGAATCCAGAGAAATGAGAGAAAAGTCGGCATTGCCGGAAGTTTTAATGTCGATACTTTCTAAAAATCGCATTATTTCCGATAACGCTTTCATTCTTTCTCCTTCTATCAAATACGCGTGATGAAGATTATTCGAATCAAAATGATTTGAAAACATCGCTATTTTTTGCTTAATACTGTTTTTTTATACACATCAAGGTGCTCAAGAGCAAGACCGGTGCCTTTTGCCACACAGAAAAGCGCGTCATCGGCAAGCATTGCTTTTACTCCCGTCCGCCGATAAACCAGATCCGGCAAATTACGCAAAAGAGACGATCCTCCGGTCATGATAATCCCGTGTTCCATGATATCGGAAGCAAGCTCGGGTGGGGTTTCTTGAAGAACATCCTTGATAGCTTTAATAATTTGCCGGAGTTCGCTGTCTGTTGCTTTCACTATTTCGTTGGTGCTTACTTTCGCGCTTCTGGGTAATCCTTGAATAAAATCTCTTCCCCGGATCGTAACCGAAAGCTCTTCTCCCAGAGGCACCGCCGCGCCTATCTTTATTTTCACCTCTTCGGCTGTTCTGTCTCCTATGGCCAAGTTAAAAGTTTTTTTTATATAATCGGCAATAGCCGCATCTATTTTATTTCCGGCGCATTTGACCGAAGTGGACGCTACTATTCCACCCAGAGAAATCACCGCCACATCCGTAGTACCTCCTCCGATGTCCACCACCATATGCCCCCTAGATTCATAAATTGGAATACCCGCGCCGATAGCGGCAAGAATCGGCTCTTTCACCACATAAGCGTTTTTAGCCCCCGCACGGATAGCCGCTTCTACCACGGCTCGCCGTTCGGTAGAGGTAACACCGGCTGGAACCGAGACCATCACATCCGGTTTCCATAAGCTCCATTTACCCATGGCTTTATTTATAAAATAACGAAGCATCGCTTCCGTTACCCGATAATCCGCTATAACTCCGTCTTTCATAGGACAATATGTAATAATGTTTTCGGGCGTTTTGCCGATCATATCTTTAGCTTCAAAACCTATTGCCAGAATTTTATTATCCTGTTCAGACACAGCCACCACCGAAGGCTCATTTAAAACTATCCCTTTGCCGGGCACAAATACCAAGGTATTTGCCGTGCCTAAATCTATGCCTAATTTGCGTGAAAAAAAACTCATGAGAACAATATACCCCCGTATCTGCTTTTAATCAAGAAAAAAATATGGAGGTATAATTTATCTATGTTAGAATCAAAATATGAAAGTCGTATCCGTTATTCCGCTTAAAAAGGGCATTCCGGTAGGAAATCTCGCTTATTTTACCGCTCTTTCAATCCCCGAAGGGCATGTCGTTTCCGTACCGATAAAAAATAAAAAAATTCTCGCCTTAGTGTCAAAGGTGGAAGAACTCTCAGAAGCCAAGGGTAATATAAAAAACATGAATTTCAATTTAAGAAAAGTTGCCGAGGATAAAGGTCCGTCGATTTTTCAAAAAGAATTCATTTCTGCTACTTTAGATGCCGCCGAATATTTCGTGGAAGATAAGGGATTAGTAATCACTTGTTTAATTCCGAATATTTTTATGGAAGACTACGATAAAATTTCTGAAATTATAAAAAAAATTAAAAAAGAGATGCCACAGAACATAGCTACGGTTCCCATCGAAATCAAACCTGAAAAATTACTTTTTCAAGCTCCGCTGGAAGACCGTATAAGCGCGTATAAGACAATGATCCGAGAATCATTTGCCAGAGGAAAATCCGTCTTTATAATTTGCGGAACAGAAACTTGCATAGAAATTTTTTCAGAGGCGTTATCCAAAGGCATTGGAGAATTTGCTTTCGCCATGCACAGTGGAATAAATAAAAAGAAAAATATGAAAAATTGTCAGAAAATACTTTCTTCCACGCATCCGGTGCTGATAGTGGGCACTACTCCTTTTCTTGCCATCCCAAGGAATGATCTAGGTACTGTCATTCTGGAAGAAGAAAACGGAAATGGCTACATCCCTCTGGGACAGACACACTTGGACTTCCGAATCTTTGCCGAAATCTTTGCCTCGAAAATGAATGCAAGGTTTATAATGTCGAGTGATCTTCTTCGCTTTGAAACAATAGCGAGAAAAGACACGGAAAATATAAATCCCCTGCATCCTCTTTCTTTCAGAACCGATCTCAAAATAAAAATGGAAATTTTGAGCCAAAAATCCGAAAAGAATAAATGGGGGGGGTTCAAAGTGCTAAAGGAGGAAAGTATGCTCCAAGTATTCTCCGCTCTCCGAGAAAAAAAGAATGTTTTTATTTTTTCTCTGCGCAAGGGTCTCTCTACCATGACTGTATGCCGGGATTGCGGCAATACGGTATCCTGTGGCGAATGTGAATCGGTATTGGTGCTTTATACCTCGAAAGACGGCAAAAAAAGAATGTTCGTTTGTAATAAATGCGGTGCAGAGAAAAATGCCGATATTCTGTGCGATGTCTGCGGGGGATGGAACCTGATACCGCTTGGAATTGGCATCGAAACAGTGCTTGAATATCTAAGAGAGAGTCTGGGGCGCGAAAAAGACTTGGGAAAAACAAAGATTTTTAAATTAGACCGAGAGTCCGCCGGAAACAAAAACGGAGCAAAAAAAATAGCTGAAGGATTTTCTAAATCTTCCGGGGCCATACTGGTGGGCACAGAGATGGCGCTCTACTATTTGAGAGAGAAAGTCCCGCTTTCAGTCATTGCTTCCTTTGATTCGCTCTGGAGTATCCCGAATTTCAAAATGGGAGAGAAAATACTTAGAATCCTTCTCGACATATCGGACAAAACAGAAGAAAAACTGATCATTCAGGTTAAAAATATACAGGATAAAACCCTCCTTGCTCTGAAAGAAGGCAATCTATGGCCATTGATCAGAGAAGATATAGAAAATAGAAAAATCCTCCATTATCCGCCCTTCAAACGCTTCATTAAAACGACTTTCTTGGGCAAAAAATCCGAAGTCCTGGAAACAAGGGAAAGACTGAAAGAAATATTCAAGGAATATGAGCCGGAAATATTCTCCGGTTTTATACCAAGAATAAAAGATAAATATTCCGCCAATATGTTGCTTAAAATAAACCCTGAAAGATGGTCTCTTCCTTCCCTCCTGACGGGTGGAAACATTGACCGGAACCTTTCCCAAAAACTCCGCTCCCTTCCCCGAAACTTTAAAATCAAAGTGGATCCGGAAGATCTGCTATAAAAACCTTGCTTTACTTTTTCATAAATTCTACTTTATTCACCTGTCTACTGAAAAGTACATATGAGTTTTTCCGTAAACATCAATCGCTAATCAGCACGGTAAACTCCCCTTTCTGTTTTTTTGGATTTTCTTTTAAATATTCTAAAAGTTCGACCGGAGGGTCAGTTTTGAATTCTTCATAAATCTTGGTGAGTTCTCGGGCCAAACACACTTTCTTATTTGGGCAAAATTTTCTGAGAGATTCCAGAGTTTTTAAAATCCGATGGGGAGATTCATAAAAAACCATAGTCCTTCCGGATTGCGCTATTTCCTTAAACAATGTTTCTCTCCCTTTCTTGTGCGGCAAAAAACCCAAGAACGTAAATTCATGCGTCGGCAGTCCCGAAGCCGAAAGCGCCGTGATAAGCGCGGTCGGCCCCGGCACTGGAATTACATCTACGCTATGGCGTAGATTATCTTTGATTTTGGAAACAAGCATCGCCCCCGGATCAGAAATGCCGGGAGTGCCCGCGTCCGAAACCAGAGCCAAATTTTTCCCCTCGGATAACAATTCAAAAATCTTATCTGTTTTGGCGAGTTTGCTGTGAGTATGATAGCTCATCATGGATGTATTGATATTATATTTATTTAAAATTTTTTTAGTCTCTCGTGTATCCTCGCATAATATCAAATCTACGCTCTTTAACGTCTCAACGGCCCGAAAGGTAATGTCTCCCAGGTTTCCTATCGGAGTTGCGACAACATAAAATTTACTCATTTCCTGTATTTTTTACTCCTCCATTTGTCCGCGATTTTGACGCGGGTAAGAGAACGTTCAAGTTCAGTCTCAAAGTGTTCGAAATCCACGATTTCTTTGTTTGCCGCCTGCTGACGCAGTTCTTCCGCCTGCGCCTTGGCCTTTTTTATGACCTCATCCGAAATTTCCGACACATGCTCGGCAAAATCTGCTAGCACGGCGACTTCGGTAATATTATTTTCGTTTTTTTTTACTTCTACGAATCCCCCCGCTACGGCAAAGGGAATGTATTCGCCCCCGACAAGAGAAACAATATCACCGGAAGTAATCTCGCTAATAAGCGGAATGTGCTCCGGTAAAACAGTAATTTCTCCCACAGTGGTCGGCAGACTGACTTGATTCACATCTTCTTCAAGTACCAATCGCTCCGGAGTGATTATTTTTAATTTTAAGTGTTTGAACATACATTTTCAAAGCGCGCCTTTCATATAAAAATTTCCTTCAGGCTTGTCATCATGTTTACCGTCCATAATTTCTTTAAAAGAACGAATAGTTTCGGCAAGAGGCACATACGCGCCTTTGGTACCGGTAAATTGTTCCGCTACAAAAAACGGCTGTGAAAGAAATTTCTGGATTTTTCTGGCGCGAGCTACCAGCTCCTTGTCCGCTTCCGACAATTCTTCCATACCTAAAATAGCGATGATGTCCTGCAAATCTTTGTAACGTTGAAGAACACGCTGAACTTCGCGAGCCACGATGTAATGCTCAAGTCCCACGATATTCGGATCAAGAATAGTAGAAGAAGAATCAAGCGGATCCACCGCCGGATAAATTCCTATTTCTGAAAGAGATCGATTTAAAACCACAGTCGAATCAAGATGCGCGAAGGTAGTAGCCGGAGCCGGATCGGTGAAGTCGTCCGCCGGCACATAAACAGCTTGCACGGAAGTTACCGAACCCTTTTCGGTAGAAGTGATTCTCTCTTGGAGATTTCCCATTTCGGTCGCAAGAGTGGGTTGATATCCCACGGCTGAAGGAATGCGTCCCAAAAGAGCGGACACTTCCGAGCCGGCTTGGGTAAAACGAAAAATGTTGTCTATAAACAAAAGCACATCCTTGCCTTCTGCGTCGCGAAAATGTTCCGCCATGGTAAGAGCGGAAAGCGCCACTCGCAGACGAGCGCCCGGAGGTTCATTCATTTGACCAAAGACCATCGCGACTTTCGGCAAGACTCCGGACTCTTTCATTTCATGATATAAATCATTTCCTTCCCGAGTCCGTTCGCCGACACCCGCAAAGACCGAATATCCGCCGTGTTCCGAGGCGATATTGTGTATAAGCTCTTGGATGACCACGGTTTTACCCACGCCAGCTCCGCCAAAAAGCCCGACCTTACCTCCCTTTAAGACCGGACAAATAAGATCTATCACTTTGATGCCCGTTTCCAGAATTTCAACTTTGGTGGCCTGGGCTGTAAATTCAGGAGCTTTTCGATGAATCGGTAAAACCTTCTCAGATTTTATTTGCATCCCATCGTCAATAGCTTCCCCAAGGACGTTAAAAATACGGCCTAAGGTGGATTTACCCACAGGCACGGATATGGGAGCTTCAGTACTTAAAACCTGCATTCCGCGAAAAAGACCATCAGTCGTATCCATGGCCACAGAACGCACCAATCCGGTCCCAAGATGTTGCTCAACTTCCAAGACAAGCTTTTTGCCTTTGTTTGCGACCTCCAACGCGGTATAAATATCCGGTAATTTTTCGCCGAAATCCACGTCTACCACCGGACCTATGATCTTCTTGATTGTGCCTGTTTGCATAATAATTTCTTTTTACTTTATAAATTTTATAACTTTTAACTTATTGATGCCATGCCCGCGCTGATTTCCGATATTTCTCTGGTAATATTCGATTGTCTGGCTTTATTAAATACCAAAGTCAAATCTTCAATCATCTCTCCGGAGGCTTCGCTTGCGTTCTTCATGGCCATCATTCTGCTTGACTGCTCGGAAGCATTGGATTCCAAAAGCATTTGATAAATCTGCATCCGAGTAAGTTTTTCCGCGAGCGAGCCGATAAGTTTATTCTGGTCTCCTTCGAACAAATAATCGATTTTCTTATCATGAGAGTTGTCTTCGAGCGCCGGAGCGACTTGATCAAGCGATTGAATCAAATCTTTTAGTTCTGTGCGACTTACCGGTAAAATCTGCTTGATGTTGGGTCGCTGGGTCAGAGCAGAAACAAAATCGGTATAAGCCACTATTACTTTATCATATTTACCAAAGCTAAACTCATCTATCACAAATTTAGACAGGGGCACTATCGCGGATAGAGAAATCTGGCCATCCATTTCCAAAAAAGAAGCAACTACCCGGATACCCAGACGACGTATGGCGATATCTCCTTTTTTGCCTACCGAGACCACTTCCACATTAGTATTTTTGCTTTTGAGTATAGAAATAACCTTTTTTATAATTTGCGCGTTGTACGCTCCGCAAAGCCCGCGATTGGAGCTTATTAAAAGAAGTAAAATATTTTTTTTACCGTCAATCCCTTCTTTCAATGAAAAAAGCGGATGTTCTAAATTTTCGACATTTTTGGCAATAGAAGTCAGAATCTGCCAAGAATATCCGGCGTAAAATCTGGAAGCAAGGGTACTCGAAACCGCGCGCTTCATCTTCGAAGCCGCCACCAGTTCCATCGCCTTGGTGATTTTCTTGGTATTTTTTATCGACTTTATTCGTCTTTTTATTTCCTTTGTTCCTGCCATAAAATTCGCCTTAAACCACTTAGTACTCGGAGTACTAAGTGTTACTAAAACCTTTTTTGAAATCTTCAATTACTTTCTTTAACTCAATTTCGCCTTTTTCACTCCACATCTTTGTTTCCGCAATATCTTTAAAGAAAGCCTTCGCATGACGTTCCGCATGGTCGATAAGTCCGCGCTCAAATTCTTTTATCTTATTCACCGGAACATCATCCATAAACCCTTTGGAAAGCGCGTAAAGGGATACCACTTGATGTTCTGTCTTTTCCGGAGAATATTGGGGTTGTTTCAATACCTCCACCGCCCTTTTGCCACGCTCGAGGGTCCGCTTGGTTGCTTCATCCAAATCAGAACCAAACTGAGAGAAAGCTTCGAGCTCCCGGTATTGCGCGAGATCGAGCTTCAAAGTGCCTGCCACTTTCTTCATAGCCTTGATCTGGGCGGCAGAACCTACACGGGAAACGGAAGAGCCGACATTTACCGCCGGACGAATACCTTTATAGAAAAGATCGGTCTCTAGAAATATTTGCCCGTCGGTAATGGAAATTACATTGGTTGGAATATAGGCCGAAATATCTCCCGCTTGAGTTTCAATAATGGGAAGCGCAGTGATAGACCCACCCCCGTATTTTTGGTTTCTTCGGCAAGCGCGCTCAAGCAGGCGAGAATGAAGATAAAAAACATCTCCCGGAAAGGCTTCTCGGCCAGGCGGACGACGGAGAAGGAGGGATATTTCTCTGTAAGCTACCGCATGTTTCGACAGGTCGTCGTAGATAATCAACACATCTTTTCCCTTATCCATAAAATATTCCGCAATGGATACTCCTGCATATGGCGCTACGTAAGAAAGAGCAGCTGACTCTGATGCTCCAGCGGAAACAACAACGGTATAATCCATGGCTCCACCTTCCTCCAGACGAACATGGAGCTTCCTTAACTTTGAATCTTTCTGACCGATAGAAACATACACGCATATCATGTTTTGGCCCTTTTGATTCAAAATAGCGTCTATGGCAATAGCCGTTTTACCCGTCTGACGATCTCCGATAATAAGCTCTCGCTGTCCGCGACCCACTGGAATAATGGCATCGATTACCTTGATACCGGTCGCCACCGGTTCCGTAACGCTCTCTCGGGTGATCACTCCAGGCGCCACTTTTTCAATAGGATAATGCTTTATGGATTTTCCACCCGCGATGGCTCCTTTGCCGTCTATCGGTTCTCCTATGGCATTGACTACTCTGCCGATAACGCCATCCGAAACAGGCATTTCCAGAATCTTGCCGGTAGCTTTTACTTCGTCTCCTTCTTTTATTTTAGAAAAATCGCCTAAAATAATAACCCCTGCCGTATCTTCCTCTAGGTTAAGCGCCACTCCCACTTCGCCTCCCGGAAAGAGCACCATTTCCGAAGAACGAAGATCAGAGAGCCCGGAGACTCGGGCAATACCGTCGAAAACCTCTATCACATTGCCCGCTTTTTCTATTTTTATTTGGGCTTTAAAATTTTCTATTTCTCTTTTTAAATTTTCTACAATGGTATTGTGGCTCATGGTTTAAACAGCGCTTCTGGTTAAATATTTTTGTAATTGCATAATTTTATTTTTTATCGTTAAATCAATAACTTCGTCGTTTGCTTCCACTCGAAACCCTCCCAATAAATTTTGATCTAATATTTTTGTAAGAGTGATCTCTTTCGCAGAATAACGTTTTTTTAAAAAATGCACAAGTTCTTTTTCTTCTTTTTCATGTAATCTATGGACGCTCGAGACGGTAGCTGACACTATCCCCTTTTCCAAATTAATTATTTTTTTTAGATGAAGCAATATCGCGGCAGCTCTGCCAAGAAGATGTTTGCGGGCCAAAAAGGCAAGGATATTTTTGTGAGTTTGATGCGCCTCGTCAAGACTTTTATCTTTAAGAGATAAATATATGGCATGGGCTATATTGTTATCTGATAAAATTGCCATTTATAAATCTTTTAATTCTGTTTTATCTTTTATTAACTTCTCGACCATTAATGTTGCAAGCGACGTAATTTCGCTCTTGGCTTCCTCAACCAAGACCTTTTTATCAATTGCCATTTGTTCTGTTCTTTTTTTTACCCACTCGTCGTTATCCGCTTTTATTTTAGCCACATGATCCGCCCTTAATCTCTCTAAATCTCTTTGAAGTTCGTTGTGAGCATTTACAGATATCTGTTTTAATTTTATTGTATTTTGATTGTATTCTTCGGTTGCTTTCTGTAATAATTCGTTGGATTTCTCGGCATTATTAATGCCTGCCTCTATTTTTTTACCACGTTCTTCCATAAACTTACCTAGGGGTTTCAAGGCAAAGACATAAAGCACGGCAAAAACAATGCCGAAATTGACCGCCTGCGCGATGATAATCTTCCAATCTATGTGAAATGTAGAAATAATCGAATCCATAACTTGAAAGCTCAAAAATAGTTCTTGAGAAAAACTTTACGCAATGAGAAAAGAATTTAAATTGAAAATGCGATAACGAGCGCGTAGATGGCGATAGCCTCGGCGAACGCGCAGGAAAGAAGCATCGGTACCAGAATTTTTCCCGCCGATTCCGGATTGCGTCCGATGGACTCCATAGCCTTCGAACCGATCATGCCGACAGCGATAGCCGGACCCACGGCCCCCACCGCCATCACGATTGCTTTTGCAAAAAATGTTTCCATGATTTGTTTTTATAAATTATTAATAATGTTTCGACTATTTTACTTGTAAATTCATGCCGTTGCAACTTGTTCCGTGTGTGTATGTTCATCTTCATGATCATGATCTGACGCCCCGATGGTAAAATACACAACCGTCAAAATCGAAAAAATAAGCGCCTGAATCACTCCCACCAGTATCTCCAAAAACATAAAAGGTATAGGCACGATGTAGGCCACCAAGGCCGCCATTGAAACTAAAAGCACTTCTCCGGCAAAGACATTGCCGAAAAGACGGAAAGAGAGCGAGGCAATCTTGGCAAACTCCCCCACAACTTCTATCAAACCTACAAAGAACGTAATCGGAGCAACGATAACAACCGTCGGCTCATGGCGAATTTTGGTGAAAATTTCCCCGAGTATCTTCAGATTAACATATTTATTAAAAGTTTTCCATGCGCCTATGGAAAAAATACCGAATATATTGGCCCCAAGCACCGACATCACGGCGAGGGCAAGCGTAGTGTTAATGTCCGCTGTTCCCCCACGAAGAAACGGCACAAAGGTAAGTCCGTGTTCTCCCTCCTCGACTATTCCAAAACCTCCAAGCGGAAGAAGTCCCAGCCAATTATTTATAAGAATAAAAAAGAAAACAGAGATAGCAATCGGAAATATTTTGACAGAAAGAGCGCGGTTTCCGGTCACCTGATCGCACATAGACAACGCACCATCTATGATTATTTCAAAAAGATTTTGAATCTTGCCCGGAATTTCACGAAACTTAAATCGAAGAGCAAACGCCAAGACAGCGATAATGAATACCGCTACCCAGGAAGTTAAAAGCGCGTTGGTAACGATAAAATTTTCAGAATAAAATATCGGCTCGGCAAAGAGCGTAATATGCTGATTCGGTTGTTCTTGGTAAGGAAGTCTGACTTCCTTATTTGTATTTTCTTGTGTTGTATTACTTACCATTTTTAATTTTCCTCATATAATTTCTTATAACTTTTACGATTCCGTATGTTGTAACAAGAAAACCTACTCCGGCCAAAATGAGAAGCATCTTGGGTTCTGTTCCCCATCGACCATCCAAATATTTCCCGACAATCAAGGTCAAAACAATAGGCACGAAAATCCAAGTTGAAACCTCGCCCCAAAGCGCTACCCCCTCTTTCCACCATGGACCGTTTGAATTTGAATTTTGTTTGTCTTCTTCCACAAAAACAAAAGCTCAGAGAGCTTTGTAGAGAGTATTTTAAAAGAAAAACGATCAAAACGCAATAGGCTAAATGCTTTTACTCAACAAACAATTACTCACTTTGATCTCATGCGCCATTTAAGAATTTTAATAATTGCGGGACTCCAAAAATATTGCGCAATCTCTCTCCTCTTAGTAGGTGAAAATTTAAGTGATTCTGCAATCTCGGATCTTGTCTTGCCGTCTAGGCCCAGAACTAAAGCCGCAAAGAAATGAGGTTTATCTGGATTTGCAAGGTAAACATCTTTAATTTCCGATACGGCTATAGGTTGTTGATAAAGAGGGCTTAATCTACCCGCCATTTCTGGAATAAAAACAAAGACTTTTTGCGGATTTTCAAAATACCTTTCAAGAATTTGTATGCATAATCGCCTACTTTCCTCGGATATTCCTGGTTTTTTTTCAGCTTTCGCGGATAATTCAGCCTCTGAAATATTTGATTTTTTGCCCGGTTTGTTTTCTATAGTCATGATTTAATTATGAAAGATAATAAACCTTTTATGATAAATACCCCTCGTGTGCAGTAATTCTAGCATTTGCGCGAACTTTTTTCAAAGTAGATGAATAGCGTTCTCCGCGCGCTAAAGCGCCTCTGTGCGAAGCACAG
>MFTQ01000003.1 GCA_001785355.1 Candidatus Nomurabacteria bacterium RIFCSPHIGHO2_01_FULL_41_71 | reverse complement strand
TGAGTACACCGCCCACCCTTAGCGTCTGTATCCGCCCAGAGGGGCGGATACACGCACCCAATACCCGTTTCATTCTTTTGGCGGGATGGATTGCTAAAATTCAAAATTCTTTAAAAAGGATTCGCTAGGGAATGCCAATAAAAGCCGCGCCGGAAAAGCACCCCCCTTTCCCCCCTTGTAGGGGGGAAGCACATCAGACACCCCCACACACAAAAAAATACAAAAATGTGTGTGGGTAGGTGTCTGTTCGGTTTGGCTCGCTAGGGCTCGGGGCTAGTCTTTCATTAGAGGTCGCATGCATACTCCGCCCGCTCTGCGGAGCAGGGCGGAGTATGGCTCCCTGCGTAGGACGGGCGGGGAGTTCCCCGCCCATTCCATTCCCACCCCCTTGCACACGAGCCGATTTTCTTTCACGCTATATCCGATTAAGTAGTCCGCTCTATGTTCGCCCCTCGGCCTAAACGTAAGGGCAGACCCTAGCGAGCCAAACCGAAAGTGCAAAAAATGCAAAAATACCCCGGGGGTGGGCGGGATAGGGGTGCCTCTAAAGAGCTCAAAATGACCTTTTTTGGTTGAAAAAACACAAGAAGTGGGCTAGAATCCAAAATATGACCAACACGCACAGTCCACAATTCATGACAAAAAGACAAAACAAGCTGGCTTCGCTAGAGCAGGAAGCACAGAGTTATTTTTATTTTGTTTCTACTGCGGGAATGGACACAGATGCGACCATGTTTTCTTGGCATTTATCACGTCTCATGCATGTTATCGGGAAAATGAGACGGCTTCGTGTGAGTTCAAGAATACCGATGAGTTAGATAGGTGTCCGTTTGAGGAAGTGACGAAAAAGTGAATATGAAAACAATTGTTAATGAAAAAGCTATACAGACGCGGGAATATAAAAACTATTTATTCAGTGAGCTATTAAAATGTGCACCTCTACAGAAAGATCAGTCGGTCAGAATAAAAGTTGTTGAGAGTGAAACTCCATTTCCAAAAATTACACAAGGGCTTGATAATTTTAGCGATAGAGGGTTTGTATCGGGTGAGATTATAACCCCAGAAAATCGCATTTTTGAAAGACGCTTGGCACTGGTCAATTACACCCACGAAGTTTTATCAAAAATATGTACTCCTTTGACTCCACCCGAAGAACCAAAGAATGAAAAAGATGTTGCTTTTTGGTTTGCTGTTGTTGATCCAGAGAAGATTTATGCGAAGGCTAAAAAGTCAAATACATCGATTTCCAGTGGTGCTAATTTACCAAAAGAAAAAAGTGTATCTACTTTAAAATTTTTTGACAATCCGCCACGTATAACTTTCGGGAAAAATACAATAGATATTCCAGCAAATTCACTTCAATTTTGTACTTGCAAAGTTGCTTTCTCTAAAGAAATTGGGGAGATAATCCATTGGGACGAAGTAGCCGAAGAAATAGACGGCAAGAAAAAAGATAATTTAGAAACGACATGGAGAAGTGTCTATGACGCTCTGCGTCAAATAAACAAAAAGGTGGTAAGTAAAACTGGCAAGCCCTTATTTAAGGTTTCCAAGCTTTCTTTCTATCGTCTTGCATAGATTCAGCAGTTGAATCCAAGTTGAATCAACCTTTCAAAGTATAGACTTCACCCGAAGCCTATTATTTTTTGGGCTTCACGAAACGCATATTTTATGCTACCTCCTGAAGCTATAAAAGAATTTAAAGATATTTTTGAGCGCGCATATGGCTACCGACCCGACGATACCGAAGCCACGCGTCGCGCCAATAATTTACTGAAATTATACAGGGCAGTTTTGTGCCCATTTTTGCGTACACCTAGTGGAGAAAATAAAACATATGAACCAAGACGTGATATTAAGTGAAATACAATTTGTGCCAGTTAATCCGAGAGACGGCCTCGTCGGCTTCGCCTCTTTCGTTTTGTATCAAAAATATTACGTCGGCTCTGTGGCTGTCTACACGCGCCTAAACGGCGCGGGCTATCGCCTCGTCTATCCAGCCAAGAAAGTCGGCGAGAGAAATATAAACACATTTCGTCCTATTGATCCTGTGGTCGGCAGAAAAATTGAAGAAATTGTGTCAGAAAAAGTGTCTGAAATATTTGTAGGAGAATGTAATGAAAATTATGACCAACCAACCCGCACAATTTAATGTAAGAGCAAAAGTCAGCAAAGAAAGATTTTATATTGACAATAAGATTGTTGATCTAAATTATTTGAATTTTCTAGGCAGAGGCGCAAGTGTATATATTTCTTTAGCTAGACATGCACGCCACGAAACCCAGATAGCTTTTCCGTCCTACGAAACTCTAATGAGAGAAAGCGGTATAAAAAATAGAAACACTATAAGCAAGGCAATTAGAATGCTGGAAAAACTAAATATGATAAGGATTCGGAAATCAAGCCGTAGGAAGTCAAACAATTATTACATGATTGATCGGTCAGAATGGAAATCCCCGAGTAGTATCACTAGTGATACTACTCGGGCAGTATCAAAACGAGCTAACTATCAGTATCAAAAACATCCTTGGAGTAGTATCAAGAGTGATACTGGAAATGAACTAAAGAAATCAACAAAAGAAATGAATGATATTGAAAGGGAAAAAATCAACGAGGGAAGGCGTAACTTAAACGATAAATTTAACATACATAAACAATGAATATGCTATACTATTTTTATACAACCAAATACGCTACTAAAAAATCCAATGAATAAAGTGAATGAAAAAGTGAAATATATTTTGTATGCTCGTAAGTCCACTGAATCGGAAGACCGCCAAGTGCTTTCTATCAGCTCACAAATTGACGAGCTAAAAATTATCGCAGAGCGAGAAAATATTCAGATCGTTGATATCATGTCAGAATCTAAATCGGCTAAGACTTTGGGTCGTCCAGTATTTGCAAAATTGATAGACCGTATTTCTAAAGGCGAAGCAAATGGAATTTTATGTTGGAAACTAGACCGCTTGGCTCGAAATTTTATTGACGGAGGAAAAATAATTGAAATGATACAGCATGGTGTGATTAAACACATACAATCATTTTCACAAAGCTACTATCCGCAAGACAATGTACTTTTAATGAGTTTGGAATTTGGAATGGCGAATCAATACTCGCGAGATTTATCTGTGAACGTTACGCGTGGTTTGAAACGAAAAGCAGAGATGGGCTGGTATCCGGTGCAACCACCGATCGGCTATCTTAATAGCAAAAATAAAGGCAGAGGCAATAACGATATTTACAAAGACCCCGAACGCTTTGATCTAGTCCGTAAGATGTGGGATTTAATGCTGACCGGCACGCATACCATGACTGATATTTGGAAAATAGCTAGAAATGACTGGCAGTTTTATGGACGCAGGGGTATTAAAATTTCCCAGACTGCTGTGTTTTATATGTTCACCAACCCTTTTTATTACGGCATGTTTGAGTGGCCTAGAAAAAGTGGTAACTGGTATACTGGCTCGCACGAACCAATGATTACCACCGAAGAATACGATCGAGTGCAAGTACTTCTCGGCCGAAAAGGCGCGCCGAGAAAAAAGACCCACGAATTTGCATTTACTGGCATTATGAAATGTGGCGAGTGCGGAGCCGCCATTACCGCAGAGGAAAAGAGTAAGCGACAACAAAACGGCAACCGCCACGACTATATTTATTATCACTGCACCCACCGCGTAAAAAAGAACTGCTCGCAGAAAACTATTGAGGAGAAAAAACTAACTAACCAAATCAATGGAAAACTGCAAGCATTGAATGTGTCGGACGAGTTTCATGTGTGGGCTATGAAGTGGCTCAAAGAGGAAAACGCCAAAGAAGCAGAAAACAGAAATGCAATAGTTTCTACCCAGCAGAAAACATATGCCGATACAATGAGACGACTAGACCGCTATATTGAAATGCGAGCGAACAAAGAACTAACGGAAGAAGAATTTTTAGAGAAGAAAGCCAGCGTACTCAAAGAGAAAACTCGTATGTTGGAATTAATAAACGATACCGACCACCGCGTGAACACTTGGGCGGATAATATGGAGAATGCCTTTAAGTTTATTACGCGAGCCGAGTTAAAATTGAAAATTGGCACACCGGAGGAGAGAAAATTGATCTTTTCTGCTTTAGGTTCGAACTTCTTACTAGAACATAGGAAACTATTATTGGATATGGACGAAATGCTTTTGCCAGTAGAAAAGCTCGCGGGTGAAGTGCAAGCAATTCACGCGCGGTTAGAACCTCGTAAAAAGGCAATGAAGCAAAAGGATTTTGAGCAAATCTATTCTCAAAATTCTGTAGTGTGCGCCCAGCAGGGATCGAACCTGCGACCTTATCCTTAAAAGGGATCTGCTCTACCAGCTGAGCTATGGGCGCGTGTTATTTTATTTTGTGCCCGAGGTGGGCATCGAACCCACATCCCTTGCGGGACACGATCTTAAGTCGTGCGCGTATACCAATTCCGCCACTCGGGCATTATATTCCAAAAAACTTTATTTTCAAATTACCTGGAGGCCTGGGTGGGAATCGCACCCACGTATATTCCTTTTGCAGAGGAATGCCTTACTACTTGGCTACCAGGCCATTCATCTATCCTACTTGCTTCGCAGAAGTTCGTCAATTTTTTGGCGGTTTTTTTCTCCACGATCTATCTCTATTTCGATGAAGGGAATGGTTTTGATAGTAAGGCGTTTCTTCAGCAATTCTCTAAGCTCTCTTCGTTTACGTTTGACGAAGAGGAGAGCGGTTTTCTCTTTATTTTCCGGGAAGACCGTGATGAATACCGTAGCGCGTCGTAGATCCGGAGAAATCGAAGTTCCGGAGACGGAGATGAGTGAAGCGCGGCTACTCTCTCGGGAGAGAAATTCTGCAGAGATCTCTTTTATCAGTTTAGTTACTTTTTCATTTCTTTGAGCCATTTTTTTATTTTTGCACCGTGGTGAAGGACTCGACGATATCTCCCGGGACAATCTCTATCTTGGACTCTATCATTATTCCGAATTCCGCGCCTTCTTCAACTATACCGGTTTTTACTTTACTTTTTTCCAAATTTACTATTTTTCCCTTGCCTATCTCGAAGTCTCGGCGCATTATCTTCACTTCTTTATCGGCGGAAATGCTTCCCTCGAGCACTTTGCCTCCCAATACCTGTTTTTCTTTGGTGCGGCTGAAAAATTTTAGAATCTTGGCTCTGCCCGTAGTTTCCGCCGTTTCCATTTTTGGACGTCTCTTTTCCATTTCTTCCCGAAGCCAATCGGTCATTTTGTAAATGACATCGAAGAAAAAAATGCCGATGCCCCGTTCTCTGGCGAGTTCGATCGCGCTTTTGTCCGCCTTTACGCCGAATGCTATGGCTATCCCGTCCGTTCGGAGTCCCTTAATATCGGATTCGGAAATCGGTCCGGCGCCCTTCCCTAATATCTTGAATTCCGCATTTTCGCTTTTTATCTTTTCTATTTCTTTTTCAATGGCTTCAAGCGAGCCGGAGACATCGGATTTTAAAATTATCGGTATTATTTTTTTATTCGTGCTTTCCATTACCATATTTTTTGTCGGGTTTTTTTCTCGCCACTTCTTTGCATATTCTTCCGCTTCGCTTTTTTTATCGAAGCTTCGAAATATCGCGCCAATCTGGGGGGGCTTGTTCCATCCCACCACGCTTACCGGAGCGGAAGGGGAGACTGAATTTATTTTACTGCCGAGGAAGTCTTCCATAATTTTGATCACGCATAGGCTGTCTTCTACCGCCAGGGTCATGTCTTTTTTGAGCGTTCCTTCTTTCACGATTAGGGTTGCTTCGACGCCGCGCCTCTGATCCAGATGTGTCTCGATAACGTAGCCTGTGGCACCAGTCTCAATATTTCTGGAAAAATTTTCCATTTCAGCTAAAATTAAAATAAGAGAAAGCAATTCGGCCACTCCGGCGCCTGTCTTTGCGGATATGGGAGCCCAGACGACTTTGCCTCCATAGCCCTCCAGATAAATTTCGTGTTCAGCCAGCTCCATTTTTGTTTTTTCAATATTCGCTTCAGACTTATCTATTTTATTTATGGCCACGATGCAGGGGATGTTGCTTTCCAAAATAGTTTTCCAAGCTTCCACGGTTTGAGGCTTTACTCCTTCGACCGCTGAAACTACCAAAATGGCGATATCCGCGATTTTAGCGCCCCTTTCCCGCATTTTGGAAAACGCTTCATGTCCCGGGGTATCGAGGAAAGTGATTTTTTGATCGACGCCTTCTTCATTTTTTTGCGTCACTTCGTAGGCGGAAATTCGTTGGGTAATGCCGCCTTGTTCGCTTTCCACCACATTTGTTTTTCTGATGTAGTCCAGGAGGGTGGACTTGCCATGGTCTATATGGCCCATCACCACCACCACGGGAGGGCGCGTCGAATTATTTGGCTGTTCTTTTTGTCCGTTCATTTTTTAACTATTTAACTTCAGCTTTTTTCAGAGCTTCTTTTTCTTCTTCCGTCAGTTCGTATTCGGATTTGTTGTTTTTTACCGGTTTGGCAAAGATACTCATTCTGTCTCTTGCGTATAAGCTTGACAGAACCACTCCGTCTCCGTCTTCGTTCATCATGCCTATGGCAAAACTTTGGTTACTGCCTTGATCCGGAAATGGATTAAATCTCAAGGTTCCAAGTCCCCGAATACTTTTCCGAAGTTTGACATTTATCGTTTCGAGTTCTTTCTCCGCGGATTCTTTCGCGCGTTCGAGCATTTCTATTTTTTTGAGGAGTATTTCTATACTCTCTTCCAGATCTTTGCCCTTTTTGCCGGCAAAAAATCTTTTCAGGCGTTTTTCGGTGTTTATCATCCATACCGCGTAAATGAGCGCGAAGATAGCCGTCAAGACGAATAAACCTATTTCAACCTTTGTATTCATAGATTTTTAATATACACTATCCTCATGCTCAAATCAAATAAAATATACTTGGATTACGCTTCCGGAGCATCGCCCAATCCAAGCTCTATACATGCTAGTGGCGTTAAAGCGAAAAAAAAGCTGGAGGACGCGCGAACGAAAGTGGCGCGAATTCTGGGCGCTCGACCGGATGAGATAATTTTTACTTCAGGTGGTACCGAAAGCAACAATTTGGCGATACAGGGAATTATTTCTGTTTCATTTTCGCACATAGTTACCACCAATATAGAGCATGTTTCTGTGCTTGAAACTTGCCGGATGCTGGAGCGCAGAGGGCTTGCGAAGGTCAGTATTGTGCCGGTAGAAAGAAACGGCATAGTAGACCCGAAAAAAATAAAAAACGCGATGAGGGAGAATACCGCGCTTGTCTCGGTAATGTGTGCAAATAACGAAATTGGGACAATACAGCCGATACGGGAGATAGCCAAGGAAATAAGGCATTGGAAAAAAGAAAAACGAAAAGATTTCCCTTTTTTTCACGTGGATGCCGTGCAGGCTTCCAATTATCTGGATTTGGATACGGCTCGACTCGGGGCGGATATGATGTCGATTTCCGGATCGAAAATTCCGGGTTCGGGTGGCGCGGGGGCGCTTTACAAAAAGAGAGAGATATCGCTCCGGCCTATTATGGCCGGGGGAGATCAAGAAATGGGGTTGCGTCCCGGAACAGAAAATGTAGAGGCTATAGTGCAATTTGCAGATGCCTTCGAGCTTGCTCAAAAAATCAAAGACAAAGAATTCAAACGCTTGGAGAAACTTCGTGATTATTTCTTTACCGAACTTGAAAAAGTGTCAAAGAGACACTTTGACATTAAAAAAAATGGAGATTTAAAAAACAGACTGCCTAACAACATTAACATCACCGTAAAAAATATCCCCTCTGATCTCCTGGTGATCGAGCTCTCTGAAAAAGGAATTATGGTTTCCGGGAAAAGCGCTTGCCGGGCCAAAGACGGCAAAGTTTCGCATGTGCTTCAAGCGATTGACAAGAACATAAAAAAAGAAGACGGCGCGGTTAGATTTTCTCTGGGCTCGGATACGACCAAAAAAGATATCGATACCGCAATAAAAGTTTTATCGGAAATTTTAACAAAGCTAAAAAAGTGGTATATCTCCACGCCCGTTAAAGTTGAAATGAAATAGATGAAGGAGTATAATTGAATTATGGATATTAAAGATTTAAATAAGCCACAGCTTATATTGTTTGCTTTGTTGTTGTCGTTCGTGGCCTCTATCGCCACTTCCATTGTGACCGTTTCTTTGATGCAGCAGGCTCCGCCTTCGATAATCGCGCCAATTAATAGAGTGATAGAGCAGACAGTGGAGAAAATTCAACAAGTGGAGGGTAAGACCACTGTACAGACTGTGGTGGTGAAAGAAGAAGATTTGGTGGTGGACGCCATAGCTAAAAATCAATCTTCCATATTTTTATTAACCAAAGAAGTCATTGATGAATTAGGGAAAACGGTAGAAGTGTCGGCAGGCAGGGGATTTGTCTTAAACAAAGAAGGAATATTCGTGGCTGATGCGGCTCTGGTTTCCAATCAGGGAGTGTATTATGCCAAAAACAATGGTGATAAATTTAAAATAAATTTTTTGGCGGCGAACGAAGGAGGTTTTGTTCTCATGAAAATAGGCGAATCCGCAGATTCTAAAATCAAGCTTGAATTTAAAGTTCCGGAATTCGGAAATATAGACGAGATGAAAGTTGGGCAAAAAATTATAGTTCTGGACAGCAGCGTTTCATCGTCTGTTTTTGACGGTAATAAGAATTTAAACTTTAGCGTCAGTAGATCCGGCGGAGGGGGAATGGTCTTGAATTTAGACGGCAATATTCTGGGCATGGTTTCTTTTGACCCGAACTCTTCTTTTGTTTCCATTGATTTCATACTGAAAGCGTTAAAAGCGGAAGAAGCTCCGAAAACTTCTTAAAATAATTTTATGCCACCACTTAATAAATTTACAACCAAAGCGAAAGACGCGATTAAAAGGGCTCACGAGCTCGCCATTGAACGCGGAGTGAACCATGTTTCTTCCACGCATCTTTTGGCCGCTTTGCTTCTTCAGGAAGAAAGCATGGTGAATTCCATTCTGGATAAATTGGAAGTGGATACCATGCTTCTTACCGACTCGGTTCTGGAATCCATCGAGGCGCCGGAATCTCATACTACTCTTTCTCCGGCATATCAGATATATCTGAATCCCGATCTGGCCCAGACCATAGAACATTCCGCCAAGCTTTCCGAAACAATGAAAGATGATTTCGTTTCCACCGAGCATCTTTTTGTCGCGATTTTGGAAGTTGGCAGTGAAGCGAAAGAAATTCTTTCCAGATTCAGAATTAGTAAAGATCAAGTACTGAAGGTTGTGGAGGAGCTTCGCAATCAGAACATCACGGATGTTTCCGAGCCCAAGCGATTCAAGCTTCTTCTAAAATATACCAGGAATCTGACTAAGCTGGCTCGAGAAGACAAACTCGATCCCGTTATTGGCCGGGATACCGAAATTATGCGCATCATGCAGATTCTTTCTCGTAGGACCAAGAACAATCCGATCTTGATAGGGGAAGCGGGTACCGGCAAGACCGCGGTGGTGGAAGGTCTGGCTTCCCGTATTGCCAAGGGAAATGTGCCGGAATCTCTAAAAGAAAAAGAATTGGTGTCTCTCGACCTTGGATCCCTTGTCGCCGGCACCAAGTATCGCGGAGAATTCGAAGAACGTCTGAAGGGCATCATGAAAGAAATAGAGCGGGGTGATGGAAAAATAATTTTGTTTATAGACGAGATACATACCATAGTGGGCGCCGGGGGCGCGGAAGGCACTCTGGATGCTTCCAATATGCTCAAGCCCGCTCTCTCTCGGGGAGAACTTCGAGCCATCGGAGCCACTACCTTGCGGGAATATCAGAAACACATTGAGAAAGATCCTGCGCTGGCCAGGCGTTTCCAGCCGGTTTACATTGATGAGCCGAGCGTGGAAGATGCCATCACTATTATGCGCGGACTGAAGGAGCGATATGAGCTTTTTCACGGAGTGCGCATTACCGACGACGCCATAGTATCGGCGGTCAATCTTTCCGCTCGGTACATTACCAATAGATTCCTGCCGGATAAAGCGGTTGACTTGATTGACGAGGCTTCTTCGTCTTTGAAGATAATGTTAGAGAACAAGCCCCAAGCGCTCGAAGACGCTCATGGCAAGATAATGAAGTTGGAGATAGAAAAAGAAGCTCTGAAAAAAGAAATTTCAATCCCTCGCGAAGACAAAGGAAAAGAAAAAGAGATAAAAAACAGAATCAGGGAAATAGACAAGGAGATAGGCAACCTGCATGAAAAAACCAAAGAGCTCGAACTCAAATGGCAAAATGAAAAAAGTACGGTAAGTGAAATTAGGCAAATTAAAAAAGAGCTTGATACTCTCCGGCTTGAAGCCGAGAATGCGGAAATGCGCGCGGATTTATCGAGAGCGGCGGAAATACGCTATGGTAAAATTCCCGCTCTTAAAAAGGATCTGGAAGCAAAGCTTGCCCGTTTGAAAAAATTACAGAAGTCTCGTCGGATACTGAAGGAAGAAATTACCGCGGAAGATATTGCCGAGGTGGTATCTCGTTGGACCGGCATACCGCTCTCCAAGATGCTCGAAGAAGAGCGCGAAAAGCTTGAAAAAATGGAAGTGGAGCTCAAGAAGCGAGTTGTCGGTCAGGATGAAGCTATCAAGAAAGTGGCGGATGTAATCCGTCGCTCTCGGGCGGGAATCTCCGATCCCAACAGGCCCATCGGTTCATTTATCTTTTTGGGTCCCACCGGAGTGGGCAAGACGGAGCTTACCAAAGCCCTCTCGCATTTTATGTTCAACGACGAGCGGGCGGTGACCCGAGTGGACATGTCGGAATACATGGAACGTCATTCTGTCTCTAAATTGATCGGCTCTCCGCCGGGATACGTGGGGTATGATGAAGCCGGCCAGCTGACCGAAGCCGTCCGGCACAGGCCCTATGCCATAGTGCTGTTTGATGAAATAGAAAAAGCTCATCCGGAAGTGTTCAATATGCTTCTTCAAGTCATAGATGAAGGAAGGCTTACCGACGGCAAAGGCAGAGTTGTGAACTTCAAAAATACCATTATTATTCTTACTTCCAACATCGGCTCGCAATTCGTGGAGAGGATGGAATCTATCGGTTTTTCCAATAAATCCGAAAAGGAAGATTATGGCGAGATAAAGGAGAAAGTTTTGGAAGCACTCAAAGATCATTTCCGTCCGGAGTTCATCAATCGCTTGGATGAAATCGTTCTCTTTGATATTCTCTCCAAAGACGCTATCCGTGAGATTGTCAATTTGCGGATAAAAGTAGTGGAAGACAGGCTGTCCGCCAAAGGCATTACTTTCAAGATTACCGATGAAGCGATGAAGTATCTCTCAAGTGAAGGGTATAATCCGCATTATGGGGCAAGACCACTGAATCGCTTGATTCAGAAGAAAATTTTAAATCCCGTAGCTTCTTTTATAATTTCAAATGGAGTAAAAAAGGGAGATACGGTAGTGGTGTCCGTAAAGAATAACGAACTTATTGTAGAAAAAGGATTTTTGAATGGGAAGCATAGCAGAATAAGAAGTTCTCTCGGAGTACGTTCAAAATCTTCCGCCTAGAACAAAAAAGTTTGAGATGCAAAAAAATAATTTTCGTGCTATTTTATACTCGTCTCGCTGAAGTTTTAACGGAGGCGGATAAATGCGTCGGTGGCGGAGTGGTCAATCGCAATTGACTGTAAATCAATCGCCCTTCGGGCTACGTAGGTTCGAATCCTACCCGACGCACCAAAATCGGACTTAACTGTTCCGAAGACGAATTCAAGCGGACGGCGCAAAGCGCCGACCAAGGATTTTCTGGCGGGATTGCAAGGGAATTCCCCGAATGGAGCGCCCAAGGGCGCAAGGTTTTGTTTTGGAGGAGGAGGTTCGAGCCAAAGACTTTTTTGGCAGCAACCTTTTTGTTAAAAAAGTTGCTATCCAATGCAATTTTTTCCATATCCTGTGCCTCTTTTATCCATTCTTGCATCGGTTCGAGCCAACGTTTCTGCTTTTGTTGATTACGAGATATTTCTTCTTCCAGCGACTTTTTTTCAGATAATAATTTTGCTTTTTCAGTACGATAAATTTCTTTTTCTACATCTTGGTCTAAATATCCATCTAAAAGTCGCTGGAGCTTCACTGTAATATCCGTAATCATTTTTTGATTTTTTAGAACAAAAGCAGAAACGGATTGGGCGGATTCCTTTCTGTCGTCTTCCAGACGACTTTTTAAATATTCCGCCCAATCCGGCGGCATAGAAACTTTTTGAAGAAGTGATGAAATTTGTTCGTCCAAGACTTCCTGGCGAATACAGGGTTCAGGACATTTCATATCTCGACGTTTTTTCGAACAATGGTAGTAAGTATAAAAATGTTGCGTACCGTTTATTTGTGTCTTCACCCTGTATTCGCCAGTTATCATCATTCCACAAACACCACAACTTAACAATCCGCAATACGCTTGGGGTTCATTTTTCATTTTGTGTCTTGGACGACCTCTTTGCTTCATCACTTCTTGGACTCTATCAAAAAGTTTCTTTGACACGATTGGCTCAAACTTTCCTTCATATATTTCACCAGAGTATCGAAAGTGTCCGTAATAAAATGGATTAGACAAAATGAAAGTTGCTCTAGTTCTGTGGATTTTCTTTCCGTGTTTTGTCAAAAGTTGGTTTTGCGCCAAAAACATACCGATTGTGTCGAGCGTTTGATTACCCTCTGCGTACATTTCAAACGCTTTGCGGATGACAGGCGCGGACTTTTTGTCTATTACAATAGTTTTGGTTCTACTATCGTTTATGTAACCAACTGGTGAAAGCCCAGGATATTCTCCGCGTCTAACTTTTTGGCGCAAACCTCTTTTGGTATTTTCGGAAAGAGAATCCACATAATATTTACTTTGTCCGAAAGCCATGTTAAGCATAAATTTACCCTGCGAAGTGTTGTCGCACCAAAAAGTTGGAAATTTGAGGCTCGCAAGTTTCCCTGTGTCGAGGAGGTAAATCACTTTGCCTCCGTCCACCGAATTGCGGGCGAGGCGATCGGGGTTCCAAGATAGGATACCTCCGCCGAATGTTTCAATCTCACTCATCATCTTGTTAAACAACGGACGACCTGGAACTTTGGCAGATTGTTTTTCTACGATTTCGGCGGAAATTTCAATATTTTCCCGAA
>MFTQ01000002.1 GCA_001785355.1 Candidatus Nomurabacteria bacterium RIFCSPHIGHO2_01_FULL_41_71 | reverse complement strand
TTCCTTATTCAAACCCGACTTGAAACCAATATGGAGGCAATGATGAACGACGGCGGATTATGCAACAATCGTTATGAAGTCGGCACTGGTCTCGGAGTAGAATCACTAACTTTATCATCTTCTGCTCTTTTGGGAATTTCTTGCAATTAAATTTTTTTACTTTCTTCTTGCGCGGCTGACCGGACTTGAACCGGCGACCTCGCCCGTGACAGGGGCGCGCTCTAACCAGCTGAGCTACAGCCGCAAATGCTTAACTATTATACATAAATAAGCATAATTTCAAAGCATCTCAAGTCATAATCGTAGTGTCGGGGGTGGGGAATGATCCCACGACCCCGGGCTTATGAGTCCCGTGCTCTACCAACTGAGCTACCCCGACAATAAAGAAAATATAACAAAAAATTCACTAAAATAAAAGCTCTCCGCTATTTTGACATCTGGTTGAAAAAAAAGAAAATAAAAAATATTGTAAATAGTTACGCTATAGCGTAACTTAGTACAAAAATAAAAAATAACAACTTGCGTATAAAAATATTATATTATAGTATTTCTATTATCGCGGGGTGGAGGAAAAGTACCTCGACAGGCTCATAACCTGTAGGAACTGGAGCGTTACCAGTCCCCGCAACATTTTGAAGCGAATCTAAATATATCCAAAATCTCGAAAGATACTCTCGTAGAGAGCTATCACTCTTTTGGCTTCGTGATGCGAAAGCTCGAAAATAGATCCTTCATGCGCTATGCGGTTTCTGATGATATGCGCTTCCCAGGCGGTATTGAGATGCCGAAATCCTTGAGCCCCGGCATTTTTAAGTTTCTCTCCCAGATCTTCTCCTTGAAAACCAAGCTCTCCGAGTAGCGCTTCCAGCATCGCGTCTGCCTCGATCACCGAGAGCCTCCATTCATTCGGACTTTCCGCGAAAAGCAAATGCAAAACCTGCCTCCATCTGGAATTACGCGAAACAGACTCCCCCTCTGCTTGGGTTTTTTCTTTGTCCGCATGATGATGCGCGTATTTCCGCATTTCATGATGCAAGTGAGCCTCTTCTTTTTTTCTGATTTCGAGAACTCTGATTAAGCTGTAAAAAATAATGCTCAAGAAAAATATGCCTAAAAGAAAAAGCAAATTGCGATAAGCATCGCCCGTATCCGGATTGGATAAAAAATTCCAGACCTGTCGTAAAACTCCAACCTCCTTGTCATACAGAAAATTCGGATCCAAATACTTGTTCCCAAGCAGAGTATCAGGCGGAAGTCTGGTGGATTCATCGAATAATTGTGCTAATTCCAAATTCATAATTTGCTTACTTCTTCAAATTTTTTGCCGACTTCAAAAAGCATATCTTCACAACCATGGGACGCCATAAACTGAATTCCTAATGGCAATTTTTTCTTCGCCTCGCTGGAGCTTTGCGAAAACGGGCCCTCTATTTCAATAAAACCCGACGGTAAAGAAATAGCCGGCACGCCGACGATATTGGCGGTAACGGTAAAAATATCTTCCAGATACATAGAAAGTGGATTGCTTTTCTCGCCTATTTTCCAGGCAGGGGTGGGGGCCGTAGGTGTAAGCACCAGATCAACTTCGGAAAATAATTTTTTAAAATCGTTTTTTAAAGCTTCTCGAGCCTTTTGCGCTTTTCCATAGTAAGCATCGTAATAACCGGCCGAGAGAACATGGGCGCCCAAAAGAATTCTTCTTCTGGATTCCCGGCCAAAACCTTTTCCTTTTGAAAGCAGATAGTCTTCAAGTAAATTGTCTCCGTTCAGATGTAAACCGTACCGTACGCCGTCAAAGCGAGCCAAATTTGAGGAAACTTCCGCGAAGTTGATAATGTAATATACGGGTAGACAATTCGGCAATTTTATATTTTTAATTTTCAATCCCGAATTTTCCAGCCTTCTGACTACATCCTTAAAATTTTCTTTAACTTTTGAATCTATTCCTTCTTGATTAATCAGGTTCCATGGAACACCTATCGACAACTTGCTCTTAAATTCGGCAGAATTTTTATTCGGGAGAGTAGTGCTGTCAAACGGATCATTCCCCTTTATATTATCAAATAAAATCCGGGCATCTTCCGCGGTCTTTGTAATCGGACCGATAACGTCGAAAGACGAAACCGCCGCCATGAGGCCGTATCTCGAAACTCCGCCGTAAGTGGGTTTAAGTCCTATGACTCCGCAGAAAGCGGAAGGCTGGCGGACAGATCCTCCCGTATCGGAACCTAAGGCGGCTAAAGCCATACCGGCGCTCACGGCGACAGCGGAACCTCCGGATGTTCCGCCGGAGACGCGGGAATTATCATAATAATTTCTGGTTACGCCATAAGCCGAATTCTCGGTGGAACTTCCTAACGCAAATTCGTCCATATTGGTCCTGCCGAGAAAAACCGCCCCTTGTTTTTTTAACTTTGATATTACCGTAGCGTCATAAGAAGCGATATAGTTCTCCAGAATTTTTGACGCCGCCGAAACTTTTTTACCTTTGATTAGAATAACATCTTTGATCGCGAGTGGAATACCCAGAAGCGGGTAAGATTCCCCTTTTTCCATCATTTCATCCGCCTTTTTCGCCTGTTCCAAAACATCGTCAAAAACTTCGAGATACGCATTGAGCTCCGCATTTTTCTTTTCAATTTCATTCAGATATGTTTGCGCCAACTCAACCGCGGAAAATTCCCGAGCATCGAGAGACTTTCGCGCCTTTTCTATTGTCAAATTTTTCAAATCAATCACGTTAGAAATAGGAAATCTTTAGATTTCCGTAGTTAAATAATTTGTAATAATGATGTAACATATTTGATTTCTAACGTGATCAATCATAAAATTTTCTTCACTTTCAAAAACCCGTCTTTAGAGTCCGGAAATTGGTTTATGATTAATTCTCTGGAAAATTCCCGGGGTGTTATTTCGTCTTCCCGCCAAATATTAATTTGAATTTCGGACGTTGGACGTCCGAAATTCGGACGTCCAACGTCCGAATCTTCTTTTACTTTTTCAATCTGCTTCACATATCCTAAAATACTTTCCATATTAGGCAGTAATTCTTTTTTTTCTCCATTCGAGAGCTCAATTCTAGCCAACTCCGCTAGCCTCTCGACATCTTTGATGTTCATAAGGAGAGTATACCAAAAAATAAAAATCTCAGCGAGTGAGCGAGGACTCCCCTCGCTCACTCGCTCAATCCTATCCCATGAGGGCCTTAATCCGCTGTTCCACCGGCGGATGAGTAGCGAACAATCCGGTTATCCTCTTTCCAAATCCTCCGCCTTTCGGGTCTGCGATATATAGATGCGCGATGGCGCTAGACTGGCGAATCATAGGTCTTGAATATTGTGATATTTTTTTTAACGCTCTTGCCAGTCCTTCCGGATAACGAGTGAGTAACGCGCCGGAGGCATCAGCCAGAAATTCTCTTTTTCTGGATATGGCAAGCTGGATCAAGAGAGCGAAAAACGGAGACAGAATGGCAAAAATAATCCCAATAAGCATCAAGACATTGCCTCCCTTGTGATCTCTGTCTCCTCCGTGAAAAATCAAGCTTCTGGTAAAGATGTCGGATATGATGGATACAAACCCGACTAAAACCACCACCACGGTAGAAAGAAGCATATCTCGATTCCCGATATGCGATAGCTCATGCCCAAGCACGCCTTCAAGCTCGGAACGATCCAATAGGGAAATCAGCCCAGTGGTTACCGCCACTACCGCATGATTTTTATCCCGGCCGGTAGCAAAAGCGTTTGGTGCGAGATCCTCAATAACATAAATCCGAGGCATCGGAAGTCCCGCGACAATAGATAAATTTTCAAGAACGGTGTAGAGATCAAAATACTCGCTTTTCTTGATTTCTTTTGCTCCGGAGAGAGCAAGCACTATCTTGTCCGAAAACCAATAGGAAGTAAGATTCATCAAAATACTGAAAATCACGAAGAAATACAAAATATTCGCGCTACCGTAGTAAAGGCTTAGAAAATACCCCAGCGCAATGATCAGACAAAAAAACAGCGCCATCAGCATCCAAGTTTTGGTTATGTTCTTTGAAACATTAGTGTAAATATTCTGAGCCATATAATGAAGGAAAATATTTATTTAGATTTTTTCCTTCATCAGATTATAACTCTCTATCATTGAGTTTACAAATTCTCCACTGCATCCCAAAGATCGAATCTTGTTTAAGTTAAAATCATTTTCGATAAAAAGCCAAAGCGTGCCATAAAAGTAAATCTCCGCGGCATACGAGGCGGGGTTGTTTTTGTTGGCAAGAAAGAATATAGGAATCTCGGGATTAGTTTCATCGGCAACTTTCACCATGGATAAAGGACAAGATATACGCTGGAGCGCGAGCTTCCTGCCAAATATATCCACCAAATCGCTACCAGCCCCGTAAGAAAGTTCAAACATGCACCTGTCGCCCGCATTTATAATTTTGAAATTAGAGGGAAACATGGGATCATTTATGGTCCCCCAGGACTCAACACAGACCATGGCGCTTTCTCCCAAACATCCAAGGACGGGATCATTAGAATAAGAATCTATATTTCCCCTGTTTGGAGAATTCGTGATTCCGCAATCTCTCTGAATCACCTCCACTGTTTTTTCTGCTTCTTCCGCGCTTTCTACAAACTCTTCAACTTCTTCCTTCTTCGTCCAACCGCGCGTCATTTCAGCGATTTTATCAGTAAGAGAATAAAGAGCTGATGTTCCCTTCTCATACCAAACGGATATTTGCGGACGATAAAAATAAAAAACCAAGAAACACAAACCGGCAAGAAGCGCAAGTATTATGGGAATGGGTGAAATACGAAAACGGGCAGGATCCAAAACCGGGCTTTTGGGCAAAGCTACGATTTTCCAAAGCTCTTCAAGGTCCGCTTCGCTCCACCCCCCGCCGCCAAGCAAGTTCGCGCGAATTTCCTCGCGCGTTTTACCCTTATTCAACTCAGCTCGAACATACGCTATGAGTTCCTGGGTAACCATAAATTTTTTGATTGTTAAAACTTAACTTCTATCGGTTTCTCCGCCGCATCCCCTTCCGCCAGATCAAAAAATTCTTTCTTGGAAAACTTGAAGATGAGCGCAACCATATTGGAGGGAAAACTTTCTACGGAAGTATTAAAATCCCGGACATTCGTGTTATAAAATCTGCGCGCGGAAAGAATCTTGTTTTCCGTGTCGGAAAGCTCTCTCTGGAGCTCTAAAAAATTCGTATTGGCCTTGAGATCAGGATAAGCTTCAGCCAAAGCAAAAATAGATTTAAGCGCCCCGGTAAGCATATTTTCCGCCTCGGCATGCGCTGGCGTAGGACCCGAAGCCCCCATGGCCATATTCCTCGCCTTGGTCACATTTTCAAAAACGGAACTTTCGTGTGTAGCGTAACCTTTTACGGTGTTTACCAAGTTTGGAATTAAATCATATCTTCTTTTAAGTTGAACCTCAATATCGGACCAAGCTTCACCAACGCGATTGCGGAAAGAAATAAAACGATTAAAAATATAAATTCCCCACAGAACTAAAACACCCAACACAATAAATATGTATTTCATAACCTATATTATACATCAAAAGCTGTAAATAAAAAATAGCTAGCTTTTTCTTTGCCATTCTTCCCAAAAAACCAGAAGCGGAGAAGCTAAAAATATGGAAGAATATGTGCCGACAATCATGCCGGTGGCGAGTAGAATGGCAAAATATCTGGTTGTGGTCGGACCGAAAAATACCAAAGCCAACAGCACCAGGATGACAGTCATAGAAGTAGCGACGGACCTGGTGAAAGATTGTTCCAGGCTTCGCCCCACTATCTCGCCGAAATCAATTTTATTCGCATTACCTTCAATTTTTAAATTTTCCCTGATACGATCAAAGATTACAATGGTGTCAGAAACAGAAAGTCCGAGTATGGTAAGAATGGCCACCACAAAGAGAGAATCCATTTCCGCTCCGTAATAATACGACAGCGCGGCAAAAATTCCCGTGGGAATAATAACATCATGAAGCAGAGTTCCGACAGCGATTAGGCCATATTTCCATGAAGAAATCGGTCGAGAAACACGCCGAAAAGAAAAAGCAATGAAAAGTATGATGGCCAAAGCCACCAGACATACCGCCACAATCGCTTTTCTCGCAAGCTCGCTCCCGGCCGACGGACCGATGGAATTAAAACTTATTTCGGCAAGTTCCCTGGAACCCGCTCCTTGGGCAGATTGACCATCCGAAGAAAGAGCTTCCAAAAGAGCAATATGTTCGCTTTCGCTCAGATCACGAGATTTTATGATATAGCCTTTCTCTTCGGTAGGCTGAAGAAGAATATTGCCAAGATTTAAAGATTCCAAATTAACTAAAAGATCAGCCTGTTTTGGTCGCCCGAGCGTATATACCACCTCTGTGATAGCTCCCCCTTTGAAATCTATACCGGCGTTCAAACCAAAAGAAAAAATAGAGATCAAAGACAACACCACAAGTCCGAGAGAAATACTGATAAATATTTTTTTGTATTTTATGATAAACATGATTATAAAAAATTATTTTGAAATCCCGGAATTAAATAAAAATCTAGCCACTTTTCCTTTCCCCACAAAACCGATTGCCCGGAGAAATATCCTGGTTGCCACAATGGCGGAAAACATGGATACCAAAACTCCCATTCCCAAAGTAAGAGCAAAACCTTTAATCAAGGAAGTGCCAAACCAAAACAAAATAAGCGCGGTAATAAGGCTGGAAAAATTAGAATCGCGAATAGAGAGCCACGCCCGAGAAAATCCCAGAGAAACAGCGTCCGTAATGCCAAGACCGGATCTCAATTCCTCTTTTATACGCTCAAAAATAAGAACATTCGCATCCACCGCAATTCCTATCGAAATAATAAATCCCGCAATACCCGCAGCCGTAAGAGTAATCGGAATCAACTTGAACAAAGAAAGCATTATTGAAATAAAAACAAGGAGAGAAAAAACAGCCACCAACCCCGGCAGACGATACCAAAATATCAGAAAGAAAGCCACAAGTAAGAATCCAAAAATCGCAGCCTTGACTCCGGCATTTACCGCGCTTTCTCCCAAAACAGCTCCAATAGTCTGTTTGGAAAGCAAGCTGATAGGCACCGGCAAAGCTCCGGAATTCAGTCTTCGCACCAGAGTCCTGGCTTCTTCCGGCGTAAAATTCCCGGAAATACTGGCCTGTCCGCCGGTAATTTCTTCATTCACCACCGGAGTAGAAATCGGAGCGCCATCCAGATATATGGCTACCATCTTGCCTACATTATCTTTGGTAATCTGGGCAAAAAGTTCCGCTCCTGTCTCGTCGAATTGCAAACCGACCACAGGCTCGCGGGTATTGGGATTAAATTCGAGCACAGCTTTTTTTAAATATCTGCCGGTAAGATTGGTATCAATAAACTGAGAAGACAGATCTAAAAACGCCTGGCCGTTTTCATCCACTTGCACTTCTTGAGAAGCGCCTTCCGGAGTCTGAATTTTAAACTGCAGAAGCGGAGTTTGGCCGATCATGGTCGTCGCTTTTTCTACATCCGTCACTCCCGGCAAATCCACGATAAGCTTCTCGTCTCCGCCACTCACAAAACTGCTACTTTGCACCTGCACCACCGGCTCGGAGACTCCAAATAAATTCACCCTCCTTTCGATGACATCCCGAAGGGCTTCCATGGATTCCGACACTTCGCCGTCAGATACCGCGCTCACATCCGCCTGATATACCAAGTGGCTGCCTCCGGAAAGATCAAGTCCCAGACGAAAAGGAAACTTCTTAAAAAAAGAATAGGCGGATTCAAAATTCTTATTCAGTTTAGGTTCCGATTGATAAACAAAAAAGGCGGCGCCTGCGCCTAAAACAAGAACAAAAACAGCCAGAATAATTTTCTTCCATTGCATAAAGATATCGGTATATTATACATTTTTTATAAAATAAGCAACCACCGCGCCGAGAACAAAACCACCCAGAATATCCACAGGAAAATGCACTCCGGCCGCAATTCGCGCAACGCCAATAGTCAGAGCAAAGAATATAAATATATATCCCGCTTTTCGATGAAAAAAGAAAATCGACACCGCAAGCGCCATGAAAAAAGTAGCATGTCCCGATGGGAAAGCATGATCCGTTTTAATTATTAGCGGCTCCACACTACTTATCGCTTCCGCAGGCCGACTTAAAGAAAATAAAAATTTAAAAACTCGAGCCAGAATCCAGGCCGAACCTCCAGAAAAAAAAGCTTTTAGAATTTCATTTTTCTTTTGTAAAAAAAACTGAAAGGGCTTTTTTGCTTTAAAAACTTCGTGATGCGCAAGCAAAAAAATTCCCGCCAGAACTACCACAATATAAGGAAAATAAAAAGCAAAAAACACGATTAATCCGTCAAAAAATATATTTTGATGGGCTAAATTATAAAAAAAATAAAAAATATTTTCATTCATGTGTTTTTTTCTTCGCCACCGCAAGCACATTGCCAAGAAGCATGGCAACGGTGATCGGTCCCACTCCGCCCGGCACCGGCGAAAGCCACCCTGCTACATCTTTCACCGACTCCAAGTCAATATCTCCGACTATCCCCCCGTCCGACTCCGAAGTCCCAGCGTCTATGAGAATCACGCCCCGCTTTATCATATCGCCTTTTATATATTTTCCTTTACCGATGCCGGAGATTATCACATCAGCTTCCTTGATTAAAAATTCTTTGTTTTCCGTTTTACTGGTTATGATTTTAGGTTTAATATTACGAAAACGAAAAAGAGCGGCAACTGGTTTCCCCACCAGATCTCCTTGACCTAAAACCGCAATTTTTTTATTTTTCAAATCAATATTCAGTGAATCCAGAGCGACCATGCATGCAAGAGCGGTGGGAAATCCTATCAAGAACTCCCCTTGATAAAATTTTATGCTTTGCTGACTTCCCAAACAATCCACATCAAGCGCGGGGGTAATGGCATCGAGCACCGCTCTTTTATCTATTGATTGAGGTAAAGGAAGTTGAATTATTATCCCACACATATTTTCTACGTTATTGAGTTTGCGTATTTCGTTTATCAATTCTTTGGTCGTAATACTTGCCGGAAAGGACGCATTATGAAAACTGATACCGGCAGACATAGCCATTTTCGCTTTCATGTTTACATATTGCTTCGAAACCGGATCTTCTCCTATCAAAATATCGCAAAAGACAGGAGTAAAAGGCAGTGACGCTACCTCTTTCCTGACCTTTGCTAAAATTTCCTTACTTAACATCCTCCCGTCTATTATCTTCATTCGTAATTTTTAATTCGTAATTAAACTCACGCTCCCAGAAATTCGTGCTTGGTATCATCCTTGTGGACCGATCTTCCGTATTTGCGCATGCTCATAAGAATACCCAGTCCCGCAAATTCAGTCAAAAGATGCGATCCGCCGTAACTCATAAAAGGAAGCGGTATGCCGGTAACCGGCAAGAGTCCCAGATTCATCCCGACATTGATGAGTATATGACTCATGAAAAAAATAGCAATCCCCAGACCAAAGAGCATTTCAAAATTTCCGGCCCCGTAAGAGGCAAAGAGCAGAATTCGCCAAATGATCAAAGAATATAGAGAAATCAAAATAAAAGAACCTACGAATCCCCATTCCTCGGAAAAAGCCGCAAAAATAAAATCGGATTCCGGTTCGGGTAGAAATTTGAGCCTGGATTGAGTTCCAAAACCCAAGCCCTTGCCCAAAAATTGGCCGGAGCCGACCGCGATGGTCGACTGATACGCGTTATAACCGGACCCACGAATGTCGGCCATGGGATGGATAAAATTTATAATACGCGCTTTCTGATAAGGAGCAAAGATAAACATCCACATAATAGCAAACACCGCCGCCGCCGCAAGAAAAACCAAAGAAAGATGAAGCTTAGAAATGCCGGAGACTAGCACCATACCGAGCCATATTAAAAACAAGATCATGGCCGAACCGAAATCCGGCTGAAGCAAAACCAGAAGTATCGGAAAAAGAGCGTAAAATCCGGAAATAAATATATGACGCACGTCATGAATCTCCACATGCCGGCGGGAAAAATATTTAGAAAGTATTAAAACCAACACAAGTTTCATGGTATCCGATGGTTGAAAAAAAAAGAACTCGAAATCAAACCAGCTCTTTGATCCGTGAGACTCGTATCCAAAAGCAAGGAGTAAGAAAAGCAGAACGCAAAAAAATAAAAAAATAAAAATCAGCACGTCGGCGCGCTTTAAAAATCTAAAATCAATAAAAGAAAATATAAAAAATACGAGGAATGATACGAGTACCCATGTCACCTGCCTCTCAAAGAATATTCCGGCATCTCCTTCCGACACGAAAGATTTCATGGTAAAAAGACCGGCTAAAATTATCGGCAAAATAAAAAAAACCAGCATCCAGTCTATTCTGTTTAAAATTTTTAACCTCATCTTATCTACTACTCCAATCTGACTGAAAAAATATTATAGACAGGCAATATCTCTTTCTTTATAACTTTCTTCCCAAACGGCATAGGCCAGGTAAAGTTCACTATTTTGGATTCTTGTTTTTTTAATTCATCCAAATAAGTGCTCGATGTGGAAAGGGCGTTTCTATCCTCGCCATAAAGAATCACTGTAAGAGCAATATCCGGTATGGTAAAAAGAGAGAGATTCCTCACGGTGGCGGAGAGACGCGGACTTGTTTCTTCTCCGCTCAAATCCGTTTCCGAAATCACAAGCTTGGCTTGGTTTAATATTTCGTCCGGCACATTAATCCACAAAGGGGCTTCGGTAAACTCGAATGTGGTATAAACCGGCACAGCGTTTCCAAATTCCACTCCTCGCTCAAAAATAGCGAAAGCTCGGCCGGGCGGTATATGCGCCACTCCTTGTCTGCGTCCCAAATAGACATTATTCTCGTCCGCAAAGCGGAAAGAATATTTGATTTTTTCTATCGCAAAATTTTTATTATAATTTTCCAGATACGCCACGGCATTGTATCGCCCGGGCACCACTTCGAAAGAACGCGACCACAACACCGACACGCTATCAGCCTCAAAAAGACAAGCCCGCAGACAAGACCCTCCGCAATCCACTCCCGTTTCATCTCCGTTTTGCTTACCATCCGAGCATGTCGGCGCTTTGTTCAAACTAGGATAAATTATCATGAATCCAAATACGGAAAAGAATAAAAGCAAGATCCCGACATAAAAAATTTGCCTCCTGAGCGCCCAAGTCATGAAAGTATTTTAACATTAAAAACGAGAAAATGAAATGAAAAAGAGGGGGTGGCGATGTTCAGTCGCGCGACCCCCCCTCTTGCTAGGCCATCCGTCGCCTAAGACGACGGATGGCCCGGGCGAGCCGGTTTCTCAACGGGAGAAACCCAACTCGCCCCGCGGGCGGGGTCAGGGTATATATTATATCCCCCAACCCCGCCCCGACGAGGACGAGGAACATTGTTTCCATCCTTTCATTATATCACACAAAATATAAAAATGTCAAGCACGCAAAAAAGCCATACAAAATATGGCTTTTTTGCTCAAATACACTATTCTGGCGCCTACCTACTTTCGCCAATAAAGACTATCATCGGCACTAGCGGGCTTAATTGCTCTGTTCGGAATGGGAAGAGATGTGTCCCCGCCGTCAAAGCACCAGAACACTATATTCGAGGTTTTGAATCAGTGAGCCAGTGCCTCAGGCACTGGCTAGTATTGTTTGTGGTTTACAAATTTCTTAACAGGAATCGAAACATTAGTACTTCTCGGCTTAACGCATTACTGCGCTTTTACCTAAAGCCTATCAACCTGGTCATCTCCCAGGGTTCTTAACGATTCCTAATCTTGAAGCTGGCTTCCCTCTTAGATGCTTTCAGAGGTTATCCATTCCCGACATAGCTACTCTGCGGTGCCCTTGGCAGGACAG
>MFTQ01000001.1 GCA_001785355.1 Candidatus Nomurabacteria bacterium RIFCSPHIGHO2_01_FULL_41_71 | reverse complement strand
TTCAAAACGTTGAATACCGCATGGTGCAGTACTCGATCGCGTACTGTGGCTTTGTGGATATGACGAAGTTTTGGATCGTGAATATAAAAGCTGGTATAACCACCATGTTTGTATGTTTTATCACGAAGATCCCGATATATTTGAAAAATATTCTGTTCAAGATTTTTCTCAAAGCGAAGGACATCAAGTTTTTTCCCTTTACTCTTTTTAAATTCATCCCACGCCAAAAAAAGATTCTCCGGCTCAATTATTCGCTCAAATAATTTATTGTAAATTCTCATGAATGATCTAGATATACCAATCCTTAAAAAATCTTACGAACTGTATAAAGTATTTCACGACTATAGAAAACTGGTTTTGAAATCTGATCGATTCACCATCTTTAAACGAAGCGAGGATATCATTATTGATATTGTTGAACTTTTCCTTGAAGCAGGATATTCAAAAAGTACCAATAAGATGCCTATCCTTGAAAAAGCTAGCGTTAAATTAAACACTCTGCGTTTCCTCATCCGTCTTATGAAAGATACCAAATCTCTGGATAATAAGAAATATGTCACTTTGCAAGAGATGATTGACGAGATAGGTAGAATGCTTGGAGGTTGGATTAGGTCAAGTAGCCGATAATACAACAAAAGGTGCCCTTGGGCACCTTTTGTAATAATGAGAGACTTCGGAACGACACCCGACGCAGAACCGTAGTTCTCGTTCGCATTGTCGACCGTGTTCGTGTCGAACTTGACCTTGCCGTCGTTGAAGTTGAAGTACGGAGCGTGGTCGAAGCGGACATCGGAATCCGGATATTGTCTTTGCCCATGTAAGTCACCAAAGCTAGAAAATGTTTCTTGTTGGAAACAAGACATAGTTTTGCTTTCGAGGATTCATTTCTGAATTTAATTCAGTGGCACCAGCCATATAGGCTTAGTGGTCCAACTTGAGGCAAAGACAAGCAGTATCTCCTTATCACGATACGCTCTTGTAAACCTTAATCTACAAGATTCTGATCGATTTCTCAAAAGAGAAAGAGTTCGGCGACGGCAATCCGTAAACGACCGTGCATGAGCCTAGACTCGAGAGTAAGTATATCAAAATAAATTTAAAGTTCATATAAAAAGAAATCAGGGCTACCCACGTTGTACTGTGGATAACCCTGAAATTTTTTTGAATTCAAGAATCAAAAGAGAGGACTCAAAAGACTCAAGAATTCGATGTGCAAGAATCAGCTCTGCGGAACGACACCCGACGCAGAACCGTAGTTCTCGTCCGCATAGCCGACCGTGTTCGTGCCGAACCAGACCTCGCCGCCGTTGAAGTCGAAGCACGGAGCGTGGACGAAGCGGACATCGGAATCCGGATCGTCGAACTCGTCGCCCGCACAGTCGATCCAGAGATCGTCGTAGTTCATGAGCCGTTCCGGGTGGGTCAGGATCATGATGCCGACGGCAAACGCGCCGAGACCGAACTCGCCAGAGGTGCTCACGATGACTTCGCGAGCCCGACGGACGGAACGACCACGATGACGGATGCCGAATTGCGCGGCGACGATGAGGATGTCCGGGTTGCCCTGAGCCTCAGCCAACTCACGGAAGAACTTCTCTGTGTGCTTTGACTGACGCAGGCGCTCGGGACCAAGCTGGCCGTCACGGTAGTTGTAGAACTTTCCGTTACGGGTCGTCTTGATCGTGTCGAGCACCTTTTGCAACGCCTCGCCGTAGGTTGCGCCGAAGATGGTCGGATTCTTGATCCAGTTCAGGATCGCGAACCATCCCTCGGTGTTCATCGGGAGTGCGACCTCGCCCTTCTCGATACTGCCGAGCAGATCGAGATTGGCGAAACCGAGTCCCGAGAACAGCTCCCGCAAGCGATTGCACTGCGTGGTCAACCCGTTCGGCTTCGTGTAGCCCGAGAGGTAACCGTATGTCGATTCCACTTCCTCGTCCTTGAACTTGTCGGTGACCGACAGGTCGTTCAGAGAGGCAATGGTTGCGACACGGATCGCTTCGGCGAATTCGTCGCCACGAGCGTGGACGCGCTGGGCGCCGTCTTTGTCGAGACCGAACTCAGCGAGAACTTTCTCGACAGCGTCCGAACCGACACGATGGATCTGCTTCAACTGACCTGATGTTGCTTGAGTAAGCGTCGTCATGACGTTAGCTCCCTTTCTGTGATTGCCAGATTCGCCCCGGCTTTTGTTGCGGCTATCTCTATTAAGAGACAAGCTTTCCTAAGTCCTAATATTTAAGGCTTAAAAAAGCTTGTCTCTTAGAGTGATTCTTGTTAAAGAGCATCGAAAAAACCGTCTTGTAGTATAACATAGTAAATGACTTACTGTCAAGGTCAAAAACCTGAGCTCATCCTATTGTTGATAACTCGACTACACAAATTCTTTGATACGAGCTAGGATGGCAAGACCTCTGAAAAAGAGGTATAATTTCTTTACAAATTAATAATCGATCTAACCCCTAGAAATAGGATATGATTAAAAATCCGTCCAAAGTAAAAAACTCCTAGTCAGAGTTACTTTGGACGGTTATATCCCGAAAGGGATATAGGCATTCCCTACGGGGCTTGTCGACCTTGGCTAGGAGCTTTTTGCTACCTGTCTGTGGTCTAAAATCCGTCCAAAGAAGAAATGTATAAAAGAATCCCAGTGAATAAACTCACTGGCAATGAACAATTTAAAAATGTAGGAGATAAAAAATTCTCTGTACTTGAATTTTGGCGATATGGATTTTCCAACCTCAACTCAAATGTTCTACGAGGAGCACTTGCAGAATTTATTGTAGAAAATTCTTTAAGAAGCAATGAGCAGATTGATGTTCGTAATCCATGGGGCGACTCAGACGTAATTGCTCCAAATGGGAAAAATATCGAAGTGAAATGTTGTTCATACATTCAAGATTGGGACCAGGATGACTACTCACGTATCAGTTGGAGCGGACTGAAAGCAAAGCATTTATTCTACACATCCCTTGATAGAAATTTGGTAAGTCAAAATCTAAAAGAGCGACCTATAGATTACAAATCAGACATTTATGTACTTTCTCTTTTTAAACACCAAGATCATGCAACGCTCGATATCCTTGATATGGATCAATGGTGTTTCTGGGTTTTAACAAAAGATAAAATAAAAGAGATTACAAAAAATGGGAACAGTGTATCGCTTATTAAACTTCAGAAGTTTGATATTGAGCCAATATCTTTTGGTGAATTGAATAAAACAATATCAAGTTCATAAAAAATGGTATTATAAGTCGTAATGTATAATTTATCCCAGTCAACAATTGAAAAACTCGAATACTATGTTTACCTGCTTTCTGATCCGAGAACGGATAAAGTGTTCTATGTTGGCAAGGGATATGGTAATCGCATCAATCAGCATTTGTTGGGTGCTCTTGAAGAAAAAACGAAAGAAACTAAAAAAGTTAAAACCATTAGAGAAATTCAATCTGCTGAATTAGAGGTTGGTTTAATTGTTTTACGACATGGTCTCACAGAAAAAGAGGCTCTTGAAATTGAAAGTGCTGTTATTGATTTCATGGGTAAAGAAAACCTTACTAATCTTGTATTAGGACATCATTCATTTGAAAGAGGTAAAATGTCGCTTGCTGATATTAAAATTGAGTACGAAGCAGAAGATGCAATTTTTAATGAACCGGTGCTTCTTCTAAATATTAAAGATCAATTCTATCTTGGCATTAGTTCTGATGAACTATATAAAATAACAATGGGAAATTGGGGTGTTAGCTTGGCTAGTGTTAGTAATATAAAAATTATTTGTGCTGTAGCTTTTGGAATAATTAGAGAAGTGTATATTCCTAAAACTTGGTCATTTTCAGGAAAATTAAACAAAAAAGGAAATAAACTTTATTATTTTGATGGTAAAGTTGCGTCACAAAAAATACGAGAAAAATATTTAAATAAATCTGTTTCTAAATTTAAGAAAAGAAGTCAAAATTCGATAAAATATGTAGGATAGTTGTGTTAATTCTAAATCTAATTTAGCCGTTGTTTTATTTCTTCTATAAGAGCAGGAGTATTGCGATGTTCTGCAACTTTCTGTGTAACATTTAATACATCCTCTTTAGACAAACTTCCATCTCTACAATCTTTAATCCATTGCGTAATTTTTTCTTCAAAAACTCCGACTGCACTAATTTTTTCTATCCATTTTTTGTCGCCAATAAATATATTTGGGTTAATTTTCATAAAAATTTTAGGGATTATTAATAATATTCTTATTCTATCATAGTCCCAATTCTACTCTCAAAACACTATTTTCCTCTAAGCAATTATTTAGAAAAGTGATAAAATCATTAAATAATGGAAACATTAAAAACCTTCCGTGAACTTTTTAATGCTATTTTGACGGCAGACAACAACCAGAGCCGTCTGGCGGCGAGAGGGGTGCGTAAATTGCTGTACAGTTCCCATGGCGGTCAATATAAAGATATTGCGTCAATTATTGAAAATGCTCCAAAGGAATATGCAAAGATCAATGAAGATTTTCGGCAGGAAAATTTCGTGATGGCGATATCGGTTATGTATTTTTTGCACAACAAGGAGAACCAGCCAGACTTTTTATTCCCCTGGCTGTTTCAATTGCTTCAGCACGAAAATGGCAATATCCGTCAGGCGGCAGTGCGAATGATTGGACACGAACTCGGACCATTGACCTATCACATCCGCTTCCCAGGAGAGAAATCAGATTTTCATAAGTTTTCATTGGGGCAAGCCGGCAGTATTCTTTTTGGATTGTTTACAAACTTGAATAACTTGGCAGCTAATTTATGGAAACCCGAATATAGAAAATGCAAATATATTGATTCTCTTCCAACCGGACCTTATAAATCAATTCAGTTAATCTTGAGCCATATGGAAGATGATTGTGGTACTAATAAATTTTTGGAATACCAAGGCAGGCAAAATGGAAAATAGTCTTGTAAATGAGACAGCACTCCAAACGCCCCTTTTGTGTGTTATTTGTAGCATTCACAAAAATCTAGCCCCTACCGAGAGGCTTCGGTGTGATATACTCAAATTGCTGAAAGAACCCTTACAACGTCTCACCTTACAATATCCGAGACCATGAGGGGGCACATGCGGATAAAAATTTTATATGAAGACGCGAATATTTTGGCGATTGATAAGCCTTCGGGAATTTTGGTTAATAAAATTGAAAAAGAAAAAGAAAAAAGCGTTTTTGATTATTTTCTGAAGAAATATCCGAAGTTGGAACTGGCGCACCGTTTGGATAAAGAAACTTCCGGAGTAATGATCCTTGCCAAGAATCAAAAAGCTCATGAATTTTTAAAAAAACAATTTAAGGATAGGCAAATTAAAAAAATTTACAACGCCATTGTTTCGGGTTATGTAAAAAATGATCATGGAATAATAAATAAGTCGATCGGACGGAGTCCGCGGGATTTTAGGAGGAGATTGGCAGGAAGGGGAGCAAGAGGGGAAATGCGGGAAGCGATCACGGAATATAAAGTACTGAAAAGATTTAAGGCTTCGTGTGTTCAAAATTTTTCCCGCTTTACCCTAAAGGGCTCCGACACGGATAAAAATTTTGAACACACTGCGCCTTTTACTTTTCTGGAAGTTCGACCCAAAACCGGCCGGACCCACCAGATACGGGTTCACATGAAATACCTCAATCATCCGGTCGTTTGCGATTCGCTTTATAATCCAAACGGGCTTTGTCCTAAAAATATTTCCCGTCTTGCCCTTCACGCCAAGTCCATAGAATTTAGGAATCTAAGTGGTAAAATTATAAAAGTAGAATCACCTTTGCCGAAAGAATTCAATTCTCTAATTCGCGCGAATGGTAGAATAGACAAAAAATGAAAGCTGAAACTAAAAATTGCCAGAATTGTAAAAAAAAATTCACGATAGAAACCGAAGATTTTAATTTCTATGAAAAAATAAAAGTTCCACCGCCGACCTGGTGTCCGGAATGTCGGATGGTCAGGCGAATGGCTTGTGTTAATGCCTGGTCACTTTTTTGGCGGAATTGTGATAAATGCGGAAATCGCATGTTGTCTATATTTTCACCCACCCAGAAAATTACTGTGTATTGTCAGCCATGTTGGTGGGGGGACAGTTGGGATGGAACGGAATATGCCATAAATTATGACTCAAGTCGCCCTTTTCTGGAACAAGTGAAGGAACTTTCCGAGAAAACACCATATGCCACACTCGAAACGGATTATTTAACTTTGAAAAATTGTGATTATAGTAACGCAATTGCTTATTCAAAAAATTGCGTGCTGGTATCCTGGGCAGATTACTGTGAAAATGTCTATTTTTCTTCCATCTTAAATGGAGCCAAAGATACAGCAGATTCATTACGTGTCTTTTATAACTCTGAACTGTGTTATGAGTCAATCGGAATAGATAAGTCTTATCGGATATTTTATTCCCAGGAATGTTCCGACTGTACCGATGTCTGGTTCTCTAGGAATTGTTACAGTTGTATGAATTGCATTGGCTGTGCGAATTTACGCGGAGCATCTTATCAGATTTTTAATAAACAATATTCAAAAGAAGAATACTTTGAAAAATTAAAAAAATTTGAATTAAATACCCGCTCCGGCATAAAAAAATTGCAAAAGGAGGCGGAAGCATTTTGGAAGAAATTTCCCTATCGTTACATGACGGGGAACTCCCTCAATGTGAATGTTACTGGCGAATATGTTTATGAATCAAGAAATTCTAAAGAAATGTATAATGCTGGAGGCGCGGAGAATTGTAAATGGTGCCAATTTCTTTCCGTTCATACTTCAAAAGATTGTGTGGATTACTCGGGGTGGGGGAATCGAGCCGAATTGATTTATGATTCCATTCAAGTAGGCGACGGAGTAAGCAATATAAAATTTTCAGCTTATTGTTTCCCAGACTCCATCAATACTGAATATTCTCTCTGGTGCATAGCTTCCAAAAATAATTTTGGTTGCGTAAATCTTAAGCGTAAGAGCTACAGCATCTTAAATAAGCAATATAGTAAAGAAGATTATGAAAAATTGAGGGCACAAATTATTGCAGATATGAAAAAAAATCCTTATGTAGATGAGCTTGGACGCAAGTGGTTTTACGGAGAGTTTTTTGGAGCTGGTTTCAGTAATTTCCATTACAATAATTCCAACGCTAATAAATTTTTTCCGAAAACAAGAGAAGAAGCATTAAAGGAAGGATATACTTGGAACGATGAAGTGGAGAAACAACCAGAAGCGACTATTTCGGGCGATAATCTTCCAGAAACTATCAGTAAAATAAATGGATCAATCTTAAAAGAAATAATTTCCTGCACCACTTGTGATAGAAAATACAAAATAGCGCAAATTGAGTTTGATCTCTTGCGCAAAATGAACATACCTCTGCCGGCGCGATGTCTTAAATGCAGAGAAAATGCGCGTTTTGATAAGTTACAAATGCCAAAGCTTCATAATCGAGCATGTATGAAGTGCGGCATCAGCATCAGAACTTCTTATGCCCCTACTCGGCCGGAAATAGTCTACTGTGTTTCCTGCTATCAAGCAGAATTTATTTAAATCTAATTTAGCAATAGTATGCGACCGCTTGTTATTGCCAAATTTGCCTCCATCTAACCTTTATGTTAAAGTATTTCAATGATGAAATTAAATACGATCAAATTTACTCCGATTGATATTGTCGAGCGAGCGAAGCTTGATTTTCACGCAGGGGATACCGTGCGGGTTTGGTCCAAGATTGCGGAAGAAAAAGTATCCACCAAAGCCAATAAAAAAACTGAAAAAACCATGAAATTTCGCCTGCAGGCTTTTGAGGGGATTGTGCTTGCCCGCAAGCATGGCACGGAGCCGGGAGCCACATTTACGGTCAGAAGAATCGCCTCCGGTATCGGTGTAGAAAGAATTTTCCCTCTCTATTCTCCGATGATAGATAAAGTGGAGTTAGTGAAAAAATCTCGCGCTCGCAGATCAAAACTATATTATATTCGCACTAAAGCGGTTCGAGACGTTCGCAAAAAAATGCGCGCGGTAACGCTGGAGGAAGATGAAGATATTGATACAGCTGAAGAAGTAGCAACTAAATAAAACTTGACAAAATAACGCGCGGGTGTCGTAACAGTAGCCGAGCTACCTTGAGGTGGTAGTGCCCGTAAGGGCGTGGAGGTGCGATTCCTCTCCCGCGCACCAAAATGGAACTTAGCGGTTGAGAACCAACCAAGGAGTGGGCGTGCCGTAGGCACGCCCACGCTGTTTCGCTTGATTTTCCAAACGAATTTGGAGCGGACATCTAAATTAAAGATTAATGTGTATTATCGTGCATAGCTGCATGATCAACTTTCCTAAAAATATCCGTGTTTTCATCTCCCGTCACTTCAAGCACAGCCCACGCCCCTTTATTCATTCGCGCGAGCGCGTGATCTACGAGCAAATATTTACCGGGAACGTTAAGCGTAAATTCAACGATGCTTGTTCCGCCCGGAAGAACCGCGGTCGCTTGAGTATTGTGTTCAAGCGCTCCGCCGATGCTTGCGTTCGGGTAGACCGTATCAAATATTTCTCCAATAACATGGAAAGAAGAAATCAGGTTCACTCCTCCATTGCCGACATACATGCGAACCTTGTCGCCGACCTTTGCCTGCATTCGCGGGGTTGTTTCTATTCGGCCATTGAAAGTCACATAGTTTGGATGACCCAAAAGAAGCGCGTCGGAATCAAATATAACAAGCCCTTTTTTACCAAGTTGTCCCATAGTGTAAAGTTCGCCTTGCATGAGATAAAATTCTTTTTCGACTTTGGCAAATCCTTCTTTTGGATCAACCAAAATCATACCGTACTGCCCATGCGAGTTATGGGTTGAAACATTCGGCATTGCGCAATGATACACATAAAGTCCCGGCGCGAGAGCTTTCCATCGGAATGTTTTTGTCTCCCCGGGAGACACATGTGTAAGCGATGCTCCGCCCCCGGGACCTGTCACCGCGTGAAGGTCTATGTTGTGATCATGAAGGCTCGAAGGATCATTTGTCAAAGCAAGTTCTACCGTATCACCTTCACGCACGCGAAGCATTGGTCCGGGTACTTGTTTGTTGTATGTCCAATAATTAAAATAAATTCCCGGGGAAATTTCAGAAATCACTTCTTGCGCAGTCAAACTGATACGTACGATACCGTCTGCGTCCGACGCTTGCGGTTTTTTTGGAACAGAATTTGGATTCGCGCCGATATCAAAAATTTTTTCAAAACGATTTTTATATCTAAAAAAGTCTATAATTTTTGCAAATGGAATAGAGGGAGGAAGTCCTCCCGGAGCATGCGAGTGCATAAAAGCCGGCATTGCAAAATCGGGTGGATATGTTTTGTTTGCGATAAATCCCGCCAAAAATGCAATTACAAGAAGGACAATCGGCGCATAGAGCCACTTTTGTTTAAATACGGTATGAAAATGCCCCTGTTTCCATAGATATCGAATAATCACGGCAAATGCAATGAACCCGATGATTGCGGACGTTATTTCAATAATAAGATATTTGAACATAAAAATATTTGTTAATTAATAATCCTTACAATTGCTGGCTAAAAAATGAAAGTCATTGCCACGGAATGGATATGTGTTTTATTATGCCGAAAATATCGTTTTTAACTCTTGCATCTGTCTTGATATTTTTTGTATACTGGTTTGGTAGTTGCGAAGTCATGCAACTTACTTATTATACACTCCGCTTATTGTGTTGCCAAGCAGTTTTAACGACCCTTATCATGGAAACATACAAAAAGAATTGGTTCAAATATCTTGTGGGATTTATTGCTTGTCTCTTGATTCGGCTTATTCCTTTTCGTCCGCCAAATATTGAGCCGATACTCGCAACACAAATGCCGTTCTCTAAAGCTTATGGAAAGATCGCGGGATTTTTATTCGCATTTTTAAGTATGGTTTTTTACGACATTATAACTTCCAAAGTCGGAATGTGGACTTTCATAACAGCAAGCACTTACGGATTTTTAGGATTGTGGGCATCACTCTATTTTAAAAATAAAAATAATAGCTCGTGGAATTACGCAAAGTTTGCCGTGATGGGAACTCTCGTCTTCGATATTATTACCGGCCTTTCTGTCGGTCCGCTTCTTTTTCACCAACCTTTTATGGAAGCGCTTGCGGGACAGATTCCATTTACCGCGCTTCATCTGGCGGGGAATGTCGGCTTCGCTGTTATTTTCTCTCCGCTTATTTATCGATTCGTTATTGAGAATAAAAAGTTTGAAACACACTCGCTTATGATGATTTTCAATCCAAAACGAGTATGAAAAATAATAAAAATAAAAAAAAATATTTTCCTCTTCAACAAATACAAAAACGAGATGGCATGGTGGTTCCCTTTGATGAAAAACGCATCACCCGCGCTGTTTTTCGAGCAATGCAATCGGTGAAAGAAGGTGATGAAGCGTATGCCGTTCAAGTGACCCAGAGAGTATTGGACGCTCTTTTGGCTCTGAAAAAAGAAAAGGAAATAAAAAATTTTATTCCGCATGTCGAGACCATACAGGACATCGTGGAAAACGAACTTATCGCGTCCAATTTTTTAGCAACGGCAAAATCATACATTCTGTATCGGAAAGAGAGGTCATTGGTGCGGGGAAAAATCGGCTTTGTGCCGGAGAAAATTAAAGAGCTTGTGGCAAAAAGCAAAAAATATTTTAAAAATCCGCTTGCCGAATTTGTTTACTACCGCACTTACGCAAAGTGGAAAGAAGAGGAAGGACGCCGAGAAACATGGATCGAGACTATTGATCGTTATATTGATTTTATGCGCGACAACATAAACGGCAAACTTACCGAAGATGAGTATGCGGAAATTAGAGAAACAATCCTCAAACAAGAAGCGATGCCGTCTATGCGACTTTTGCAATTCGCCGGAAAAGCAACTAGGCGGACAAATGTTTGCGCGTATAACTGCTCTTTTATAGCCCCGAGAAGTTTCCAAGATTTTGCCGAAATTATGTATATCTCTATGTGCGGAACCGGGGTTGGTTGGTCTGTGGAAAGCGAAAATATCCAAGCGCTTCCGCAAATTCAAAGACAAACAGGCAAGAAATTATCAACACTCATCATTCCTGACAGCAAGGAAGGTTGGGCGGATGCATTTTCTTTCGGTCTTAAAACATGGTTTGCAGGCGAAGACATTATTTTTGATTACTCTCTTATCCGTCCCGCCGGATCACGCCTTAAAACCATGGGGGGGAAGAGTTCCGGACCCGAATCGCTTCGTTCTCTACTTGAATTTACTCGCGAACGAATACTTGGTCGTCAAGGCAGGCATCTTTCCAATCTTGACGCTCACGATATTATTTGCAAAATTGGAGAATGTGTGGTGGCTGGCGGTGTTCGCAGAAGCGCCATGATTTCACTTTCTGATTTGGACGATGAGGCAATTCGTGATTCCAAGAAAGGACAATTCTATAATACCGAAGGACAAAGAATGCTTGCAAATAATTCTGCCGTTTATCTTACAAAACCGACATCGACAGAATTTATCGATGAATGGATAGCGTTAATGAAAAGTGGCAGCGGTGAACGCGGGATATTTAATCGCGGAGGGCTTGCCGGCACCTTGCCAAAGCGAAGACTCAATCAATGGAAGGGCGGAATATATCCTGCATGGGGAACAAACCCATGCGGTGAAATCGTTTTGCAGTCAAAACAATTTTGTAATCTTTCTGAAGTCGTCGCGCGAGCGGATGACACCGAGGAAACACTTATGAAAAAGGTCCGTGTTGCGACGATTCTTGGCACCTATCAATCAACTCTCACTTATTTTCCGTATCTGTCCAAAGAATGGAAAAAGAATTGTGAAAAAGAAAGACTGCTCGGCGTGTCTGTCACCGGACAATGGGATTGCCAATTGGTTCGTGATCCAAAGATTCTTGAAAAAATGAAATTAGCCGCGATTGAAACAAATAAAAAATACGCAAAGCGTTTTGGCATAGAGCAATCAACCTGTATTACTTGCGTAAAGCCATCGGGGACAGTTTCGCAAACCGTGGATTGCGCGAGCGGCATGCATCCCCGTCACTCTTCATATTATATCCGCCGTATCCGCATTTCAGCCACCGATGCGCTTTTTAAAATGCTCAAGGATCAAGGCGTGCCTTATTATCCGGAAATCGGACAAACTCTTGAAACCGCCTCAACATTTGTGCTTGAGTTCCCGGTCAAAGCGCCCGACGGAGCCATTTGTAAAGATGATATAAACGCTATCGCGCAATTAGAACATTGGAAAATAGTCAAGAAACATTTTACCGAGCACAATCCGTCAGTCACGGTCTCTGTCGGAGACGACGAGTGGCTGAAAGTCGCAAATTGGGTTTATGAGAATTGGGATTTGGTCGGCGGGCTTTCATTCTTGCCTCGCTCAAATCATGTTTATCAATTAGCTCCATATGAGGTAATTACGAAGGAAAAGTATGAGGAAATGAAAAAACGTCTTGGCAATTTGGATTTTTCCAAGATTGTCACTTATGAGAGAGACGACGAGACAGAGGTTAAGCGCGAGCTTGCCTGTGTGGGCGGTCTTTGTGAAATATAGTTGTATGTTATATACAAGAAAAGGAGACGGAGGAACAACTAAAACATTTAGTTGTGATCAAAGAGTGTCAAAAAGCTCAAGTATTGCTGAAGCGCTAGGGTCGCTCGATGAGATAAATTCTTTTCTTGGATTGATAAAAATAAAAACCGGTGATATTTCTTTCAAATTACCAAACAAAGAAGTCCTAGTTTCTGATACAGTTAATCGCATTCAACAAGATCTTTTTATCATTCAAGCAGAGTTAGCTGGCGCGGATAAAACTATTTTAGAAGAGAAAGTAAAATGGTTGGAAGAAATTATTGATGGTATTGAAAAAACATTACCGCCGATTAAAACTTTTTTTGTTTCTGGCGGCGTGGAGTTGGCAACTTTATCCGATATAGCGCGCACTATTGCTCGTCGAGCAGAGAGACGAGTTGTTGGTGTGGTAGAAGATGGGAAAATAAAAGTTGGTAAAGATACATTGGCATATTTAAATCGTCTTTCAAGCGCGCTTTATGCTTTTGCGCGCAGTTTTAATCATCTGGCTAATATTACAGAAGAACCTCCAAAATATCGGTAAAATAGGGTAAGTTGTCCACATTGCGGTTTTGGATTAAAAATGTATTATAAGAGAGTGTTTAACAATTAAATAGTTTCATGTTTGGGGAAGTGAGGTGAGAATCCTCCACAGTGCCGCTACGGTAATCCAAGGCTCTAAAGCCAAGGAAAGTCCGAATACCAATCATGAAGTAAGTCCCGAGCAGGAATCAAAATGCTGTATCAGCATTTATCGGAATGACTCCTCCTCGGCGGGGTTTTTTTATTTTTAGGGGCGAATTTTATGAATAAAGAAAAAAAAATAGGAACAGGTGTAGCAGTTTTAATTATCTTGATCTTCGGAGCTTTTTTTCTGATTTTTCAAACATCTCCCAAAGAAAATTCTTCGCCGCCCAATCCCGCAGGCAAAGCCTCCCTGGTGGCGATTTTGGAAATTAACGGAGAGAAATATGAAAGTGAAATTACGGCAGGGGAAAATATTTACGATTTTATGGACAAGCTTCAGCGAGAGGGCAAGATTCATTTCAAAGAAAAAAATTATACGGGCATGGGTAAATTCATTGAAGAGATAAACGCAGTCGGGTCAAGCGGAGGAAAATACTGGATTTATTATGTGAATGGCATACAGGCGACGGTGGGAGTATCGAATTATAAATTAAAATCCGGGGATGTCGTATCCTGGAAATATGAGAAAAATTATTAATAAAAATAAAATTATGAAAAAATTATTGACATTCGGCATTCTTTTTGGTTTAGCGATATTTAATTTCGCCTATGCGACCGATATTGTTCCTGATGATATTGTCAATATCCCGACACTTACAGAAAACCTTATTATTCGAGACGGCGACACTATTATTTTTTCCGGCGCGGTTTCTCTTCCGGCTCCGGGCGCGATTGATTTGAATGACAGTGCGGGTGTTCCTCACTCCATAGACGCGCGAAGCGTTCTCTCTGTCTTAAATAGCGCCGATATAGCAAGCGCGGATTTTGATATTTCCGATTTGGAGTATTATCCTTCTTTCGGCTCTTTGTATTTGAAATGCATTACAAAAGTTGCCACGGAAAAAAAGTGCGACAATTGGCAATACACGGTCAATAATTCTTATCCGGGGGTGGGTATGGATCAAAATATTTTATCGGGCGGAGAAAATATTTATGTGTATTTTGGACCGCAATACAGAGTTTTATTAAGCGCAAATGAAATAACCATAACCGACACTTTGACTGTTATTGCCGAAGAATACGACTATCAAGATAACACTTGGAAAAACAGAACCGGGGTAACCGTCGGATTGACCCAACCAGACCCGAATAATCCTTGGTCGCCGCTGGAATCAAAGACCGGAGCAGTGGACGCGAACGGTCAAATTATTTTTTCCGAAATTCCAATTGGTTCTTACAATGTTGGCATTCAGCAAGATTTTTATTTCCCGACCGAGTCTTTGATTGTCAATCCCGCGCCTGTTTTTAGCGGCGGCGGATCGTATGTTGCTCCGCCGACTTTTAGTGTTCCGGACGCGCTTGCGTATCTTGTGGCTATGCAGGATTCCGACGGTTCTTTCGGCGGCAACGCTTTGTATACCGATTGGTCCGGCATCGCCTTAGCGGCGGGAAATGCTTCGGATAGTATCAAAAATAATATTCTTAAATATATGTCTTCGCGCAATGTCGTAAGTTCAATTCTTACGGACAATGAACGTCGCGCAATGGCGCTTCTTGCTCTTGGTCAAAATCCATACTCGTTTTATGGGGTAAATTATATTGATCCGATCATAGATTCT